>NZ_BAAJXA010000001.1:0-465710 GCF_057537855.1 Streptomyces diversicolor
GCAAGGGGCGCGGGGAACTGCGCGAGCAACCACAACTCACCCGCAGCCGTCCGACATCCCTGCCCCCCGGTTGGCCGACGCGTTTGCGCACACGGCCGCAGGTTGCCGACGAGGCCCAGCGCCCCGCAGGGGGGGCGCGAGCAACCACAACCCACCCGCAGCCGCCGAACCGCGCCAACACCCCCACTTCCGGCGCACTACCCGCGCCGC
This sequence comes from Streptomyces diversicolor, assembly GCF_057537855.1. Taxonomy (NCBI): domain Bacteria; kingdom Bacillati; phylum Actinomycetota; class Actinomycetes; order Kitasatosporales; family Streptomycetaceae; genus Streptomyces; species Streptomyces diversicolor. Next base: position 211 of record NZ_BAAJXA010000001.1, read on the forward strand.
CCCCGCCCCGCAGGGACGGTCAGCCCAACGGCAGCACCACAGCCGCCGAAACCGCCGGAGGCAACGGTGAGGTCTCCTCCGGCCGCGGCCGGTCGACCGGAACGGCCCGCACCGGACGCGGCCCCGACACCACCGTGTAGTCCTGCCCGAGGAACGGCGGCACGATCTGCCCGGGGTCCTCCCCGAGCGCCAACTGCACCGCCGCCCAGGGGGCGTTGATGCCGCACAGGGACAGCTGGTACAGGCCGCCCGCGGGCCGTGTGTTGACGTCGAGCAGCACCGGCCGGTCGCCGTACATCCGGAACTGGATGTTGGACAGATGGTGCAGCCCGAAGCCCTCGGCGATCAGCCGGGCCGGCTCCAGCCACTGCTCGTGGAGCGTGAACCCGCGGCGGCGGCCGTTCTTGGTGCGGCCGACGGCCAGCCGGACGCGGTTGTCCGGCCCGGTCAGGCAGTCCACGGACACCTCCGGCTGCTCAAGGCGCGGCATCACCAGCCAGTCCACCGGATGGTCGGCCCGGCGGAGCGCGGAAACGACCAGGTCCAGCTGGACGTAGGGACCGGGGAACCCGCCGAGGTGCAGCAGCGAGAAGGGGCTGCGGGTGATCACACGGAAGCCCACCCCACCGGCGCCGGAGGCCGGTTTGAAGCATGCCGTGTGCCCGCCCGCCTCCAACTCCTCGACGGCGGCGATGAGTTCGTCGGCCGTCCGGACCCGCTGGAACGGCGGCACCGGCACCCCCACCGAGCGGACCGCCTCGTACGCGGTCGCCTTGTCCTCGAAGACGGCGATCGCCTGCGGGGTCGGCGCCAGCAGCGCCGTGCCGGCCGCCTCGAACTCGCCGCGGTGCGCGACGACGGCCGCCTGGTGCAGCCGGGGCACGAACACGTCGATGCCACGCCGGGCGCACTGGTCCAGCGCGTACTCGACATACCCGGCAGGCGACAGGCCCTCGGGTTCCAGGTCGGCGGTGTCGGCGGCGGCGAGCACGGGGGAGTCGGCGTCCCCGTGGGTGGCGTGGATCTCGACCGCGCGGTCGCTCGGGTTTCTGCGCAGCTGATCCATGAAGAACACGTTCTCCGCGTACGTGCGGTTGAGCCAGACGCGTACGCGAGAGAGCATGCAGGCCGCCTTTCGGGGTTTTCGGGCAGGGCGCAGCCGCCCGTGCCCGGGCAAGGTGGTGGGAGGGACACCGAACCGCCCGTGCTGAGGGAGATCGGGACGGTGGTGTTGGGGCGATCATACGGCTTTCCGGAGGCCCGTCTGCAACGTGCGTGTTACGGATTCCCCCCTGCCGGGTGTCGGTTCTTGCGCAACGCGGATCCCGCCGTCCGGACGCCCGCCGCCGGCCCTGCGTCCGGACGGCGGGCGGTGTCACCGGAGCGCCCGCCGCGCCGCGACCCGCGCGGCGCGGCGGCGCCGCCGCTCAGGGCCGCGGGCACCAGGTGTGCAGCAGCCGGAAGAACGCCTCCTCGTTGCCGGCGAGTCCCGCGTCCGTCAGGGCCTGTTCCGCCTCGGCGAGCGCCTGGGGCGGGACCAGGAACGGCCCGCCGCCGTCCGGTGGGCCGTCGAAGGCGGCGCGCACCGTATGGAGCAGCCGGAGATAGGACTGTACGGCGGTACGCTCGCGGTCGGTCAGTACGGCGGTGGTCATCGGTCGGCTCTCCCCGGGTCGGCTCTGCGGTCACGCGCCGGGACGGCGCGTACGCCGCGCGTGGCGGCGGCGCACCTCCAGCTTGCCGTCCGCCACTGACAACGCCGTCCGTCCACACCCGTTGTCGCCCGCTCGGCCGAGCCGGAACCCGCTGGGACCGCCGCGTGCCGTGCGGCGGGGCGGTCTCAGCCCTGGGGGCCGCGGTAGCCCAGGGACGCCTCGATCCGGCCCGCCAGATGGTCGCGTTGCGCGGGGCCGCGCAGCGCCGAACCCGTCAGCCACGTACGGCACTTGCTGGCCAGGAGCAGGCCGAAGGTCTCGGCCTCGCGCTCGTCGTGGAGGTCGAAGCGGGTGCGTGCGGCGACCCGGTGCACCGCCGCCTGGAGGGCGGCCCGGCCGGTGTCGCCGGCGCCGTCGCCGAGCAGCCGCGCGGTCACGGCCGCGCCGCCGACCTGATGGCCGCGGTGCCCGGCCTGCATGTGCCACAGCTCGTGGCCGAGAATCACCAACTGGTGGTCGGGCGCGGTGCGTTCCTCGACCACGATGAGGTCCTGGTCCGTCATGTCCAGCCACAGCCCGCTGGCCGTCCCGGTCGGGAAGACGGCCGTACGGAAGTGGACGGGACGGCCGCGGCGGCGGCTCATCGCGTCGCACAGGGCGGTGTAGAGATCCCGCGGACGGGCAGGCGTGGGCAGTGTCAGTTCTCCGAGCAGCGCCCCGCACAGCCGTCGCATGTCCTTGCCGATGCCCACGTTCCTCCCCCGGCTCACGACTCGGGCCGCTTGACGCTCTCCAGGAGCATGTCCAGCCACTCGGCGACCTTGTCCCGGTGCTGGTCGGTGGGCAGCTGCGCGGCGCGCCAGGCGATGCCCCGCACCCCGTGGTCCTGCAGCAGCCGTTCCAAGGGGTCCGCGGCGGCCTCGGCCGCCGCCCGCTCGCGGTCGGCGAGCTTTTGCAGCAGTTCCTGCTCGGTGCGCTGGAGGGCGCCCGCGACGGCCTCGGGGTCCTCCGCGGTGAGGAATCCGGCGTGCACGCGGAAGAAGCGCTGGAGGGCGTCGCAGTGCTCCATGGTGGGCCGGCGGTCGCCGTTGATGAGGGCGCCGGCCTGCTGCCGGGACATGCCGGCGCCGTCGGCGATCTCCTGCTGGGTGTACTTGCGTCCGTTGGGTTTGAGCCGGGTGCGGCGCAACAGGTCAAGGCGTTGCAGAAAGCGGGCCTGCACATCGGGTTCGCCCGCGGACCTGCCGCTCAGCAGGGCCCTGACGACGGGCTCGGGGACGCCGCAGGCGACGGAGAGCCGCGGGGCGTCGAAGACGTCGGGGTGCGGCACGCCGAGCCGGTCGGCGAGCGCGGTGACGCGGGCGACGACGGCCGGCAGCTGGGCGGTCGCCGCGGCGCCCGGATCCTCGTAGCCATCCGTCACCGACAGAACTCCTACGTCTCTCAAGGGATTCAGTGCCCTGCCACCAGAGATTGCCGTGAACTTCCCGGAGGGTAGCCCGTGCCTCGAACCCACATCCAGGTCTCGCCACAACTGTGGCCAATTTCAGCCGTCAACGGCCCCGAAATGCCACGATAGTTGACATGACTGTCGTCGGGGCAGCAGGATCACCTCGCCGCGTGAAGGCCGCATAGGCAAGAGGGGTGACCTCCCGATGGCATATCAGGCAGGTGGGCAGCGGCCGGCGCCGCGGCCGGTCCCCGAGGGCCGCGAGGCCCAGGCGTACCTCCAGGACTACGCCACGCTCCTCGAATCCGTGCCGTTCCCGTCCCTCGTCGCCGACCACCGCTGGGACGTGGTCCTCACCAACGGCGCGTTCGAGACGCTGTTCCGCGGGATCGGCCCGCATCCCACGGCCATGCCCGGTGACAACTTCCTCCGCTTCGTCCTGTTCCACCCCGACGCGGGCACGGTCCTCAGGGACCACGAGTCGAGCTGGGCCCTGCCGATGCTGGCCCACTTCAAGTGCGCCCTGGAGCGGTACGCCCACGACCACGGACTCCAGGCGGTCCGCCGGGAGATCGCCCAGGACCCGATCATGGAGGCGGCCTTCCGGCAGGGCCTGCCGCACTGGATCCGCGCGGTCGGCGAGGGCGCGGCCGAGCACGACGGCGCCGTCCGTCCGCTGCTGCACCCGGACCCGCGCTGGGGTGCCACCGACTGCCGGATCGTGATCGACACCCCGAAGACCCTTGGGGACCTCGGCTACCTCCGTCTCACGCTCGTGCTGCGCGACCCCCGCCGCCCCGCGGTCACCGCGCGCCGCCCGCGCCGCGCCCCCGGCACGGCCACCCATCTGACCGTCGTACCCACCCCGGAGCCCTGACCCGGCACCGCCGGCGTTCAGGTCGCCGACGGCGCCGGGCGGGTCCGCCGCGCGCCGGCTGAGCGCTCCGCCGGATGTACCGCGGCGCGCCGTCGCTCGTCCGCGGCACCGTCGTGGCCGGCCGGTCCCCGAGTTCTCGACTTCGCTCGCACAGGGGGACCCCCATCGCGGCGGGGCCGTATATCGATACGGTCCCGCGCCCCTTCGGGCCGCTGTCGAACCGCGGCGTACGTCACCGGACCCGCTCACCCCGCCGCCACGACCAGCACCAGCGGGACGTCACGGCAGGGCACCAGCCGCCGCCCGCCGGACCGCTCGGCTCGCGCCCGCTTGAGGACGGCCGCGAAGTCGGGCCCCCTGGTGAGCGATCCGGCCAGATGGGCCGGGTCCGCGGAGGCCGCCACCCGGCCGCGGGCGTTCACCAGATGGGCGGGGCCGGGCAGCCGGCGCAACAGGGGCAGCGCGGCGGCCTCGAAGTCACGCAGGCGGACATCGGCCGCGGCCACACCCGTGAACCGGCCGGCCACCCTGACCGGCGCGGACAGGGTGAGGATGTACTCGGCGGAGCAGAGGTAGTCGACATACGGCCCGACCACGGCCCGCAGCCCCGTGTCCCGGGGCAGCGCGAACCAGTCCCAGTGCGTGTAGTCCGCGTACGCCGACCGCTCGGGATCGAGCAGCGGCGCGAGCGGCCGTACGTCCCCCTCGGCGCTGGTCTGCCACCACTCAAGCCAGGCCGGTACGTCGGCCAGCAGGCCCGGCGCGGCGATGAAGCCGCTGCCGCAGACCAACTCCTGCCGGGCGAGCCGCAGATGCAGTCCCGGCCGCAGGGCGGCCAGATCGGCGGAGCCCGGCGGCCGGCCCCGCGCGGCGACGCTGGTCAGCAACTCGGCCGTGTCGGCGCGGGTCTGCGCGACGGCGTCGAAGACCGCCTCCAGTACGGCGCCCACCCGGGCCGCGACCCGTTCCTCCGCCCGCGCGTCGAGCGTGGCGGGCGCGGCGCCGACGGGTCCGTGGCTGCTGCGCATGGCGCCCTCCAGCGGACGGGGACCGGCGGGTCCCTACAGGGTGAGCCGCACCGCGATCAGCCGCGCCGTCGACTCCTGCACGCACCGCTCGGCCAGCGAACCGGCCGAGGCGTGCGCCCCATCCTGCACGGCCGCGATCACACGGAGTTGACGGTCTGCGACTTCTTCACGATATTCGTCGTCCCCGAGCACGAGACAGAGCAGCGCACCGACCTCCGTCTGCAGGGCGACCTGCTCCCGGGTGAGGCGGGCGGACTGGGCCGCCGCCGCGAGTTCCACATGGAAGCGGCCGTACACCCGGCTGCGGGCCGCCGGGTCCGCGGCCTGGGCCAGTTCCCCGGCGGTGCGGCGCAGCGGGGCCAGGTCGTCCGGCTCGGTGCGCCGCGCCGCGAGCCCGGCCGCCGCGCCGGACAGCGCCGCCCAGTGGTCGCCGAGATCGCGCAGTTCCTCCGTGCTCCAGCCGCGCAGCCGGGCCCGGAGCCGGTCCGCGCCGGGGAGTTCGGGCAGCGAGACGAAGCTGCCGCCGCCACGGCCCCGCCGGGTGGTGACCAGGCCCTGCTGGCGCAGCGCCATCAGCGCCTCCCGCAGCGTCACCGTGGACACCCCGAGCCGGCCGGCCAGTTCGCTCTCGCCGGGCAACTGCTCCCCGTCGGCGAGCAGTCCGAGTTCTATGGCGTCACCGAGCCGGTGCACGACCGCGTCGACCCGTGCCCGGCTGCCCACCGGGGCGAAGACGGCCCGGCGGGCGCCGCCGCCGTACCTCTGCTGTTTCACGGTCACCACCCTGCGCATTGACCCAGGCTTTACCCCGAGGCGGTCTTGAGCTTTGAACTATGACTTCATATGTTTCTGGGCAACGACCGCGAGCGCCAGAAAGGTTCCCGCCCATGGAGGGAAGCGCGATCCGGCTGCAGGGACTGCGGAAGTCCTTCGGCGAGACGACCGCCGTGGCCGGGATCGACCTGGAGGTCAGGGAAGGGGAGTTCTTCTCGATGCTCGGCCCGTCCGGCTCGGGCAAGACGACGGTCCTGCGGCTCGTGGCCGGCTTCGAGACCCCGACCGAGGGCCGGATCGAACTGGCCGGTCAGGAGGTCACCGGCCGCGCCCCCTTCGAGCGGGACGTGCACACCGTCTTCCAGGACTACGCCCTCTTCCCGCACATGACGGTCGAACAGAACGTCGCCTACGCCCTCAAGATACGCAAGGTACCCAAGGCCGAACGCCTCGTGCGGGCCCGCAAGGCGCTCGCCGAGGTCCGCCTGGACGGCTACGGCAAGCGGCGTCCCGGCCGGCTCTCCGGCGGCCAGCGCCAGCGCGTCGCGCTCGCCCGCGCCCTGGTGGGCCGGCCCCGCGTGCTGCTGCTCGACGAGCCCCTGGGCGCCCTCGACCGCACACTGCGCGAGCAGATGCAGGCCGAACTCAAGGCGCTGCAACGGGAGGTGGGCATCACCTTCGTCTTCGTCACCCACGACCAGCAGGAGGCCCTGGCGATCAGCGACCGCATCGCCGTCTTCCACCAGGGCCGCGTCGAACAGGTCGGCACCCCCGCCGAGATCTACGAACGCCCCGCCACCCCGTTCGTCGCCTCCTTCGTCGGCACCTCCAACCTGCTCGCAGGCGAGGCGGCCCAGCGCGTCGTCGGCACCCCCGGCACCTACAGCATCCGCCCCGAGAAGATCCGCCTGCTGAAGGAGTCCGCCGTCGCCGACGAACCCGGGCACGCCACCACCACCGGCACCGTCGCCGAGGTCGTCTACCTGGGCGACACCACCCGCTTCCTGGTCGACCTCGACGCCGGCGGCCGGCTCACCGTGCTCCAGCAGAACCTTCAGACCACCGCCGAGGACGTGGCCGCCCACCGCGGCGCCCGGGTCCGCCTCCAGTGGCACAGGCGCCACACGGTCCACGTGCCCGCCCCCCGTTGAAACCGCCCGACGTAGGGAGAACCGCGTGCGCCCCATCCGAACCCTCCAGACGACGGCCACCGCCGCGCTGCTCCTGGCCGTCACCGCCTGCGGCTCCTCCGGCTCCGGCGGCGGCCGGGCGTCCGGCGGCCTCAACCCGCCCGACCTGAAGGCGCCGACGAAGCTCGGCGCGAGCGAGGGCAGCGTCAATCTGATCGCCTGGGCCGGCTATGTGGAGGACGGCTCCAACGACCCGAAGGCCGACTGGGTCAGCGGCTTCGAGAAGGAGACGGGCTGCCAGGTCCACTCCAAAGTGGCCGCCAGTTCGGACGAGATGGTCAAACTGATGAAGACGGGGGAGTACGACGCGGTCTCGGCCTCGGGCGACGCGTCCCTGCGCCTCATCGCCTCCGGGGACGCCGCCCCCGTCAACACCGCCCTTGTGCCGAACTACAAGGACGTCTTCGCCGACCTGAAGACGCAGCCATGGAACTCCGTCGACGGCAGGGCCTACGGCATCCCGCACGGCCGGGGCGCCAACCTCCTCATGTACAACACGCGGAAGGTCACCCCCGCACCGACATCCTGGGCCGCCGTCTTCGACGACGCCGGCCGCCACAAGGGCCACGTCACGGCCTACGACTCGCCGATCTACATCGCCGACGCCGCGCTCTATCTCAAGGCCACCCGGCCCGAGTTGGGCATCAAGGACCCCTACGCGCTCGACCAGAAGCAGTTCGACGCCGCCGTCGCGCTGCTGAAGAAGCAGAACGCAGACATCGGCGAGTACTGGAGCGACTACCTCAAGGAGGTCTCCGCCTTCAAGAGCGGCGACTCCGTCGTCGGCACCACCTGGCAGGTCATCGCCAACCTCGCCGCCGATGAGGGCGCCGCGGTCAAGGCCGTCGTACCGAAGGAGGGTTCGACCGGCTGGTCGGACACCTGGATGGTCTCCGCCAAGGCCAAGCACCCCGACTGCGCCTACAAGTGGCTCGACTGGATCGTCTCGCCGAAGGTCAACGCCCAGGTCGCCGAGTACTTCGGGGAGGCACCCGCCAACGCCAGGGCCTGCGCCGAGACCACCGACAAGAACTTCTGCACCATCTACCACGCGGCCGACACGGCCTACTGGAAGCGGATCGCCTTCTGGAACACGCCCATCGAGCAGTGCCTCGACGGCCGCACCGACGTGACATGCGTGCCCTACGCCCGGTGGGTCCAGGCGTGGACCGAGATCAAGGGCTGACGCCATGACCGCCGTCGCGCAGGGCACCGGGCGCGGCACCCCGGACCCCGGACCGCTCGGGCGGCTCGCCGGGGCGCTGCACCGCCGCCCCCGCCTCCGGCTCGCCCTGCTGCTCAGCGCCCCGCTGCTGTGGCTGGCCGTGCTCTACCTCGGCTCGCTGGCCGTGCTGTTCGTCTCCGCGTTCTGGACGACGGACTCCTTCACCTCCGAGGTGGTGAAGGTCTGGTCGACCGACACCTTCCGCACGCTGCTGACCACCCCCGTCTACCGGCAGGTGGTCCTGCGCAGCATCGGCGTGGCCCTCGCGGTCACCGCCCTGTGCGCGGTGATCGCCTTCCCGGTCGCCTTCTACACCGCACGGGTCGCCCGCCCGCGCCTGCGCCCGCTGCTCGTCGTCGCCATCCTCACCCCGCTGTGGGCGAGTTACCTGGTCAAGGTGTACGCCTGGCGGCTGATCCTGTCCCAGGGCGGGCTCGCCGACTGGATGCTGGCGCCGTTCGGGCTCGGCGGGCCCGGGTTCGGACTCCCGGCCACCGTGCTGACCCTCACCTACCTCTGGCTGCCGTACATGATCCTGCCCGTCCACACGGCGCTGGCCCGGCTGCCCGACCAACTGCTCGACGCCTCCGCCGACCTCGGGGCACGCCCGGGGCGCACCTTCCGCTCCGTGGTGCTGCCGATGGTGCTGCCGTCGGTCGCCGCCGGATCGGTGTTCACCTTCTCGCTCAGCCTCGGCGACTACATCACCGTGCAGATCGTCGGCGGCAAGACCCAGCTGATCGGCAACCTCGTCTACTCCAACATCGAACTGAACCTGCCCATGGCCGCCGCGCTCGGCACCGTCCCCGTCGTCGTCATCGTGCTGTACCTGCTGGCGATGCGCCGCACCGGCGCGCTGAGCAGCCTGTAGAGGAGCCGCCGTGCAACTCTCCCGTACCGCGCGGATCGCGCTGCGCGTCGCCGCCGGGTTCGGCTTCGCCGTCGTCTATGTGCCCCTGCTGCTGGTCCTCGTCAACTCGCTGAACCCGGACCGCAGCGCGAGCTGGCCGCCGCCCGGGCTGACCGGCCGCTGGTGGTCGGCCGCCTGGCACAACGCGGGGGCGCGCGCGGCGCTGTGGGTGTCCGTCAAGGCGGGCCTCGGGGCCACGGCCGTCGCGCTGGTGCTGGGCACGCTGATCGCCTTCGCGGTGGCCCGCCACCGGTTCTTCGGGCGGGACACCGTCTCCTTCGTGGTCGTCCTGCCGATCGCGCTGCCCGGCATCGTCACCGGCATCGCGCTCAACTCGGCTTTCGGTACGGTCCTCGAACCGCTGGGCGTGGGGCTCGGACTGTTCACCGTGGTCGTCGGGCACGCCACCTTCTGCATCGTGATCGTCTTCAACAACGTCGTCGCCCGGCTGCGGCGCACCTCCGCCGTGTACGAGGAGGCGGCGATGGACCTGGGCGCGCACACCTTCCGCGCGTTCCTCGACGTCACCTTTCCGCTGGTGCGCTCCGCGCTGTTCGCGGGCGGGCTGCTCGCCTTCGCGCTCTCCTTCGACGAGATCGTGGTCACCACCTTCACCGCGGGGCCCGGTATCCAGACCCTGCCCCTGTGGATCTTCGAGAACATGACCAGGCCGCAGCAGGCACCGGTGGTCAACGTGGTGGCGGCGGTGCTCGTCCTGCTCTCGGTGATCCCGATCTACCTGGCTCAACGCCTGTCATCGGACACGGCGACCGAGAGCCGGATCTAGTTGCCGCCAAGCGCTCCGCTGGACATGCCGTGATATGCCGTCGGTCGTCTACGGCGCCGTCGTGGCTGGTCGCGCAGTTCCCCGCGCCCCTTCGGGGCGCTGTCGAACCGCAGCGGACCTTACTGGACCTGCTTGGCGGCGGAGAGTGCCGTCCCCGCCGGCCCCGGCCGCGCTCCGCTGGACATGCCGCGCTATGCCGTCGGTCGTCTACGGCGCCGTTGTGGCTGGTCGCGCTGTTCCCCGCGCCCCTTCGGGGCGCTGTCGAACCGCAGCGGACCTTACTGGACCTGCTTGGCGGCGGAGAGTGCCGTCCCCGCCGGCCCCGGCCGCGCACCGCGCACTTCGGCCGCGCACCGGCGCGGCACCGCGTAGGGCCACCTCCCGTTCCGCGCAGGCCCGCGTCACCGCCCCTCCGCGCGCAGGAACCGAACCTTCCACGGCGGTCCCACCCGGCGGGGCGCTGCGCAAGCCGGACGTGAAGCGGGTCCGTGGCGGCCATGACGGCGACGAGTGCGATCACAGGCCCGGGACGGGCGGAGAACGCCGGAAACCCCTGGACCTCGCGGAACCGCCTGGCCCCTCCAGAACCGCCTGGCCCCCTGACGCCTGGCGAGCCCCGGCAACGGCGGCAACCCCGGTAATTCCCAGGACCCCGGGCACCCCGGGAACGGCCGGAACCCCGGCAATCCTCAGGACTCCGGGCACCCCGGGCACCCCGGGCACCCCGGGAACGGCCAGAACCCCGGCAACCCCCAGAACTCCCGGGAGCACCGGGGACCGTCGGCGAGGCGGGGCAGCATGCGCGGGGTGTTCCCGCAGGTCTCCTACGCAAGCGGCTTGCGTAGCTTGCGCTAGGCTTGCGGGTATGACGCGACGACTTGCGGAAGTGGCCAAGAAGGTCGGGGTCAGCGAGGCCACGGTCAGCCGGGTGCTCAACGGCAAGCCCGGAGTCTCCGAGGCCACCCGGCAGGCGGTGCTGTCCGCCCTCGACGTCCTCGGCTACGAGCGGCCCACCCAACTGCGCGGTGAGCGGGCCCGGCTCGTCGGCCTCGTCCTGCCCGAGCTGCAGAACCCCATCTTCCCGGCGTTCGCCGAGGCCATCGGGGGCGCGCTGGCCCAGCTCGGGCTCACCCCGGTGCTGTGCACCCAGACCAAGGGCGGGGTCTCCGAGGCGGACTACGTCGAACTGCTGCTGCAACAGCAGGTCTCCGGCGTGGTCTTCGCCGGCGGCCTGTACGCGCAGGCGGACGCGCCGCACGACCACTACCGGCAGCTCGCCGACCGCAACATCCCGGTGGTGCTCGTCAACGCGGCCATCGACGACCTCGGTTTCCCGGGCGTGTCGTGCGACGACGCGGTCGCCGTGGAGCAGGCATGGCGGCACCTGGCCTCCCTCGGGCACGAGCGGATCGGCCTGGTGCTCGGGCCGGGCGACCACGTTCCCTCGGCGCGCAAGCTCGCGGCGGCCCGCGCCCTCGCGGGCGGGCTGCCCGACGCCCACGTGGCCCGGGCGATCTTCTCCATCGAGGGCGGCCACGCGGCCGGGGCCAAGCTGATCGACCGCGGGGTCACCGGCTTCATCTGCGCCAGCGACCCGCTCGCGCTGGGCGTCGTACGGGCCGCCCGGCGCAAGGGGCTCGACGTGCCCGCACAGGTCTCCGTCGTGGGCTACGACGACTCCGCGCTGATGAACTGCACGGAACCGCCGCTCACCACGGTCCGCCAGCCCATCGAGTCGATGGGCCGGGCCGCGGTCGAGCTGCTCAACGCGCAGATCGGCGGCACCTCCGTACCGGCCGACGAGCTGCTGTTCGAGCCGGAGCTGGTGGTCCGCGGCTCCACCGCGCAAGCACCGCGTGCCTGAGATCCAGTAGATCCCATCGACTGTCGAATAATTACAGATTCTGCGCGACATCTTGCGAAGCGCTGTTGCCGGTGCTTGAGTGTGCGACGCCCACAGCTCCTGTCCAGAGGGGTCCACCGATGTCAAGCACCGGCCTGAGCCGCACCTTTGTCGCGATCGGCGTCTGTTCCTGCCTTGCCCTCGCCGCCTCGGCCTGCGGGTCGTCCGACGACGAGTCGGCCGGCGGCAAGACCCGCATCACCGTCAACTGCGAGCCGCCCAAGAGCGCCAAGGTCGACCGGAAGTTCTTCGAGGAGGACATCGCCGCCTTCGAGAAGAAGAACCCGGACATCGACGTCGTCGCACACGACGCCTTCCCCTGCCAGGACCCGAAGACGTTCGACGCGAAACTGGCCGGCGGCCAGATGGAAGACGTCTTCTACACCTACTTCACCAACGCCAAGCACGTCGTGGACATCAACCAGGCCGCCGACCTCACCCCGTACGTCAAGGAGCTGAAGAGCTACGAGACCATCCAGAAGCAGCTGCGCGACATCTACACCGTCGACGGCAAGGTCTACGGCATCCCGCGCACCGGCTACTCGATGGGCCTGATCTACAACCGCAAGCTCTTCGAGAAGGCGGGCCTCGACCCCGACAAGCCGCCGGCCACCTGGCAGGAGGTCCGCGCCGACGCCAAGAAGATCGCCGCGCTCGGCGGCGGCACCGTCGGCTACGCCGACTACAGCGCCCAGAACCAGGGCGGCTGGCACTTCACCGCCGAGCTGTACTCGCAGGGCGGCGACGTCGTCGGCGCCGACGGCAAGAAGGCCACCATCGACACCCCCGAGGGCCACGCCGTCCTGCAGAACCTGCACGACATGCGCTGGAGCGACGACTCGATGGGCAGCAAACAGCTCCTCATCATCAACGACGTGCAGCAGATGATGGGCTCGGGCAAGCTCGGCATGTACCTCGCCGCCCCCGACAACATCCCGATCCTCGTCAAGGAGAAGGGCGGCGACTACAAGGACCTGGCGCTCGCCCCGATGCCCGGCGGCAAGGCCACGCTCATCGGCGGCGACGGCTACATGTTCAACAAGAAGGCGACACCCGAGCAGATCCGGGCCGGCCTCAAGTGGCTCGACCACATGTTCCTCACCCCGGGCTCCGGCTTCCTCGGCGACTACGCCCGCGGCCGGCAGAACGACGCCCCGGTCGGCCTGCCGGAGCCGCGCCTGTTCACCGGAGCGGCCGACGCCAAGGACCAGGAGATCAAGAAGGCCAACGCCAACGTCCCGGTGGAGAACTACCGTGCCTTCCTCGACGGCAACCAGAACCTCCGGATGAAGATCGAGCCGCCGAACGCCCAGCAGATCTACTCCGTCCTCGACGGGGTCGTCTCCGCCGTCCTCACCAAGGAGGACGCGAACATCGACCAGCTCCTCAAGGACGCCTCCGGCAAGATCGACGGCATTCTGGCCCGGAGCTGACCGCGATGACGAAGACGGCAGCGCGGCGGGACGTCCCGGCCCTCGCCGTACGCCCCCTTCCGGCGCCGCCCCCGGTAGGGGGCCGGGGGCGGCGCCGCCTGAACGACCAGCTCCGGGCCTACGGATTCCTGCTCGGCGGGCTCGTCTGCTTCGCCCTGTTCTCCTGGTACCCGGCGATCCGCGCGGTCGTGATCGCCTTCCAGAAGTACACACCGGGCTCCCCGCCCGAGTGGGTCGGCACCGCCAACTTCACCCGTGTCCTGCACGATCCGGAGTTCGCGGCGGCCTGGCGCAACACGCTCACCTTCACCCTGCTCGCCCTGCTCATCGGCTTCGCGATCCCGTTCGTCCTCGCCCTGGTGCTCAACGAACTGCGGCACGCCAAAGCCTTCTTCCGGGTCGTGGTCTACCTGCCGGTGATGATCCCGCCGGTGGTCAGCGCCCTGCTGTGGAAGTGGTTCTACGACCCGGGGGCCGGCCTCGCCAACGAGGCGCTGCGCTTTCTGCATCTGCCGACCTCCACCTGGTCCAACGGCGCCGACACCGCCCTGGTCTCCCTGGTGATCGTGGCGACCTGGGCCAACCTGGGCGGCACCGTGCTGATCTACCTGGCCGCTCTCCAGTCCATCCCCGGCGAGCTGTACGAGGCGGCCGAACTGGACGGCGCGAGTCTCCTGCAACGCGTGCGGCATGTGACGATCCCGCAGACCAGGTTCGTCATCCTCATGCTGATGCTGCTTCAGATCATCGCCACCATGCAGGTGTTCACGGAGCCGTTCGTCATCACGGGCGGCGGCCCGGAGAACGCCACGGTCACCGTCCTGTACCTCATCTACAAGTATGCCTTCCTCTACAACGACTTCGGCGGCGCCTGCGCGCTCAGCGTGATGCTCCTGGTCCTGCTCGGGGCGTTCTCCGCCGTCTATCTCAGGCTCACCCGCTCGGAGGGGGACGCATGAGCACCCGGACCCTTCTCTCCCCGTCCGTGCTGGCCCGGCCGCGCGGCAAGGCCCTCTACTGGACCGTGTTCACCGGCACCGTCGTGCTCTTCGCGCTCGCCTTCCTCTTCCCCGTCTACTGGATGGTGACCGGCGCGATGAAGTCGCCGGACGAGGTGGCACGGACCCCGCCCACCCTCGTCCCCGAACGCTGGCACATCGACGGCTTCACCGACGCCTGGGACCTCATGCAGCTGCCCCAGCACCTGTGGAACACGGTGGTGCAGGCCGCCGGTGCCTGGGCGTTCCAGCTGGTGTTCTGCACGGCCGCCGCCTACGCCCTGTCCACACTCAGACCCGCCTTCGGCAAGGTGGTGCTCGGCGGCATCCTGGCCACCCTGATGGTCCCGGCCCAGGCCCTGGTCGTACCGAAGTACCTGACGGTCGCCGATCTGCCGCTGATCCACACGAGCCTGCTCAACGACCCCCTCGCGATCTGGCTGCCGGCCGTCGCCAACGCCTTCAACCTCTATCTCCTCAAGCGGTTCTTCGACCAGCTCCCGCGGGATGTGCTGGAGGCGGCCGAGATCGACGGCGCCGGAAAGCTGCGCACCCTGTGGTCCATCGTGCTGCCCATGTCCCGGCCGGTCCTCGGCGTGGTCTCCATCTTCGCGCTGGTCGCCGTCTGGCAGGACTTCCTGTGGCCGCTGATGGTCTTCTCCGACACCGACAAACAGCCGATCAGCGTGGCCCTGGTCCAGCTGTCCCAGAACATCCAGCTGACCGTGCTGGTCGCCGCCATGGTGATCGCCAGCATCCCCATGGTCGCCCTGTTCCTCGTCTTCCAGCGGCACATCATCGCCGGGATCAGCGCCGGCAGCACCAAGGGCTGACACGGCCCCCTCGACAGAAAGGCACGCACTGTGGGACAGCCCACCCAGGCCCGTGACCAGAGCGACTGGTGGCGCTCCGCCGTCATCTACCAGGTCTACGTACGCAGTTTCGCCGACGGCGACGGCGACGGCACCGGGGACCTCGCGGGAGTCCGCGCGAAGCTCCCCTACCTCGCCGAACTCGGCGTGGACGCACTCTGGTTCAACCCCTGGTACCTGTCGCCGATGAAGGACGGCGGCTACGACGTCGCCGACTACCGGGTGATCGACCCGGCCTTCGGGACCCTCGCGGAGGCGGAGAAGCTGATCTCGGAGGCCCGGGAACTGGGCATCCGCACCATCGTCGACGTCGTACCGAACCACGTCTCCGACCAGCACCCCTGGTTCCGCGCCGCGCGCGCCGCGAAACCGGGCAGCCCCGAGCGCGCGCTGTTCCACTTCCGGCCCGGGCGCGGCGAGCACGGCGAACTGCCGCCCAACGACTGGCCGTCCCAGTTCGTCGGCTCCACCGAACCGGTGTGGACCCGGCTGCCCGACGGCGACTGGTACCTGCATCTGTTCACGCCCGAGCAGCCCGACCTCAACTGGGCCCACCCTGCGGTCCGTCAGGAACACGAGGACGTCCTGCGCTTCTGGTTCGAGCGGGGCGTCGCGGGCGTCCGCATCGACTCGGCGGCCCTGCTCGCCAAGGACCCCGCGCTGCCGGATTTCACCGAGGGACAGGACCCGCACCCGTTCGTCGACCGCGACGAACTCCACGACATCTACCGCTCCTGGCGCACCGTCGCCGACACCTACGACGGCGTCTTCGTCGGCGAGGTGTGGCTGCCCGACCCCGAGCGCTTCGCCCGCTATCTGCGCCCCGACGAACTGCACACCGCCTTCAACTTCTCCTTTCTGTCCTGCCCCTGGGACGCCGGGCGGCTGCGGGAGGCGATCGACACGACGCTCGCCGAGCACGCCCCGGTGGGCGCCCCGGCCACCTGGGTGCTGTGCAACCACGACGTGACCCGCACCGTCACCCGCTACGGCCGTGCGGACACCGGCTTCGACTTCGCCGCGAAGACCTTCGGCACCCCGACCGATCTTGCCCTGGGCACCCGGCGGGCCCGGGCCGCCGCGCTGCTGTCCCTGGCGCTGCCCGGCGCGGTCTACCTCTACCAGGGCGAGGAACTGGGCCTGCCCGAGGCCGACATACCGGTGGACCGCATCGAGGACCCGATGTACGCCCGCTCCGGCGGCACCGACCCGGGCCGCGACGGCTGCCGGGTGCCGCTGCCCTGGGTGGCCGAGGCGCCGTACGCGGGCTTCGGATCCCGGCAGGAGCCCTGGCTGCCGCAGCCGGCCGGCTGGGCCGACTACGCCGCCGACCGGCAGCAGCGGGACCCCGCCTCGATGCTCGCCCTCTACCGCGCGGCGATCCGGCTGCGCGCCGCCTTCGGGCACGGCCCGCTGACCTGGCTGCCCGCCCCCGAGGGCGTCCTCGCCTTCACCCGCGTACAGGGCGCCACCTGTGTGGTGAACCTCGCCGCTGCCCCCGCCGACCTGCCCGCGCACAGCGAACTCCTGCTCACCAGCGGCCCGCTGGACGACGAGGGCCGGCTGCCCCAGGACACGGCGGCCTGGCTGCGCACCTGAGCCGCCGGCACCCCTGCTGTCCCCGTCCACCGGACCGTCCACCGGAACCCCGCGATTGCCTCCACCGCACGCCCGTGATCCCCGCGCACCGCACGCCCCGCCGTCCTGCTCCACGGCACCCCGCTGTTCCGCACCTCGCTCATCCCCGCACCCCCACCACGAAGGGATCAGCACATGTCCAGCAGCACCCGCAGAAATGTCAGGCGCATGCCGGCCATCGGCGCGGCCGTCGCCCTCGCGGCCGGCATGCTCGTCACCCTCGCGCCGTCCGCGCACGCGGCGGCCGGCGCCACCCTGCCGTTCACCTCGGTCGAGGCCGAGTCGGCGACCACCACCGGCACCAAGATCGGCCCCGACTACACCCAGGGCACCCTCGCCTCCGAGGCATCCGGCCGCCAGGCCGTGCGGCTCACCTCGGGCCAGCGCGTCGAGTTCACCGTGCCGCGCGCGGCCAACGCGGTGAACGTCGCCTACAGCGTCCCGGACGGCCAGTCCGGCACCCTCGACGTGTACGTCAACGGGCAGAAACTGGCGAAGACCCTCACGGTCACCTCCAAGTACTCCTACGTCGACACCGGCTGGATTCCGGGCGCCAAGACCCATCACTTCTTCGACAACGCCCGGCTGCTGCTCGGCCAGAACGTGCAGGCGGGCGACAAGGTCGCCTTCCAGTCGACGGGCACCCAGGTCACCGTGGACGTCGCCGACTTCGAGCAGGTGGCCGCGGCGGCCACCCAGCCCGCCGGATCGGTCTCCGTCACCTCCAAGGGCGCCGACCCCAGCGGCAACGGCGACTCCACCCAGGCCTTCCGGGACGCCATCGCCGCCGCGCAGGGCTCAGTGGTCTGGATCCCGCCGGGCGACTACCGGCTGACCTCGTCGCTCAGCGGCGTGCAGAACGTCACCCTCCAGGGCGCCGGCAGCTGGCACTCCGTCGTGCACACCTCCCGTTTCATCGACCAGTCCGGCTCCGCCGGCAACGTCCGCATCAAGGACTTCGCGGTCATCGGCGAGGTCACCGAACGCGTCGACTCAAGCCCCGACAACTTCGTCAACGGGTCCCTGGGGCCGAATAGTTCGGTGTCCGGCATGTGGATCCAGCATGTCAAGGTCGGCCTCTGGCTGATGGGCAACAACGACAACCTGGTCGTCGAGAACAACCGCATCCTCGACACCACCGCCGACGGCCTCAACCTCAACGGCAACGCCAAGGGCGTCCGGGTCCGCAACAACTTCCTGCGCAACCAGGGCGACGACTCGCTCGCCATGTGGTCGCTGTACGCGCCGGACACCGACAGCAGCTTCGAGAACAACACCGTCTCGCAGCCCAACCTTGCCAACGGCATCGCCGTCTACGGCGGCACGAACATCACCGTCAAGAACAACCTGATCTCCGACACCAACGCCCTCGGCAGCGGCATCGCGATCTCCAACCAGAAGTTCCTCGACCCCTTCTCCCCGCTGGCCGGCACCATCACCGTCGACGGCAACACCCTCGTGCGCACCGGCGCCATGAACCCGAACTGGAACCACCCGATGGGCGCGCTGCGCGTCGACTCCTACGACAGCGCCATCAACGCGACCGTCAACATCACCAACACCACCATCACCGACAGCCCCTACAGCGCCTTCGAGTTCGTCTCCGGCGGCGGGCAGGGCTACCCGGTCCGCAACGTCACCGTGGACGGCGCGACGGTGCGCAACACCGGAACCGTCGTGGTGCAGGCCGAGGCCCAGGGCGCCGCCACCCTCCGCAACGTCACCGCCACCGCGGTCGGCGCCGCCGGCATCTACAACTGCCCCTACCCGGCGAACTCCGGCTCCTTCGCCCTCACCGACGGCGGCGGCAACTCCGGCTGGAACAGCACCTGGTCGGACTGCTCCACCTGGCCCCAGCCGGGCCAGGGCAACCCGGACCCCGACCCGGCCCGCAACCTGGCCAAGGGCCGCCCCGCCAGCGCCACCGGCTCCGTGGACGTCTACACACCCGGCAAGGCGGTCGACGGCGACGCGAACAGCTACTGGGAGTCCACCAACAACGCCTTCCCGCAGTCCCTGACGGTCGACCTCGGGTCCGCGCAGGCGGTACGCCGCCTGGTGCTGAAGCTGCCGCCGTCCACGGCCTGGGGCGCACGCACCCAGACCATCACCGTGCTCGGCAGCACCGACGGCCAGAACTACACCACGGTGGTCGGCGCCCAGGGGTACCGGTTCGACCCGGCCACCGGCAACACGGCCACCGTCGCCCTGCCGAGCGGCACCGGCCTGCGCCACCTGCGGCTGACGGTCAGCGCCAACACCGGCTGGCCGGCGGCCCAGTTCAGCGAGGTGGAGGCATACCTGACCCCCTGACCCGCCCGCGGGCGCCGGTCCCCCGAGCGCCGTAGCACGCGAGTCGGTGCCGAGCACGGCATGCCACCGCCCGTACAGCGAACGAGCCACGACCGCGGCCCGCGCCCACCCGACACGGGGCGCGGGCCGCGGCACGAGCGGTTGCGCGGACCGCGCCCGCCGGCTGTACCGCCGACCTTCACATCGGCGCCATCACGCCCTTCCCTGACGTCCGCCGCTCTTGGAACACTCGCACCGCGCACCTTCCGTCACACCCCTGACGTTCCGTACGCCAGAGATGAGAGGCCCCTCGCATGCCCGAAGTCAACCGGCGCAGATTCCTCCAACTCGCGGGCGCCACCTCGGCCTTCACCGCCCTGTCCGGCAGCATCGAGCGGGCCGCCGCGCTGCCCGCGAACCACCGCACCGGCTCGGTCGAGGACGTGGAGCACATCGTCGTCCTCATGCAGGAGAACCGCTCCTTCGACCACTACTTCGGCTCGCTCGGCGGCGTCCGCGGCTTCGGCGACCCGCGCCCGGTGGCCCGGCCCGACGGCAGGCCCGTCTGGTACCAGTCGGACGGCGGGAAGGACCTGCTGCCCTTCCGCCCCGACGCCGACGACCTGGGACTCGCCTTCATCCAGGACCTGCCGCACGGCTGGAACGACACACAGGCCGCCTTCGCCGAGGGCAGGTACGACGCGTGGGTGCCGGCCAAGGGCGCCACGACCATGGCGTACCTGACCCGGCAGGACATCCCCTTCCACTACGCGCTCGCGGACGCGTTCACCATCTGCGACGCCTACCACTGCTCGTTCATCGGCTCGACCGACCCGAACCGCTACTACATGTGGACGGGCCACACGGGCAACGACGGCCGTGGCGGCGGCCCGGTCCTCGGCAACGACGAGGCGGGCTACTCCTGGACGACCTACCCCGAACGCCTGGAGCGGGCCGGGATCTCCTGGAAGATCTACCAGGACATCGGCGACGGCCTCGACGCGAAGGGCGGCTGGGGCTGGATACCGGACGCCTACCGCGGCAACTACGGCGACAACTCGCTGCTGTACTTCAAGCAGTACCAGAACGCCGCGCCCGGCGACCCGCTGTACGACAAGGCACGCACCGGCACCGACGCCCGCAAGGGCGAGGGCTTCTTCGACCGGCTGCGGGCGGACGTGGCGTCCGGCAGCCTGCCGCAGATCTCCTGGATCGTCGCCCCCGAGGCGTTCACCGAGCACCCCAACTGGCCCGCGAACTACGGCGCCTGGTACATCGCACAGGTACTCGACGCGCTCACCTCGAACCCCGAGGTGTGGTCGAGGACGGCGCTGTTCCTCACCTACGACGAGAACGACGGCTTCTTCGACCACCTGGTCCCGCCGTTCCCGCCGGCCTCCGCGGCGCAGGGCAAGTCGACCGTCGACGCGGGCCTCGACCTGTTCAAGGGCGACGGCGGCCATGTCGCGGGACCCTACGGGCTGGGCCAGCGGGTGCCGATGCTGGTCGTCTCCCCGTGGAGCAGGGGCGGCTTCGTCTGCTCCGAGACGTTCGACCACACCTCGATCATCCGGTTCATGGAGCGCCGCTTCGGCGTGCACGAGCCGAACATCTCGCCCTGGCGGCGCACGGTCTGCGGCGACCTGACCGCCGCCTTCGACTTCTCCCGCAGGGACACCCGGCCCCTCGCCCTGCCCGCGACCGACGGCTATCTGCCGCCCGACCGGGACCGGCACCCCGACTATGTGCCCACCCCGCCCGCCGACCCGGCGCTGCCGCGGCAGGAGCGCGGCCTGCGGCCCACCCGGCCGCTCGGCTACGCCCCCGTGGTGGACGGCTCGGCCGATCATGCGGCCGGGACGTTCACGCTGCGCTTCGCCTCCGGCGCGCGGGCCGGCGCCGCCTTCCTCGTCACCTCCGGCAACCGCACCGACGGCCCCTGGACGTACACCACCGAGGCGGGCACGTCCGTCGCCGACACCTGGAACTCGGCGTACTCGAAGGGCTCGTACGACCTGACCGTGCACGGTCCCAACGGCTTCCTGCGGGTGTTCAAGGGCCGCGGCAGGAGCGCGGGGCCCGAGGTCACCGTGCGTCCCCTGGGCGACGACGTGCAGCTCACCTTCACCAACAAGGGTTCAGGCACGGTACGGCTGAGGGTCGCCGACGGGTACGGCGGCAGACCGTGGACGGTGTCGGTGCGGGCCGGGGCCACCGTCCGGCGCACCGTGGACCTCTCGGCGAGCCGGCGCTGGTACGACCTGACCGTGACGTCCGAGGCCGATGCGGGCTTCCTGCGCGGGTTCGCCGGACACGTCGAGAACGGACGCCCAGGGGTCAGCGATCCGGCGATCGCCGCGACGTGACGCCCCGGTGACGACCGGGGCGGACGGACCGGACGGGTACCGGCCTGATCGGGGTAGTGTGCCCCGGTGACCACGCAATCGAACACACCCGCGGGCTGGTACCCCGATCCGCACGGAGCGCCCCGGACGCTCCGTTACTGGGACGGCGCGCAATGGACCGAACACACCACTGCGGACCAGCCCGGGGCCCAGCAGGCGGCCGCCCCGCAGTCCTCGGTGCCGCAGCAGCCCGCCGCCGACCCGCGCGTCCAGCGGCAGGTGCAACAGCAGGCCGGGGTCGCGGGCGGCGCGGCCGGCGGCGGGACGCTGTTCACCGAGCCGGTGCTGGTGGTGAACCAGAAGGCCAAGCTGATCGAGCTGACCAACGAGTACAAGGTCATGGACCAGCAGGGCCGCGACCTCGGCGCCGTGGTCGAGGTCGGACAGAGCGCCCTGAAGAAGGTCCTGCGCTTCGTCTCCAGCCTCGACCAGTTCATGACGCACCGGCTGGAGATCCGCGACCCCCACGGGCAGCCCCAGCTGGTGCTCACCCGGCCCGCGAAGGTCTTCAAGTCCCGGGTGATCGTGACCCGCCCGGACGGCTCGCCGGTCGGTGAGATCGTCCAGCAGAACATGATCGGGAAGATCAACTGCGCGATGAACGCGGACGGCCGGCAGGTCGGCGCGATCAGGGCGGAGAACTGGCGGGCGTGGAACTTCGCGATCGTCGACCACGCGGACAACGAGGTGGCCCGGATCACCAAGACCTGGGAAGGGCTCGCCAAGACGATGTTCACGACCGCGGACAACTACGTCCTGCAGATCCACTACCAGCTCCCCGAGCCCCTGCTGAGCCTCGTGGTGGCCACGGCCCTGACCGTCGACACCGCACTCAAGCAGGACTCACGGGGCCTCGGCTGACCCTCCCGACAGGGTGGTGAAAGGCCCCGGATCCGGGCGAGGGGATGTGCGGTACGGTCCGGCCGGGCCGGTACGCGGCTCCCGAGCCGGCACCGCGGCCACCGGGTGCGCCTTCGCCTGGTCGGCGACGGGCCCCGGCACCCGGGTCAGCACCACCACCCCCCAGGACGCCACCGCCGCCCCGGCCAGCGCCAGCAGCACACCGCCGACGCCGCCCCTGAGGCCCTGCCCGAGCAGGGCGAGGCCGATCACCGCGGCGGCCACCGGATTGGCCAGCGTCACCACGGCGAGCGGCGCGCCCAGGCCGTCCCGGTAGGCGGTCTGCGAGAGCAGCAGCCCGCCGGTGGCGAACCCGGCGACCAGCAGCGCGACCACGATCACCGCCAGGCTCAGCACCGGTCCCGTGCGGTCCGTCGCCGCCACCGTCACCGTCTGGGTGAGCGCCGAGGCCACGCCCGAGGCCACGCCGGAGGCCGTCGCGTGCCGCAGGCCCGGCCGGGTGCCGGGCCGGGCCAGCACGCCGACCAGGGCGGCCGTCGAACCGGCCACGGCCAGCGCCTCGGTCAGGGACAGCACCCGGTGCGGCGCCGGTCCGGACGCCGTGACCAGCAGCGCCGCGAGTCCGAGCAGCGTCAGGGCGGTGCCCCGCCATTCGGCGGCGCCGACCCGCCGCCCCGCCAGCCGGGCCCCCATCGGCACCGCGGCCACCAGGGTGAGCGCGCCGAGCGGCTGTACGACGGTCAGCGGACCGTACTTGAGGGCCGCCACGTGCAGCACCGCGGCGCCCCCGTTCAGCCCGACCGACGTCCACCACGCGCCGGTGCCCAGCAGCCGCAGCAGGCCGGTACCGGAGCTGCGGGCGGCCAGCCGCTCCTGCGCGACCGCGGCGGCCGCGTACGCGACGGCGGAGACCAGGGAGAGGGCGACGGCGAGCAGCGCTGAGCTCATCGGGCTCATCGGGCGTCCGCTCCCACCAGGACCCGCTCCTTCGGCACGGACCGCCGGGTGCCGCGGCCCGCCGTCCCGGCGCCGTGCCGCGGGCGATGGATCGCGGCGAGGGCGAGGCCGAGCAGGGCCGCGGCGACGATCGCGTCCAGCCAGTAGTGGTTCGCCGTCCCGACGATCACCGCGAGGGTGATCAGCGGGTGCAGCAGCCACAGCCAGCGCCAGTGCGAGCGGGTCGCCGCGATCAGGCCGAGCGCCACCATCAGGGCCCAGCCGAAGTGCAGCGACGGCATCGCCGCGAACTGGTTGGACAGGTGGTCGCTCGACGGCGGCCCGTACACCGACGGTCCGTAGACGCGGGCGGTGTCCACCAGACCGGTGGCGGCCAGCATGCGCGGCGGCGCGAGCGGGAACGTGAAGGGCAGCACCAGGGCGGCGGTGGTGACCGCGGCGAGCACCCGGCGGGCCCAGAGGTAGTGCGCCGGGCGCCGCAGGTACAGCCAGACCAGGAAGGCCAGCGTGGCCGGGAAGTGGACCGTCGCGTAATAGGTGTTCGCCAGGTGGACGAGCGGGCCGCCGTGCAGCAGTGCGGACTGCACGGAGCCCTCGCCGGGGAGGTGCAGTGTCCGTTCCAGGTCCCAGACGCGGTGGGCGTTGCGGAACGCCTCGCCGGTGTGGCCCGTGGCCAGTTGCCGGCCGAACTTGTAGACGAGGAAGAGCCCCGCGACGAGCAGGAACTCTCGGACGAGCGGGGGCCGGGCTATGGAGCCCGGGTCCGCTTCTGCAGGCTCGGTTCGGGCATTCATCCCCCGGCCCTTTCGCTGACGGTCGTGCGTGTGGCGGTGCGGAGCCCCGGGCCCCCGACCGGAACTCATCGATACGTATGCGTACCGAAACGACAGTGTACCGATACGCTCCTGTACCGGTACACTGACGTATCGATTGATGTGCGACACACTGGGAACGGATGGTGGACCCGCCCGTCGAGCGCAGCCCCGGGGCGGGCCGAGGAGTGAGGAGACCAGCGCATGACGTCGCAGGCCGCGAACGGACCGGAGACGGTCGCCGCCTCGCGCCGCTCCAAGATCACGCCCGAGCGTGAGCGGGAGTTCTTCGACGCCGTGCTCGAACAGATCCGCGAATGCGGCTACGACTCCGTCACCATGGAGGGCGTCGCCGCCAGCACGCGGTGCAGCAAGTCCACGCTCTACCGGCAGTGGAAGACGAAACCCCGGTTCGTGGCGGCGGCGCTGCGCGCGAACAGCCGGGTGCGGTTCGGCGGGATCGACACCGGGTCGCTCGCTGACGACCTGCGCGAGGCCGCGCACGCCGCGGGTGACTGGTCCGGCAAGGACACCCGGCTGCTCCAGTCGCTCGGCCATGCGATCACGGCCGACCACGAACTCAAGGGCGTGCTCCGGGAGGCGCTGGTCGACCCCGAGATCGCCGCGCTCCAGGAGATGCTGCGACGCGGGGTCGAACGCGGCGAGGTGCGCCCGGACAACCCCGCGCTGGAGTACGTGCCCGCCATGATGTTCGGCGTGCTGCGCATCCGGCCCGTGCTGACCGGCCAGTACGCCGACTCCGCCTATCTCGTCGGGTTCGTGGAGGCGGCCGTGCTGCCCGCGCTGGGCCTGACCTGAGACTCAGGCCACCGTCCACGGGATGACGGGACGGTGGCCTGTGCGCGCCGCACCGTGGGGACGGGGGCGGCGCACCCCGGCCGGGTGGGACTCCCTGGAGCGGAGGCAGCCCCACCCGGCCACCCACTTCCCCGGGGCGGTGTCGTCCCGGCATCACCGGCGAGGCGCCCCACCCGCCCGCTCCACGGACAACCCCCACCGCCCCACACGCACGCGGGCCCGCGACGGCCGTCCCCACGCGGCGGGCCGCACCGGAGGGTGGGTCGCGCGCGGGCGGCGGCTGGTCGTTTGTTTCACGGGGTGAGGATACGGGGGCCGTGTGGCGTGAGCGCGGGCCCCGCGGTGGCCGTCGCCGCGTGGTGGGCCGCGGCGGAGGGTGGGTCGCGCGCGGGCGGCGGCCGGTCGGTTGTTTCACGGGGCGAGGATCCGGGGCGGCCGCCCCGCACGCACGAGGGCCCGCGATGGCCGTCGCCGCGTGGTGGGCCGCACCGGAGGGTGGGGCGCGTGTGGGCGGCGGCCGGTCGGCCGGCTCACGGGGTGAGGGTCCGGGACGGCCGTCTGGCGTGAGCACGGGCCCGCGGTGGCCGTCGCCGCGTGGTGGGCCGCACCGGAGGGTGGGTCGCGTGTGGGCGGCGGCCGGTCGGTTGTTTCGTGGGGCGAGGGTCCGAGCCGGCCGTCCGGTGTGAGTGACGTGCCCTTGGGCGGTCGTTCCGCGGGGGCGCGGCGGCCGTGCCGCGCGGCCAACCGCCCCGGTCGGCGCTTCCGCGCGGGCGCGGTTGTGGGTCAGACGTTCTGGCCGTTGCCGCCGCCCGACGAGACCTTGATGCCCTTGGTGATGTCGTCGATCACCGACGTGCCCTCCCCGGCGTCGACGCCGAAGCGGACCACCACCATCTGCCGGGCGTTGGCGGGGGAGGGGAACGCCAGCGACTCGACGTAGCCGTCGCTGCCCTTGCTCGTGACCGCCTTCCAGCGGACCATGTACCCCTTCTGCCCGGCCACGGTGACCGCCTTGGCGGCCAGCACCTCGTGCGAGGTGATGCTGCCGTAGGTCTTGCCCCCGTACGACTCCTCCGCGTTGGCCGCGATGTCCGCCTTGGCGACCTCCTCGGGCGTGCTCCCGTCGGTGCCGAGCACCAGCGCGGGCGCCGAGTAGGCACCGCCGTCGGTGCACGTCTTGGAGGTGTCGCCCGGGCACTTGTAGGAGTGGCCGGAGGTCACCTGCGCGCCCGCGTTGAATACCTGCCCGGTCCAGCCGTCCGGCACCGGCAGACTGATGCCGTTGACCGGGTCCGACACCGTGCCGCCGCCCTCGACCTTCGGCGCCTCGGACTCCCCGGGCGCCGGCGAGCCGCCACCGGACTCGCCCGAGCCGCCGGATCCGCCTCCCGGACCACCGCCCGAGCCGCCGCCCGGCCCGCCGAACGGACCGCCCGGCCCGCCGCTCTGCCCCTCGGTACCGCCCGGCACCCGCGGGGAACCGGCCCGGTCGCCACCGGAGCCGCCGTCGGACAGCGCGTACACGCCGACCCCGATGCCCGCGAGCACCGCCGCCGCCACGCCGATCGCGATCCCGGTGCGCAGCCCCCGCCGGGGCCCGGCCGGCGGCTGCGCGGGATAGGGCGGATAAAGCCCGGCCGGCTGCGTCGGGGGACCCCATGCGGCGGCCGGCCCGGCGGGGCGGGTCTGGTCCGTCCATGCCTTGCCGTCCCACCAGCGTTCGGTGGGCGGACCGTCATTCGTCTGCCCGGGGTCGGGGTACCACCCGGGAGGAGTCACCTGCGTCATGCCCCCACCGTATGAGGCGTCGGTGAAAGCCGGATGAGAGGACCCGCGACCGACGCCACCGCCCGGCCGCCCCGGGCCGGTTGACCCACCGTTCGCTCGGCACCGGCACGCCCGGGCCGGGACCCGGCGCCCGGTCGGCAAGCGGTTCACCCGTCATGACAGGAGCTGCACGGACGCTCCTCCGCGCGACCCGCCGGACGGCTACGCTCGGGATCCGTACGTCGTTCGGGCGACTTGGGGAGGTAACGGGATGACGCAGGTACGGCCCCGCGCGGCCGCCTCCGCCTCCCTGTGGGAGCGCGACGCGGAGATCGCCGCCGTCACGCGGGCGCTCGACGTCCTGTGCGCCGACCGGTCGTCCGCGGGAAGCCTGCTGGTGTTCCAGGGCGAGGCGGGACTCGGCAAGACGGCGCTGCTCGCCGAGAGCAGGCGCATCGCCGAGCGCCGCGGCTGCACGGTGTGGTCCGCCCGCGGCAGCGAGACGCTGCGGTCCGTCCCGTTCAACGTGGTACGCCAACTGCTCCAGCCCGCCCTGGTGTCGCTGCGACCCGAGGAGGCGCGCGACCACCTCGGCGACTCGTACGACATCGCGGGCCCCGCCCTCGGTATCGCGGACCCCGTCGCGGGGCGGCCCGACCCGCGGGACGTGTGCGACGGACTCGTCGCCGCCGTCGGCCGGCTGGCCGAACGGGAGCGGCCGTTGGTGCTGCTGATCGACGACGCCCACTGGGCCGACCAGGAGACCCTGTGCTGGCTGGCCGCCTTCGCGCAGCGCCTGCACGAGCTGCCCGTGCTGGTCGTGGTCGCCAGCAGGCCCGGCGAGGTGAGCGGCGAGAGCGGCCGGCACCTCGACGCCGTGGCCGCCGTCGCGGCCGGCCCTGTCGCCCGGCTCAGCGCCCTCACCCCGCACGCCACGGCCGGACTGACCCGCGCCACCCTCGGCCCGCACGCCGACGCCCCGTTCTGCCGCGAGGTCTGGGCGGTCACCGGCGGCAACCCGTACGAGACGGTCGAACTCCTCGCCAAGGTCCAGGACAGCGAACTCGAACCGGTCGAGGCCCGGGCCGGCGACCTGCGCCCGCTCAACCGCTCGGCCCGCGGCGGCGAACTCGTCGCCCGGCTTGAGGGCCTTGGCATGGACGCCACCCGGTGCGCCTGGGCCGCCGCCGTCCTCGGCACCGGCATCACCGTGGATCAGGTCGCCCGACTCGCCACCATGAACGTCGAGGCGGCGCAGCGCTGCGTCGACCTGCTGTGCACCGCCCGCATCCTCGCCCGGCCCGACCCGGCGGACGCCCGCCAGGACCAGGGCGACCTGGAGTTCGTCCACCCGCTGATCGCCTCCGCGGTCTACCACTCGATCCCCGAGGCCCTGTGCACCGCCATGCACGGCATCGCCGCCCAGGTCGTCACCGACTCGGGGCGCGGTGCCGCCGCGGCCTCCCGGCACCTCCTGCGGGTGCACCCGGACGACGACGAGGAACTGGTCGAGCAGTTGCGCGAGGCCGCCCGGGAACACCTCGCCGTCGGCGCGCCCGACGCGGCCCGGCGCTGTCTGGAGCGCGCCCTGCTGGAGCCGCCGCTGCCCGAGGTGCACGCCCTCGTGCTCTTCGAACTGGGCTGCGCCACCCTGCTGACGGCACCCGCCGCCACCGTCGACCACCTGCGGAGCGCCCTCGCCATGCCCGGCCTCGACGGTGCCACCCGTGTCGACGCCGTCGTCCGGCTCTCCCAGGCGCTGCTGCACAACGACCAGGTCGAGGACGCCGTGCGCACCGTCGAGGCCGAGGCGGCGCGGCACGCACCGGGTCCCGCCCGGATGCGGTTGCAGGCCGTGCGCTTCATGGGGGAGGTCATCCACGGCGAGGCCGCGGCGCCCGGCCGTTCCCAGCGGCTCGCCGACCTGGCCAGGACCTGCACCGGCCGCGACAACTCCGAAAGGGCCCTGCTGATCCTGCGTGGATTCGACGCGATGACGCACGGCGAGAGCGCCGAGGAGGTCGTCGAGTGGTGCGACCGCGCCCTGGTCGACGGCCGTCCGGCGCCGGGCCTCGGCTGGACCGACACCGAGTGGGGCATCGAACTGCTGATGATGCTGGGCGGCTCGTACGCCTACGCCGACCGGCTCGACCGTGCCGAGAACCTGTTCACGGAGGCGCTGCGCGTCTACACGAACGCCCGCTGGAGCGGTGGCCACCTCGCCCTGGCGAACGCGTCCCTCGGGCTCGCCCTGCGCAGACAGGGCCGGCTGAAGGAAGCGGAGGCCGTCCTGCGCGATGCGCTGGAACTGGCCGAGGGAGTCGGCCGCCGGCTGCATCTGCACTGGTCGGCCATCTGCGGACTCGTCGACACGCTGCTGGCCCGCGGCCGGGTCGAGGAGGCATGGACGGTCGCCGAGCAGTACGACTTCGCGCCGCCCCATCCGTCGACCATCGTGCTGCCCGACACCCGCTGTGTGCGCGGCCGGCTGCTGCTCGCCGTCGGCCGCACCGAGGAGGGCATCAACGAACTGGAGGCCGCCGAGAAGGCCGCCGCGTCCCGCGGGGGCCACAATCCGGTGCTCGCGCCCTGGGCCGTCGACCTGGCCAGGGCGCTCGCCGCGACGGACCCGGCGCGGGCCGCCCGACTGGCCACCGACGCCCGCCGGCAGGCCGAACGGTTCGGCACCGACACGGCGATCGGCGAGGCCCTGCGCTGTGCGGCGGCCCTGGAGACCGGGCAGCGCGCGGTGCGGCTCGCCGCGCAGGCCGTGGCGCATCTGGAGACCTCGCCCTGTCGGTACGAGCACGCGGCGGCCCGCATCGAGTACGGCATCGCGGCGCGCTCGCCCGCCGAACTCGACCGGGGCCTGTCGCTGGCGCGGTCCTGCGGCGCGGACGGGCTGGTGACGCGGGCGGAGCAGGCGCTCAGCGCTCCGCTGCGGGCGCCGTGATGTGTCGTCCCTTGTCTGCGGCACCGTTTGCGTGCGGCGCCGTTTGCCTGCGGCGGCGTCGTGGCTGGTCGCGCAGTTCCCCGCGCCCCTTCGGGGGCGCTGTCGGGTTGTTGCTCGTCTGCGGCGGCGTCGTGGCTGGTCGCGCTCGCGCGGTGGAGCCGCATGTCGATGCAGCCCCGCGGCCCTAGGGGGCGCTGTCGATTGTCAGGGCTGGGGGCCGAAGATTTCTGCGAGGTCGTAGCGCACCGGTTCCTCCAACTGGGCGTAGGTGCAGCTTTCGGCGGTGCGGTCGGGGCGCCAGCGGCGGAAGCGGGCCGTGTGCCGGAAACGGGCGCCGCTTTCCATGTGGTCGTACGCCACCTCCGCCACCCGCTCCGGCCGCAGCGGCACCCAGGACAGGTCCTTCTTGCCCGACCAGCGGCTCGGCGCCCCGGGCAGCCGGGCCGTCTCGTGCGCGGACTCCTCGGCCCAGGCCGCCCACGGGTGCCCGGTCACGTCCGTCATCCGCAGCGGCTCCAGCTCCTCGATCAGCTCCGCGCGCCGCTTCATCGGGAAGGCGGCGGACACGCCCACATGCTGGAGCGTGCCGCGGTCGTCGTACAGGCCGAGCAGCAGCGAGCCCACCACCGGGCCGCTCTTGTGGAGGCGGTAGCCGGCCACCACGACGTCCGCGGTGCGCTCGTGTTTGATCTTGAACATCACCCGCTCGTCCTGCCGGTAGTGCCCCGCCGGCGGCTTGGCGATGACGCCGTCCAGACCCGCGCCCTCGTACTGTTCGAACCACTGCCGCGCCACGTCGATGTCCGTGGTGGCCGGCGCCACGTGCACCGGAGCCGTCGCCCCGGACAGCGCCCGCACCAGCAGCGCCCGCCGGTCCGTCAGCGGCACGTCGAGCAGCGACTCGTCGTCCAGCGCCAGCAGGTCGAAGGCGACGAACGAGGCCGGCGTCCGCTCGGCGAGCGTGCGCACCCGGGAGTCGGCCGGATGGATGCGCTCCGTCAGCGCGTCGAAGTCCAGCCGCCCGTTCAGGGCGATCACGATCTCCCCGTCCAGCACGCACCGCTTCGGCACCCGCTCCTTGAGCGCCGCGACCAGCTCGGGAAAGTACCTGGTCAGCGGCTTCCCGGTGCGGCTGCCCAGCTCCACCTCGGGTCCATCGCGGAACACGATGGCGCGAAAACCGTCCCACTTGGCCTCGTAGTGCATGCCCGGCGGGATCCTCGCCACCGGCTTGGCGAGCATCGGCTTCACGGGCGGCATGACCGGTAGATCCATGGTCTGATTCTGCGCGTGTGACCGACATTGTGCATACGCCGCGTTTCTCCCGGTGTGCGAGGTGTGCCCGGTACGCCTACCGTGGCGGCATGGCTGACGCGGTGGAACTGGAAGTGGGCGCGAGGACGGTGCGGCTGTCCAGCCCGGACAAGGTCTTCTTCCCGGAGCGCGGTTTCACCAAGCTGGACCTCGCCCGGTACTACCTGGCGGTCGGCCCCGGCATCCTGCGCGCCCTGCGCGACCGCCCCACCACCCTGGAGCGCTACCCCGAGGGTGTGACCGGCGAGTCCTTCTTCCAGAAACGGGCGCCCAGAAACATGCCCGACTGGATCCCGACCGCCCACATCACCTTCCCCAGCGGTCGCAGCGCGGACGAGATGTGCCCCACCGAGGAGGCCGCCGTCGTGTGGGCGGCGCAGTTCGGCACGCTCACCTTTCACCCCTGGCCGGTGCGCCGCCACGACGTCGACCGGCCCGACGAACTGCGCATCGACCTCGACCCGCAGCCCGGCACCGACTTCGCCGACGCCGTGCGCGCCGCCCATGAACTGCGGGCCGTCCTCGACGAGTTCGGCGGGCTGCGCGGCTGGCCCAAGACCTCCGGCGGACGCGGCCTGCATGTCTTCGTGCCGATCGAGCCGCGCTGGACCTTCACCCAGGTGCGGCGCGCGGCGATCGCCGTGGGCCGGGAGATGGAACGCCGGATGCCGGACCTGGTGACGATCAGATGGTGGAAGGAGGAGCGCGGCGCGCGCATCTTCCTCGACTACAACCAGACCGCGCGCGACCGCACCATCGCCTCCGCCTACTCCGTGCGCCCCCGCCCGAACGCCCCCGTCTCGGCCCCGCTGCGCTGGCCCGAACTGGACGGGGTACGGCCCGAGGACTTCGACCTCGCGACCATGCCCGCGCGCTTCGCCGAACTGGGCGATGTGCACGCGGACATGGACGACCACGCCTTCTGTCTTGAGGCCCTGCTCGACCTGGCGCGCCGGGACGAGCACGAGCACGGCCTCGGGGACCTGCCGTATCCGCCCGAGTACCCGAAGATGCCGGGGGAGCCCAAGCGGGTGCAGCCGAGCCGGGCGCGCAAGGAGAAGCCGGCCGGGTCCTGACGGCCGGCCGGCTCCTCGGCGCGCGGTTCCTCGGTGCGCGGTTCCTTGGTGTTCCGCGTCTCCTACAGGTCCTTGATCCGCACGTCCCGGTAGGAGATCACGTCCGCCGTGCTGTGCACCTGGAGTCCGACATAGCCGGAGGCGAACCGCCGCCCGTCCGTGCCCGGGTCGTCCGAGCGGGGCGGGTAGAAGTCCTGGCCGCCGATGTTGTCGAACTCGTTGATCAGCACGCCGTTGCGGTAGACGGAGTAGTGCTGGTCGACCACGCGGATCTCGTAGTCGTTCCAGGTGCCCTTCTGCGTCACACCGGCACCGGCCAGCCCGACCCGGTCGAAGCCGTAGATCGAGCCGGTCTTGTACATGTCGCCGTCGGGCCGGTCGAACACCTGCACCTCGTGCCCGAACTTGATGGCGACCCACTCCGGCCGCGACTCCTCCGGATTGTCGTGGACCTGCGGGAAGCGCACGAACACACCGGAGTTGGCGTTGCCGGTGCCCGGAGCGTCGTCACGCCACTGCAGCCGCAGCGAGAAGTCGCCGTACTTGCGCTGCGGGTACCACAGCATGCCCAGGCCGTCCTTGCTGGTGCCGCTGGTGATCGACCCGTCGCCGTTGCGGGCGAAGGAACCGCCGCCCACGTGCTCCCACTTGGCGAAGGAGTCGGCTGAGCCGTCCAGGATCGTGCGGTAGCCCGTCGTCTGGCCCGGCTTGCCGATGCCGGACTGGCGGGCGGCCTTCTGGATGGCGTTGTACTCCCGCTGGTCGATGACCCCTTCCTTGCGGAGCCGGTCCAGGACCGTCTTCACATGCTTGAGGAACAGCGCCTGGGACGTCCACTCCTTCTCGTCCTCGATCAACTCGTTGATGCGGCACCGATTGTTGGTGACCCGGTTCGGCACGCCCGAGTCGACCGTGCCGACGATCACCGTCAACCGTTCATCGTACTCGGGGCAGTTGGGTGCCGGCACGCCCCCGCCCGCGACGACCGTGAAGCTCACGGACCGCGGTTCGGAGGTGTTGCCGGCCTTGTCGCTCGCCCGGTACGCCACCGTGTGCGCACCGGCCCGGTCCACCACCACGGGGCCGGTGTACGCCAGGTAGGGCCCGGCGTCCAGCGAGTACTCGATGCCGGCCACCCCGGAACCGCCCTCGTCCGTGGCGGTGACGGTCACCTTGGCGTTGCCCACGTACGCCCCGTCCGAGTTGCGGGTGCCGTCGACGCTCACACCGGTGACCGGCGGGACGGTGTCCTGCGGCGGGGCGGAGACCACGGTGAACTCCACGCTCTTGTCGGCGGACACATTGCCCGCCTTGTCCGTGGCCCGGTAGCGGACCGTGTGGGTGCCGGTCTGGTGCACCATCACCGGTCCGGTGTACGGCTGCCAGGCGCCGGTGCCGATGGCGTACTCGATGGTGTTGACCCCCGACCCGGTGTCCGAGGCGGTGACCGTGACCGTCGCCATGTCGATGTAGGCGCCGTCGGCGTTGCGCTCACCGCTGACGGTCGCCGAGGTCTCCGGCGCCGTCGTGTCGTCCGAGGGCGGGGCGACGACGGTGAAGTCGACGCTCTTCTCCGCGGACACGTTGCCCGCCTTGTCGGTCGCCCGGTAGCGCACGGTGTGGCTGCCCACCTGGTCGATGACCACGGGGGCGGTGTACGGCTGCCAGGCGCCCTCGGCGCCGATCGCGTACTCGACGCGGTCCACGCCGGAGCCCTCGTCGGTGGCCGCGATCGACACGCTCGCCGAACCCACGTACTGGCCCTGCGCATTGCGGGCGCCGTCGACCGTCGCCGAGGTCTCAGGCGCCGTCGTGTCCGAGCCGCCGCCCTCGGTCACCACCAGGACGCCCTGCATCTGGCCGTGGCCGGGGATGGTGCAGTGGTAGAAGTAGCGGCCCGGCGTCAGGGTGACCTCGGCGGTGTGCCGGCCGCCCTGGGCGTCGAACGGGTTGGCGAGGATGTTGACCTGGACGTCGCTGTTGTACTCCGGGTCGGTGGTCACGAAGGTCAGTGTGTGCGGCATGCCGGTGGTGTTGCCGGTCGCCGCGCTGTTCTCGAAGACGATCGTGGCCTGCCCCGCGACGGCCGTCGTGGGCGCCGAGAGGTACTTGGTGATGTCGTCGCCCGCGGTCCAGGTGAGCACCTGCTCGGCCGCCGCCGCGGGGGCGTCGTCGCGTCCGGCGGCGGGCGTCGCCTGGAGCCCGAGCATCACGAGGACGGCGGCCAGCAGCGCCGTCAGGATTCTTCGTGGTCGTATCACTGTGTCCCCCTGGCGAGTTGGTCGGCGGGCGGCGTCGGACCGCCGCCGGTGTACGTCACCCGCCACAGCGCCGACTTGCCGTCCGAGGTGAAGAAGCCGCGCCCGTAGTCGAGGACGTACAGCGCGCCGTCCGGACCGAACTTCCAGTCCATGAGGTTCTTGATGCCGTCGTTGCCGACCGGCACGATCTTCTTCAGGGACTCCGAGTGCACCGGCAGCCCGCCGTCGCCCTGGGTCTTGGGATCCATGAGCACGGCGTTGCGCGGCTGGTCGGCGTCGTAGAAGTCGCCGATGAACCACTTGCCGTCCCAGTACGCGGGCCACTTCACGGCGCTGTCGCTCGTCGTGTCGTAGCGGTAGACGGGACCGTTCATCGCGGCCTGCCCGCCGCCCTTGAGCCACGGCAGCCGGTAGGTGGCCTCCTCCTTCTTGTACGAGGGAATCCCGTTCGCGTCACGCGGGTAGTCCGGGCCGCCGCCCTGGGGCGAGTACCAGACGTTGTTGCCGGTGACCGGCGGGATGTTGACGAGCCCGTCGTTGTTCGGCGACTCGTTCTTCGGGTGGTCGCAGTCGTACCAGCCCAGCGGCTTCGACGGGTCGGGCAGATTGCGGTCCCGGTAGGGCTGCTTGTTGCCCATGCAGTACGGCCAGCCCCGGTTGCCCGCCTCGGTGATGACGGCGAACGTGTCGTACTTGGCCGGACCCCAGGTGGTCGACGGCTCGCCCGCGTCCGGGCCGACCCAGCCCGCGTACAGGATGTCCGTCGTCTTGTCGACGAAGATGCGTGCGGGGTTGCGCACACCCATCACATAGATCTCGCCGCGCGTCTTGCCGCCGCCCTCGTCGGTCTCCTTGCCGGTGAAGAGGTTGCCCTGCGGCAGCGTGTACGTCCCGTCGGGCTCCGGGTGGATGCGCAGGATCTTGCCGTTGAGGTTGTTGGTGTTGCCCGCGGTGCGGCGCGCGTCGGCGAACGACACGCCCTTGTAGCTCGGCTGCGGGTTGTTGCCGGAGTACCCGTCGCTGAACCCGCTGGAGTTGTTGTCGCCGGTGGCGATGTACAGGTTGCCCTGGGAGTCCCAGGTCATCCCGCCGCCCGCGTGGCAGCAACTGTGCACCTGCACTGGCCACTTGAGCAGCACCTTCTCACTGCTCAGGTCGAGCTTGTTGGTGGCCTGATCGAGGGTGAAGCGGGAGACGCGCCGCTCCGCCATCTGGGTGTCGCGGTTGAGCTGCGAGTGGGGTGTGTAGTGCAGGTACACCCAGCCGTTCTGCTCGAAGCGCGGGTCCAGCTCGATCCCGAGCAGGCCCTCCTCGACCTTCGTCAGCTCGTCGCCGCCGCCCTTGTTGCCGAAGACGGTCAACTCCCCGGCCAGGGTGACCTTCTTGGTCTTCGGGTCGTAGACATGGATCTGCCCCTTGCCCTTGCCCACGTCCGGGTTGTTCCAGTCGGTGATCACGGGCTGCGAGGAGTCCGCGCCGCCGCGGCCGATGTACAGCACCCGGCCGTCGGGCGCGGCGACAAGGCCGTGCGGCTCGCCGATCTGGTCGTTCTGCCCGGGCTGGTTGGGCTGGGTGAGGCGTTCGGCCCGGTAGTTGGCGTTGATGGTCGCCTTGCAGTCGGCCTGGCTGAGCCGGGTCGTCCACAGCAGGGCGCCGCGCAGATGGGCACGGAAGTCGCTCTCGTCGTACGACGAGACGGTGCCGCCCATGCCGGTGTAGAAGGACCGGCCGCCGTCGTAGTCCCGGCACCAGCTGACCGGGTGGTCCGCGCCGTTGGCGCTCGCCCCGGGCTGGTACGTCGACTCGCGCACCCGGGCCACCGTGTGCACGGCGCCGGAGGGGTTCTTCACCCAGTTGAACCACTGGTCAGGCCGCTTCCACTGCAGCGGCAGATCCTTGGTGGCCGGATGCCGGCGGTCGCCCACCTCGACCGTGGCCCGCTGGACCGCCGCCGGGCTTGAGGCGGCCGGGCGCGCGCCGATCAGACCGGTGAACCAGTCGGAGTACGGCTCGGCGCGGGCCGCGTCATGGATGCCGACGAAACCGCCGCCCGCCTCCATGTATGCCTCAAGTCCGGCCTCCTGGTCCGGATCGAGGACGTCACCGCCGCCGGTCAGGAAGACGACGGAGTTGAAGCGGCCGAGTTTCGTCGCGTTGGTGAACACGGCGGCGTCGTCCGTCGCCTCGACCGCGAAGCGCTCCTTCGTGGGGCCGGACAGACCGATCTTCTCGATCGCCTCGATCCCGGCGTTCACCAGCGGTGACTCGTCACCGGCGGCTGCGGAGCCGTAGAAGAGCAGCACTTTCACGTTCGCGCCGCCCGGTGGCGACTTGATCGACATCGTTGTCAGGGACGGGTCGGGACGCGCGCTCGCGGCCTGACCCGAGAGCAGTCCGGCCGCGACGATCCCCGCGGTCACGGTGGCCGCCCAGGCCCGTCTCCTCCTGCTTGTGGCGCTCAACCCTCGTAAGTGCATGGGCACCTCCTCGGTCACGGCAACAGCGCCAAGAAAGCTAGGCCCCTTTGCACGGCTCGCCAATACCTATGACCGCAATCAAACGAACTTTGTCCTGAGAGTGGATAAACAGGCGCGGGGCAGGTACCGTCGCACAGGTTCATCACAGGTACGCCTCCGCAAAGTCCTTACCAGGGTGGGGAGTTCCGCATGGACAGACGCGCGTTCAACCGGAGGGTGCTGCTGGGCGGCGCGGCGGTCGCGACATCGTTGTCACTGGCGCCCGAGGCCGTCAGCGCGGCCACGCCGCCGCGCACCGCACCGGCCGGCGGCGAGGTCAGACACATCAAGCTGTACGCCGAGAAGCTGGCCGACGGACAGATGGGCTACGGCTTCGAGAAGGGCAAGGCGACGATCCCCGGGCCGCTCATCGAGCTGAACGAGGGCGACACGCTGCACATCGAGTTCGAGAACACCATGGACGTGACCGCGAGCCTGCATGTCCACGGACTCGACTACGAGATATCCAGCGACGGCACCAAGCTGAACAAGAGCGACGTCGAGCCCGGTGGCACCCGCACCTACACCTGGCGCACCCATGCGCCCGGCCGCCGGTCGGACGGCACCTGGCGCTCCGGCAGCGCCGGCTACTGGCACTACCACGACCACGTCGTCGGCACCGAGCACGGCACCGGGGGCATCCGCAAGGGTCTGTACGGCCCGGTGATCGTGCGCCGCAAGGGCGACATCCTGCCCGACCGCACCCATACGATCGTCTTCAACGACATGACCATCAACAACCGTCCGCCGCACACCGGGCCCGACTTCGAGGCGACGGTGGGGGACCGGGTCGAGTTCGTGATGATCACGCACGGTGAGTACTACCACACCTTCCATATGCACGGTCACCGCTGGGCGGACAACCGGACCGGGCTGCTCACCGGGCCCGACGATCCGAGCCAGGTGATCGACAACAAGATCGTGGGGCCCGCCGACTCCTTCGGGTTCCAGGTGCTGGCGGGGGAGGGCGTCGGTGCGGGCGCCTGGATGTACCACTGCCATGTCCAGAGCCATTCCGACATGGGGATGGTCGGGCTGTTCCTGGTGAAGAAGCCGGACGGGACGATTCCCGGGTACGAGCCGCACGGGCCCCATGCGGGGGGCTCGGCGGACGGGGACCACTCCGCCCACTGAGCGCTCCGCTATGGGGGCCGCTGGTCCGTCGTCGTTTGTCTGCGGTTGGGGTGTGGCTGGGCGCGCAGTTCCCCGCGCCCCTTTGGGGCGTGCTGCGGCGGGTGTGTCGAGTGGGGTGGGTTGGACTGTCGTCGTTCGTGTGCGGTTTGGGTGTGGCTGGGCGCGCAGTTCCCCGCGCCCCTTTGGGGCGCGTTCGGGGCTGGGCGCGTAGTTCCCCGCGGCCCTATTGGGGCGCGTTTGGGGCTGGGGTGGGGGTGGGGAGAGCGCTCTCGGGGCGGGGCTATCCTGAGGCGGAGTCGCCGAGGGAGGTCCGTCGTGACCGAGACAGCGCCGCGTCCCACGCTGGAGGCCGTCGCCGCGCTCGCCGGGGTGTCCCGGGCCACCGTGTCCCGGGTGGTCAACGGCGGTGACGGGGTCAGGGAACCGCTCGTCCAACGGGTGCGGCGGGCGGTCGAAGAACTCGGTTACGTCCCCAACCGGGCCGCGCGCAGCCTGGTGACCCGGCGGCACGACGCCGTCGCCGTGGTCATCGCCGAACCGGAGGCCAGGGTCTTCGCCGATCCCTTCTTCGGCCTTCAACTCCGCGGGATCAGCAAGGAGCTGACGGCCCACGACAGTCAGCTGGTGCTGCTGCTGACGGAGGGCAGGGACGACCACGCGCGCGTGGCCCGCTATCTCGCCGGCGGCCATGTCGACGGGGCGCTCGTCTTCTCGCTGCACCTCGACGACCCGCTGCCCCGTCTGATCCGGGGCGCGGGGGTGCCCACGGTCTTCGGCGGGCGGCCCGACTGGAGCGACGCGCCGGGCAGTTCGGTGTACGTCGACTGCGACAACCGCGGCGGGGCCCGCGCGGCCGTACGCCATCTCGTCGGTCTCGGCCGGACCCGGATCGCGCACATCACCGGCGCCCTCGACCAGACCTCCGCGGTGGACCGGCTCGACGGCTTCCGGGACGTCATGGGGGACACCGATCCACGGCTGATCGTGGAGAGCGACTTCACCCCCGTCGGCGGGGAGCGCGCCATGCGGGAACTCCTCGACCGCCGCCCGGACGTGGACGCCGTGTTCGCCGCCAACGACCTCACCGCCTCCGGTGCCCTGCGGGTGCTGCGCGAGCGCGGCCGGCGCGTGCCCGAGGACGTCGCGGTGATCGGCTTCGACGACATGCTGCCCGTCGCCGAGCAGACCGACCCGCCCCTGACGACGGTCCGTCAGGACATCGAGGAGATGGGCCGGCTGATGGCGAACCTGCTGCTGACCGGCCTCGACCGCGGCCACCGTGAGGACACCGCGCCGGACACACCACCCGGTGTGATCCTGCCGACGACGCTGGTGCACCGCGGCTCGGCCTAGGACACCGACCGGCCGCTCACTCCGTCGGGGGCTCACCGCGGATCACCGCGAAGCGGGCGCCCTGGGGGTCGGCGAGCCGGGCGATACGGCCGACGCCCTCCACCGTGACGGCGGGCATCCGTACCGTGCCGCCCAGTTCCAGCGCCCGCGCGACCACCGCGTCCGGGTCCTCGGCCCCGAAGTACGGCAGCCAGTACGGGCCGGCCGCCGCCTCCGTGGGATCGTCGGCCAGCGGGACCATTCCGCCGAACATCGCCTCCTCCCCGCCCTCGGCCGGATTGACGCAGGTGTATGTGCCGCCGGGGAAAGGCACGGCCGACGTCTCCAGGCCGAGCGTGCGGTGGTAGAACGCGGCGGCCGCCGCGACATCCGGTGTGTACAGCT
Organism: Streptomyces diversicolor; assembly: GCF_057537855.1. Classification (NCBI taxonomy): domain Bacteria; kingdom Bacillati; phylum Actinomycetota; class Actinomycetes; order Kitasatosporales; family Streptomycetaceae; genus Streptomyces; species Streptomyces diversicolor. The sequence continues at coordinate 39,855 of NZ_BAAJXA010000001.1, forward strand.
CGACCCAGCACAGCGAACCCGCCTGACCCGCCAGGTCCAGGCCCTTCAGACGCTGGGGCTGCCAGATACCGAAGGGCACACCCGCGGTGTCGGCCAGCACCGCCATGCGGCCCTGCCCCATCACATCCATCGGCGGGAAGGACACCCGGCCGTGTGCCCCTTCGGCCGCGTCCGCGGTGGCCTGCGCGTCCCCGCTGCGGAAGTACACCGTCCAGGACGGCGGGCCCTGCTCCGCGGCGACGGGCGCGCCGCCGGCGACGACTCTGCCGTCCAGCTCGAAGAAGCCGTAGCCGCCGGCGTCGGGGCCCGCCGAACGGAACCGCCAGCCGAAGATGCCGCCGTAGAAGGCGGCGGTGCCGTCGATGTCGGACGTGGTGACGTCGATCCAGTTCGGAGCGCCGTCGACGAAACGGGTGGTGAGCATCATCGCCCTCCTCGGAAGGGTCCCGTCCTGTGCACAGCCGAGTCTCGCACCGCCCACTGACAATCGCCGCCCGGCGCCGCCGCCCGCCGGGACGGTTCCCGGTCACCCAGCGTGACCGGCGGCGATCCCGTTGTTTTCGTCCGGCTCCCGCGCGCCGCCGTGCGCCACGCCAAGACCGTGTCGCATCATCGGGGCGGCCCAGGGCCCCGGCCGCGGCGTTGAGCCGGCGTTGATCGAACGTTTTTCGCCGGACGGCACCATCCTGGCCATGCACTTCGACACGATCACCGCGCCCGACCTGGCCTGGCAGGAGGGGGCGTTGTGCGCGCAGACCGGGGCCGACTTCTTCTTCCCCGAGCCCGGCAGCTCCGTGCGTGAGGCGAAACGGATCTGCGGTCTGTGCCCGATCCGCTCCGCCTGCCTGGACTACGCGCTGGATCACGACGAGCGCTTCGGCGTCTGGGGCGGCCTGTCCGAGAAGGAACGCCTGGAACTGCGCCGCGCGCCCCGCTGACGAGCGGGTGGCGCGACCGTCGTCGCGGGTCGGGTGCCGTCGGGCGATAGATTGATCGCCATGAGTGACAACGTGTACTTCGACATCACGATCGACGAGCAGCCCGCCGGCCGGATCGTGTTCCGGCTCTTCGACGACGTGGTGCCCCGCACCGCGGAGAACTTCCGGCAGCTCGCCACCGGCAAGCCCGGCTTCGGCTACGCCGGATCGGCGTTCCACCGGGTGATACCCGACTTCATGCTGCAGGGCGGCGACTTCACCGCGGGCAACGGCACCGGCGGCAAGAGCATCTACGGCGGCACCTTCGAGGACGAGAACTTCACCCTCAAGCACGACCGCCCCTACCTGCTGAGCATGGCGAACAGGGGGCCCGGCACCAACGGCTCGCAGTTCTTCATCACCACGGTCGTCACGGACTGGCTGGACGGCAAGCACGTGGTCTTCGGCGAGGTCGTCGAGGGGCAGGAGATCGTGGACCGGGTCGAGGCCCTGGGCAGCCACACCGGCCGGACCCGGGCCACCATCAAGATCGCCGAGAGCGGCGTCTGCTGAACACCGGCCCCCGGGCACGGGCCGCGGACAGGGCGCACCGATAGGCCGGTGCGCCCCGGCGGTGTCGGTCAGCCGGCCGCCCGTGCCGCCATCCTGGCCTTGCGCGCGGCCAGCTTCTCGTCGAACCGCGCGGCCTCCGTGTCCAGGCCGCCCATGAACAACCCCAGTTCCTCCTGCGCCCGAAGCCCCTCGGGGCCGAGCCCGTCGATCTCCAGGACCTTCAGGAAGCGCAGGACGGGCTGGAGCACGTCGTCGTGGTGGATGCGCAGGTTGTAGACCTCCCCGATCGCCATCTGGGCGGCGGCCCGCTCGAAGCCGGGGATGCCGTGGCCGGGCATGCGGAAGTTCACGACGACATCCCGGACGGCCAGCATGGTCGGGTCGGGCGCGATCTCGAAGGCCGCCTTCAGCAGATTGCGGTAGAAGACCATGTGCAGGTTCTCGTCGGTCGAGATCCGGGCCAGCATCCGGTCGCAGACCGGATCGCCCGACTGGTGACCGGTGTTGCGGTGCGAGATGCGGGTCGCCAGTTCCTGGAAGGCGACGTAGGCGATCGAGTGCAGCATCGAGTGCCGGTTGTCGGACTCGAAACCCTCGCTCATGTGGGCCATCCGGAACCGCTCCAGCTTGTCCGGGTCCACCGCGCGCGAGGCGAGCAGATAGTCGCGCATCACGATGCCGTGCCGGCCCTCCTCGGCCGTCCAGCGGTGCACCCAGGTGCCCCACGCGCCGTCCCGGCCGAAGAGGGTGGCGATCTCGTGGTGGTAGCTGGGGAGGTTGTCCTCGGTCAGCAGGTTCACCACGAGCGCGGTCCGGCCGATCTCGGTCACCTTCGACTGCTCCTTGTCCCAGGGCTCGCCGTCGGCGAAGAACCCGGGGAAGTTGCGGCCGTCGCTCCAGGGCACGTACTCGTGCGGCATCCAGTCCTTGGCGGCCTTCAGATGGCGGTTGAGTTCCCTCTCGACCACGTCCTCCAGTGCGTACAGCAGCCGTGCGTCGGTCCACACGGACGGGCTACCGAGGTGGGGAGAGGTGATCGTCACAGGAACTCCAGGGGGACGGCGAACAGGGGGGAGCGGAACGGCTCGTGCCGGCGAGCGGCGCCGGAAACCTACGTGATCGTAGGCTACGAGACCGTAGGTTACGAAACCGTAGGTTAAGCGCGTCGTAAAGAGCGCTGTTCAGGCGTGTTCCCTGGCAAAGGAGGGACAACGAAAAGGCTCCGGGTACCCGAAGGATCCCGGAGCCGGCGCGGTGCGGAGCAGGGGATCAGGCGTACAACTCCCGCAGCCGCACCGACAGACACGTCACACAGCCCTCCAGTTTCTCGAACTCGCCGATGTCCACCGGGACCACCTCGTGACCGAGGTCGGTCAGCAGCTCACGGGTCTTCGGGGCGCTCGACGCCATCAGCAGCTTGCCCCCGCCGAGCAGCACCACATGGGCTCCGGACTCCTCGGGCACCGCCAGGAAACCGGGGAAGAGCGAGGGCCGGTCCACGTGCGGGATGTGCCCGAGCACCGTGCCGTCGGGCAGGGCGGTCACCGCGGACTTCAGATGCAGCACCTTGCTCACCGGAACGGCGACCACCCGCGCACCCAACGGTTCGAAGGCGGCCCGCAGTTGCTGCACCCCGGCGGCGTTGGTGCGTCCGCCGCGGCCGACGTAGACCGTGTCCCCGACCTTGAGGACGTCCCCGCCGTCCAGGGTGCCGGGTTCCCAGATCCAGTTCACCGAGCAGCCGAGGCGGGCCACGGCCTCCTCCACACCGAAGGTCTCGGCGCGCCGTGACTCGGCGCCGGGCCGGGCGATCAGCGCCACGTTCCGGTACATCACCACGGTGTCCTCGACGAACACGGAGTCCGGGCAGTCGTCGGCCGGGTCCACCTCGATGGTCTCCCAGCCGTGCGCGCGCAGCGTGCCGACGTACGCCTCCCACTGCTCCACGGCGCGCCCCACATCGACCGTCGTGCGTTCGACGTGTGTCACCAGACCTTCGGCGAGGCGCGGACCGGGGCGGCGGACGAGGGCCTTCTTGCTGGGCACGGCTGGTCTCCGTATCGGCGGGGCGGTGTGCGGTCTCCATCGTGCGGTGCCGGTCCGCCATGATGCAGGACGGGGCGGCCCGGCCGACACCCCCATCGGGTCACCCGACGGCCTCCGGTGTGATCTCCCGGAGTTCGCCGTCCTCCAGGAGCAGCCAGCGGGTGATGCCGGCCGACCTCAGGAACGGCACGTCATGACTGGCCACCAGCAGGGCACCCTGGTACGACTCCAGGGCCGTGGTCAGCTGCCGCACGCTCGCCATGTCCAGGTTGTTCGTGGGCTCGTCCAGCATGAGCAGCTGCGGCGCGGGCTCCGCCAGCATCAGCGCGGCCAGCGCGGCCCGGAAGCGTTCCCCGCCGGACAGGGTGGCCGCCTTCCGGTCGGCCCGGGCGCCGCGGAACAGGAACCGGGCGAGGCGGGCCCGGATCCGGTTGGGGGTGGCGCCCGGCGCGTACCGGGCCACGTTCTCGGTGATGGTCAGCTCACCGTCGAGGACGTCGAGCCGCTGCGGCAGGAAGCGCAGCGGGACATGCGCCGTCGCCTCGCCCGCGACCGGGGCCAGCTGCCCGGCGATGGTGCGCAGCAGCGTCGTCTTGCCCGCGCCGTTGCGTCCGAGCAGCGCGATCCGCTCCGGCCCGCGCACGTCGAGGACGCCGCCGACCCGTGCTCCGTACGTCAGCTCCAGGTCCCGCAGGGTGAGCACGTCCCGGCCCGGCGGTACGGCCGTGTACGGCAGGTCGACGCGGATCTCGGCGTCGTCGCGTACGGCGTCCACCGCCTCGTCGAGCCGGTCCCTGGCCTCGGCCAGCCGTTCCTCGTGCAGGACGCGGTGCTTGCCCGCGGACTCCTGGGCGGCCCGCTTGCGCGCCCCCATGACGATCTTCGGCTCGCGTTTCTGCTCGAACATCTTCTGCCCGTACCGCTTTCGGCGGGCCAGCTTCGTGCGGGCGTCGGCCAGCTCGCGCCGCTGCCTGCGCACATCGGCCTCCGCGACCCGCACCATGCGCTCGGCGGCCTCCTGTTCGGCGGCGAGAGCCGCCTCGTACACCGAGAAGTTGCCGCCGTACCAGGTGACCCGTCCGGCCCGCAGGTCGGCGATCTGGTCGACCAGGTCGAGGAGTTCGCGGTCGTGGCTGACCACGACCAGTACGCCCGGCCAGGACGCGACGGCCGCGTGCAGCCGTCGGCGGGCGTACAGGTCGAGGTTGTTGGTGGGCTCGTCGAGCAGCAGCGCGTCCGGGCGGCGCAGCAGCAGCGCGGCCAGCCGCAGCAGCACCGACTCGCCGCCGGAGACCTCGCCGACGGTGCGGTCAAGACCGATGTGGCCGAGGCCGAGTTCGCCCAGGGTGGCGAGCGCGCGCTCCTCGACGTCCCAGTCGTCGCCGAGCGTTTCGAAGTGCCCCTCGGTCGTGTCGCCGGCCTCGATGGCGTGCAGCGCGGCCCGGCGGGCGGCGATGCCCAGCGCCTCGTCGACGCGGAGCGCGGTGTCGAGCGTGACGTTCTGCGGGAGGTAGCCGATCTCGCCGGTCACCCGGACGGTGCCGGCCGACGGGGTCAGCTCCCCGGCGATCAGCTTCAACAGGGTCGATTTGCCTGATCCGTTGACGCCGACGAGTCCGGTCCTGCCGGGGCCGAAGGAGAGGTCGAGGCCGTCCAGGACGGGTGTGCCGTCGGGCCAGGCGAAGGACAGGGAGGTGCAGGTGAGGGAAAGTGACATGGAGCCTCGCGGTTGTTCGTGCGGTCGGGGCACATGCGCGTCGAGGCACCGCGGGGCGGCAACCGGGGGACCGGGGCCGTGGAAAGGCCCTGTGCCGGGGGACGGCTCGGACGCCGAGGTCGCACGCGACGCCCACACCTCGGGTGTGGAACGCGGTGACTCAGGACCTCAGACGAGCAACGTCCTTCTCCTATCGACGGCAACAGAACCGCCAGAGACGCTACGAGGGGGCCGGAAGGCTGTCAACGCGATTAAAGCGCTCCATCGCCGACGCGCCGCCGTGCGGCGCGCAGCGGCGGCGCTCAGGCGCCCCGCATCAGCTCCGCCAGATCGTGGTCGAGGTCGAACTGAAGGTGCTCACGGCCGAGCGGCACCAACGCGCTGGTGGCGTCCAGGAACCGGCGGATCTCGGCGGAGTGGACGTGCACGACGGCCGTGCCCTCGGGTGCGTGGAACTCCAGGACGGTCCGGTCGTACCCGTACGGCCGCACGCGTACGTCGCCGTGCCCCTGCGGGCCGTGCAGGCCGGCCGTGAGGAGGTCGCGGGCGAACGTCCAGCAGACCTCCACACCCTCCAGGGTGGCCGGGGCGGGGAACGACATGCGGATGGCGAACGGGTCGCGCCGGTCGTAGTGCAGCGTGGCGGGAATGCTGGGCATGCGCGGGGCGGCGGCGACGAGACGGGCCTGTACGGAGTGCTCGATGACGATGGACAACGCCTTGCTCCCTCGTGACGGCTGGACGGACGTCCGGGTGGACGAGACCTGGCACTGGAAGAGACGACGGAACGGCCTCGTACGTGCACAGAAAATCCGAGTGACCTCTGTCACCGCTTTCATGCACGCACGTTTCGCCCGCGCCCGGCTCGTGCCCGGCCACATCGCGTCTGGCCGCGCAGCCGGTGGCGCCCACACGCGCGTGCTGCCTGGCGCGGACCCCCGTACGGGGTGGGAGCGCGGTGACGGCCGGCCCGCAGCGGCGCGTACCCTCGTGGCCACCATGACGACCGTACCGACGCCCGGGGACCGGCCCGTGACCGAGGAGCAGGCCCGCGCCGTGCAGGACGCACTGCGCGGGCGGGTGGTGCTGGACGAGGCCGGGCCGCCGCCCGGGACGGGCCGCATCACGGGGGTCGACGTCGCCTACGACGACGAGCGCGACCTCGTCGCGGCGGCGGCCGTCACGCTCGACGGGGCCACCCTGGACGTGCTCGCCGAGGCCACCGCCGTCGGCGAGGTCGCCTTCCCGTACGTGCCAGGACTGCTCGCCTTCCGCGAGATCCCCACCGTGCTGGCCGCTCTCGACAGGCTGCCCGGACCCGCGGGTCTGGTCGTCTGCGACGGCTACGGGCTGGCCCACCCGCGCCGCTTCGGGCTCGCCTGTCATCTGGGCGTGCTCACCGGCCTGCCCACGATCGGCGTCGCCAAGAACCCGTTCACCTTCACCTACGACGCCCCGGCGGGCGAGCGCGGCAGCGCCTCGCCGCTGCGAGCAGGCGACGAGGAGGTCGGCCGCGCCCTGCGCACCCGGGACGCCGTCAAACCGGTCTTCGTCTCCGTCGGCCACCGGGTGAGCCTCGACAACGCCTGCGCCCACACGCTCGCGCTCACCCCGCGCCACCGGCTCCCGGAGACGACGCGCCGCGCGGACGCCCTGTGCCGCCGGGCGCTTCAGGAGGCGACGCTCCACCGCTCTCCGGCCTCGCGCTCCCCGCGGTCGTAGACGGCCGGGCCGTCTTCGGGGCCGAGCGCGGCACGGCCCTGGAAAGTCCCGAACACCACTACGCCGTCTGAGTATGTGTACGGATGTGGCGGCGGCGCCGCACCAGCAGGCTGGGTCCATGACGACGCACCCCCGCCCGCGCGCCCTCGCCCGACGCCACGGCCCCACCGGCCGTCCCGCGACGGTCGCGCTGGTCCTCGCCGTCCTGGCGGGACTCGCCTGGACGGCCGGAATGATCTACACCCTGCTGCGGTGGACCCTGTAACGTGGCCAAGCGCTTGCTCTTTCGGCCTTGTGCCGGGACAAAGCGTGTTCCTAGCATCGCTGGTGCTACATCGGCTGTGTCACATCGACCGGAGGCCGCCCATGACGACGGCAGGGACGCCGACGCGGGGAGCGGGCCCGCTCACGGGCGTGCGCGTGGTGGAACTGGCCGGCATCGGCCCCGGCCCGTTCGCCGCCATGCTCCTCGCCGACCTGGGTGCCGACGTCGTCCGCGTGGACCGGCCCGGCGGTCCCGGCATCGGCGTCGACCCCGCCCACGACGTCACCAACCGCAACAAGCGCTCGGTGATCGTCGACCTGAAGTCCGCGGACGGCCCGGCCCGCGTCCTCGACCTGGCCGAACGCGCGGACATCCTGATCGAGGGCTACCGTCCGGGCGTCGCCGAACGGCTCGGCGTCGGCCCCGAGGTCTGCCACGCCCGTAATCCACGGCTGGTCTACGGCCGGATGACCGGCTGGGGGCAGCAGGGCCCGCTCGCCCGGCGGGCCGGCCACGACGTGGCGTACATCGCCGTCACCGGCGCCCTCGGCATGATCGGGCAACCGGACCGGCCCCCGGCGGCCCCCGCCAACCTGATCGGCGACTACGCGGGCGGCTCCCTCTACCTGGTCGTCGGCGTGCTCGCCGCGCTCCACCACGCGCGCGTGACCGGCGCCGGACAGATCGTCGACGCGGCCATCGTGGACGGCACCGCCCACCTCACCACCATGATCCACGGCATGCTCGCCGTCGGCGGCTGGCAGGACCGCCGCGCCGCCAACCTGCTGGACGGCGGCTGCCCGTACTACGGCACCTACGAGACCGCCGACGGCCGGTACATGGCGGTCGGCGCCCTGGAGCAGCGGTTCTACGAGGATTTCCTGCGGCGGCTCGGCCTCGCCGATCTGATCCCGGCCCGCACCGACCCGACCCGGTGGGGCGAGCTGCGCGAGCGGATCGCCGCCCGCTTCAAGTCCCGCACCCGCGACGCCTGGACGGCCGTCTTCGAGGGCTCCGACGCGTGCGTGGCGCCCGTCCTGTCACTGCGCGAGGCCCCCCGCCACCCGCACCTGGCCGCCCGGGGCACCTTCACCGAGCACGCCGGCCTCACCCAGCCGGCCCCGGCACCCAGGTTCTCCGCGACCCCCACCGCCGTCCGCACCGCCCCCGCGCTGCCCGGCACCGGCACCGCGGACGTGGCCCGCGACTGGGACGTGCCGCGCCTGCTCTGCGACCCCGCCGCGGACGACGCATGATGGAACCGCCGTTCCCCCTCGACCGCGCGCCATGCCCGGAACGCCCGGGCGGGCGAGCCGAGGACGGGCCGTGACCCCTGGCCGCCCCGATGACCCCAGCGCCGTGAAACCCTCGTGGAAAGGCTTGCCAGTGAGCACCGAAGCGTACGTGTACGACGCGATCCGCACCCCGCGCGGCCGCGGCAAGGCGAACGGCGCCCTGCACGGCACGAAGCCCATCGACCTGGTCGTCGGCCTCATCCACGAGATCCGTGCCCGCTTCCCCGGCCTCGACCCGGCGGCCATCGACGACATCGTGCTCGGCGTCGTCGGCCCGGTCGGCGACCAGGGTTCGGACATCGCCCGCATCGCCGCGATCGCGGCCGGGCTGCCGGACACGGTGGCCGGCGTCCAGGAGAACCGCTTCTGCGCTTCCGGCCTCGAAGCGGTCAACCTGGCCGCCGCCAAGGTCCGTTCCGGATGGGAGGACCTGGTGCTCGCCGGCGGCGTCGAGTCGATGTCCCGGGTGCCGATGGCCTCCGACGGCGGCGCCTGGTTCAACGACCCGATGACCAACCTCGCCGTCGACTTCGTGCCGCAGGGCATCGGCGCCGACCTGATCGCCACCGTGGAGGGCTTCACCCGGCGCGACGTCGACGAGTACGCCGCGCTCTCCCAGGAACGCGCGGCCACCGCCTGGAAGGAGGGCCGCTTCGCTCGCTCCGTCGTCCCGGTCCTGGACCGCAGCGGACTCGTCGTCCTCGACCACGACGAGCATCCGCGCCCCGGCACCACCGCGGACTCGCTGGCCAAGCTGAAGCCGTCGTTCGCCGACATCGGCGAGCTGGGCGGGTTCGACGCCGTGGCCCTGCAGAAGTACCACTGGGTCGAGAAGATCGACCACGTCCACCACGCGGGCAACTCCTCCGGCATCGTCGACGGCGCCGCCCTGGTCGCGATCGGCTCCCGTCAGGCCGGCGAGCGCAACGGCCTGATGCCGCGCGCGCGGATCGTCTCCGCCGCCGTCTCCGGTTCCGAGCCCACCATCATGCTCACCGGTCCCGCGCCCGCCACCCGCAAGGCCCTCGCCAGGGCCGGGTTGACCATCGCCGACATCGACCTGGTCGAGATCAACGAGGCGTTCGCGGCCGTCGTGCTGCGGTTCGCCAAGGACATGGGCCTGTCCCTGGACAAGGTCAACGTCAACGGCGGCGCCATCGCCCTCGGTCATCCGCTCGGCGCCACCGGCGCCATGATCCTCGGCACCCTCGTCGACGAACTGGAACGCCAGGACAAGCGGTACGGCCTCGCCACGCTGTGCGTGGGCGGCGGCATGGGCATCGCCACCATTGTCGAGCGCGTCTGACCAGCCGGCGGATCACCAGACTTCTACGGAGACCCCTCACATGACCGAGAGCACCGCCATCCGCTGGGAGCAGGACGACACCGGAGTCGTCACCCTCGTCCTGGACGACCCGAACCAGTCCGCGAACACCATGAACCAGGCGTTCCGCGACTCCCTCGCCGCGATCACCGACCGGCTGGAGGCCGAACGGGACTCCCTGCGCGGCATCATCGTCACCTCCGCCAAGAAGACCTTCTTCGCCGGCGGCGACCTGCGCGACCTGATCCGGGTGACGCCCGAGACCGCGCAGGACCTGTTCGACGCGGGCCTCGCCGTCAAGCGTCATCTGCGGCGCATCGAGACCCTGGGCAAGCCGGTGGTCGCCGCGATCAACGGCGCGGCCCTGGGCGGCGGCTACGAACTGGCCCTGGCCTGCCACCACCGGATCGCCCTCGACACCCCCGGCACCAAGATCGGCTGCCCCGAGGTCACCCTGGGACTGCTCCCCGGAGGCGGCGGCGTCGTGCGCACCGTGCGCCTGCTGGGCATCGCCGACGCCCTGCTGAAGGTGCTGCTCCAGGGCACCCAGTACACCGCGCGCCGCGCCCAGGACAACGGCCTCGTCCACGAGGTCGCCGACAGCCACGGGGAACTGCTCGCCAAGGCCCGCGCCTTCATCGACGCCAACCCCGAGTCCCAGCAGCCCTGGGACCGGCCCGGCTACCGCATCCCGGGCGGCACCCCGGCGAACCCGAAGTTCGCCGCCAACCTGCCCGCCTTCCCGGCCACCCTGCGCAAGCAGACCGGGGGCGCCCCCTATCCGGCGCCGCGCCGCATCCTCGCCGCGGCCGTGGAGGGATCCCAGGTCGACTTCGAGACCGCCCAGGTCATCGAGGCCCGCTACTTCGTGGAGCTGGCCGCGGGACAGATCTCGAAGAACATGATCCAGGCGTTCTTCTTCGACCTCCAGGCCGTCAACTCCGGCGCCAACCGCCCCCAGGGCATCGACACCCGCGAGGTACGCAGGGTCGCCGTGCTCGGCGCCGGGACGATGGGCGCCGGCATCGCCTACGCGTGCGCACGCGCGGGCATCGACGTCGTCCTCAAGGACGTCTCCCTCAAGGCCGCCCTCACGGGCAAGGCCCACTCCGAGAAGCTGTGCGCCAAGGCCGTCGCCAAGGGCCGCACCACCAAGGAGAAGGCGGACGCGCTGCTCGCCCGCATCACCCCCACCGGCGACATCCAGGACCTCGCGGGATGCGACGCGGTCATCGAGGCAGTCTTCGAGGACCCCGCGCTCAAGCACAAGGTGTTCCAGGAGATCGAGCACGTCGTCGCCCCCGACGCGCTGCTGTGCTCCAACACCTCCACCCTGCCGATCACCGCGCTCGCCGAGGGCGTCCAGCGCCAGGCCGACTTCATCGGGCTGCACTTCTTCTCACCGGTCGACAAGATGCCGCTGGTCGAGATCATCAAGGCCGAGCGCTCCGGGGACGAGGCGCTTGCACGCGCCTTCGACCTGGTCCGGCAGATCAGGAAGACACCGATCGTCGTGAACGACTCGCGGGGCTTCTTCACCTCCCGCGTCATCGGCCACTTCCTCAACGAAGGCGTGGCCATGGTGGGCGAGGGCATCGAGCCCGCGTCGATCGAACAGGCCGCGGCGCAGGCGGGCTACCCGGCGAAGGTGCTCTCCCTCATGGACGAGCTGACGCTCACCCTGCCCCGCAAGATCCGCGACGAGTCGCGGCGCGCCGTCGAGGAAGCGGGCGGCACCTGGACTCCGCATCCCGCCGAGGCGGTCATCGACCGCATGGTCGACGAGTTCGGCCGCACCGGCCGCGGCGGCTGCGCCGGGTTCTACGACTACGACGCGGACGGCGGACGCACCGGGCTGTGGCCGGGGCTGCGGGAGCACTTCACCCGGCCCGGACACCGGATCCCGTTCACGGACATGCAGGAGCGCATGCTCTTCGCGGAGGCGCTGGACACCGTGCGGCTCCTCGAAGAGGGCGTGCTGACCTCCGTCGCCGACGCCAACATCGGCTCAATCTTCGGGATCGGTTTCCCCGGCTGGACCGGCGGTGTGCTCCAGTACATCAACGGCTACGAGGGCGGCGCCGGGGCGGGCACGGGGCTGCCCGGCTTCGTCGCACGCGCGCGTGAACTCGCCGAACGCTACGGCGAGCGGTTCACGCCACCGGCCCTGCTGATCGAGAAGGCCGAGAAGGGCGAGACCTTCACCGACACCCACTGAGGCCCCCGCCCCCGCCGCCGAGCGGCCCCACCCGGACGCCCTCGCCGTCGGGCGGCGCCGGTGGGGCGGCCTCGGTCGCCCCTCGGCCCGCCTGGGCCTCAGGTTTCACCGCGGTGGTGGCCCAGGGATGCGTCCGCGCCTGACGACCGACGTCGATGAGCCGACCCTCACGATCGAAGAGCCGGCCGCGCGGGCGGGCGCCACGGTCCGCTTCTACGGCACCAAGGGCCCGCCGCGGCCGGTGATCGGCCCGCGCCGGATGGGCCGCTACGGGCGCGGCCACCTCGCACGACTGGCGCTGATGACGGGCCTGTGTGGAATTATCGCCTTTCGTGTGAGAAGTACCGCTCTGTGAGGTGGACCACCGCATGACGGGCGGCCCGGCTGGGAAGCTGCTGCCTTGGTCTGTGCCGCGACACCACGGTGGCGTGGACCGGGACCGTATCAGCCCGGGACCCCACGCCCGGACGCGCCAGAAAGTGGAACCACCCGTGAGCAAGGACGCCGTGGCACCGGCACAGGTCGCCGCCCCACCCCGGGCGACCGGAACCCCCGCGGACGCGGGCGACGCCGGCTACAGCAAGGCACTCAAGCACCGCCACGTCAACATGATCGCCATCGGCGGCGCCATCGGCACCGGACTCTTCCTCGGCGCCGGCGGCCGACTGCACAGCGCGGGACCGGCCCTCGCCCTGGCCTATCTGGTCTGCGGAGTCTTCGCCTTCTTCGTCGTACGGGCCCTCGGCGAGCTGGTCCTGTACCGGCCCTCGTCCGGCTCCTTCGTCTCCTACGCCCGCGAATTCCTCGGCGAGAAGGGCGCCTACGTCGCCGGCTGGATGTACTTCCTGAACTGGTCCACGACCGGTATCGCCGATATCACCGCGATCGCGCTCTACACCCACTACTGGAGCCTGTTCACCAGCGTCCCGCAGTGGCTGCTCGCGCTGATCGCCCTGGCGGTGGTGCTCGCGGTGAACCTGATCTCGGTGAAGATCTTCGGCGAGATGGAGTTCTGGTTCGCGATCGTCAAGGTCGCCACCCTCCTCGGCTTCATGCTGATCGGCATCTTCCTGCTGGCCACCCGGCACGACGTCGGCGGCAGCACCCCCGGCCCGGGCGTCATCGCCGACCACGGCGGGATCTTCCCGCACGGACTGATGCCGGTCGTCCTGGTGATGCAGGGCGTGATCTTCGCGTACGCCGCCCTGGAACTGGTCGGTGTCGCGGCCGGCGAGACCGCCGAGCCGGAGCGGGTCGTCCCGCGCGCGGTGAACTCGATCATGTGGCGGGTCGGCCTGTTCTACGTCGGCTCGGTCGTGCTGCTGGCCCTGCTGCTGCCCGGCTCCGCCTACTCGGCCGACCAGAGCCCCTTCGTGACGGTCCTGTCCCGGATCGGCGTCCCCGCGGCCGGCGACGTGATGAACCTGGTCGTACTGACCGCCGCCATGTCCTCGCTGAACTCCGGCCTGTACTCGACCGGCCGCATCCTGCGCTCCATGGCCATGGCGGGCTCAGCCCCGAGGTTCACCGCCCGCATGAACCGCAGCCAGGTACCCTACGGCGGCATCCTGCTGACCTGCGCGGTGTGCGTCCTCGGTGTCGGACTGAACTACCTGGTGCCGAGCCGGGCCTTCGAGATCGTGCTGAACGTCGCCTCACTGGGCATCATCAGCACCTGGGTGATCATCATGGTCTGCCATCTCGTCTTCGTCCGGCGGGCCGCGGCCGGACTGCTCGCCCGGCCCGCCTTCCGGCTGAAGGGCAGCCCCGTCACGGAGATCGCCACCATCGCCTTCCTGCTGGCCTGCCTCGGCATGATGGGCAACGACCCCGAGGTCGGCCGCAAGACCCTGCTGCTCGTCCCGGTGATCGCGGTCCTGCTGGTCGCCGGCTGGTTCGGGGTGCGCCGCCGGGTGCTCCGGCAGGCCGCCCGCGAGCCGGGCGACCGCACGACGTAGCAGCGTGCGGCCACTGATGTCAGTGGCAGCGCCTACGGTGGGTCATCGATGGGGCGCGGCAGCGCCGTGACGGTGTACGACCACGGGGAGGGCGACGGATGGGCGCGCAGACGGACGTGCTGGTGCTGGGCGGTGCGGGAGTGGACACCATCGTCCATGTCCCCGAGCTGCCGCTCCCGTACGCCGACAGCTACATGATCGACTCCGGGATCCGCACCCGGGCCGGACAGACCGGTGACTTCGTCGCGCTGGGCCTGAGCGCCCTCGGGCTGCGCACCCACCATCTCGACCTGCTCGGCGAGGATCCCGAGGGCGACCTGGTGCGCGCGCTGCACGAGGAGCGGGGCACCGCGCTCCCGCAGCCCGCCGGCACCAAGCGCGCGGTGAACCTGGTCGGCCCGGACGGCCGCCGCCTGTCCCTGTACGACACCAGCCGCGTGCACGCCGCCGACCGATTCCCCGAGCCGCTGGTGCGCGGCCTGGCCGCGGCGAGCCGGCACGTCCATGTGACCATCACCCAGCCGTGCGCCCACGCGCTGCCCGTGCTGCGCGAGACCGGCGTGCCGCTCTCCACCGACCTGCACGACTGGGACGGCGAGAACCCGTACCAGGAGCCGTTCGCGCTCGCGGCGGACGTCGTCTTCCTGTCGGCCGCGGCCCTGTCCGATCCCGAGCGGACCATGCGGCGCATCGCCGAGCGCGGCCGGGCCGAGGTGGTCGTCGCCACCGCCGGGGCCGACGGCGCCCATCTGCTGGCCGGCGGCGAGCTGACCCGCATACCGGTCGCCGCGCCGCCCGGGCCGGTGGTCGACTCCAACGGCGCGGGCGACGCCTTCGCCGCCGCGTTCCTCTTCGGCCGTCTCACGGGCGAGCCACCCGCGCGCTGTGCCTGGTACGGCGCGGTGGCCGGGGCGTACGCCTGCACGGTCCCGGCCACCCGGACGGCGGCGGTGGGCCGGGCGGACCTGCTGGCCGCGGCGGCCGGGCCGACGCCCGCCGGGCGGTGAGGGACCGGGACCCACCCGGCCCCCACCTCGGGCTCATCGCCCGCGCGGGGTCGTTCAGCGCCCGTGCACGTCGTTCGTGGCCTCGATCTTCGTCCATGACTTCGGCCGGACCGGGGCCGCGGCCGCATCGGCGACGGCCGCAGCGCGGGCCGCGGCGCCCGCGGGCTTGACCGGCTGGAACAGCCAGGTGTCGAACAACCCGGCCAGCGGCTTCCCGGACACCCGCTCGGCGTACCGCTGGAAGTCGGCCACCGAGGCGTTCCCGTACGCGTGTTCCTTCGGCCAGCCCTTCAGGACGGCGAAGAACGCGTCGTCGCCGATCTCGTTGCGCAGCGCCTGGACGGCCAGCGCGCCCCGGTCGTACACGGCGGTGTCGAACTGGTTGTCCGGCCCGGGGTCGCCGGGCGCGACGGTCCAGAACGGGTCGTCGACCGGGTGCGAGGCGTACACGTAGTCCGCCAGTTCCTGCGCGGTGCCCTCGCCCTCGTGCTCGGACCACAGCCACTGCGCGTACCGGGCGAAGCCCTCGTTGATCCAGATGTCCTTCCAGCCCTTCAGCGACACGGAGTCGCCATACCACTGGTGGGCCAATTCGTGCACGACCACGGAGGTGTTGGAGCCGTTCGCGAACTGCCGCGGGCTGTAGTACACGCGGGTCTGCGTCTCCAGCGCGTACCCGGTGGTCGTGTTGGGCACATAGCCGCCGGCCGAGCCGAACGGGTACGGCCCGAGGTATCCGCTCAGCCAGTCGACGATCTCCCCGGTCCGCTCCACACTGGCCCGCGCCGCACCGTCGTTGTCGCCGAGGTCCTTGCTGTAGGCGTTGACGACCGGGACGCCGCCCTCGGAGGTGCTGGTCGTGATGTCGAACCTGCCGACCGCGAGGGTGGTCAGATAGGTGGCCTGCGGCTTGTTCTGCCGCCAGGTGTACCGGGTCCAGCCGAGCCTGGAAGCGGTCGACTGGAGCGTGCCGTTGGAGATGGCCTGGGTGCCGTCCGGGACGGCGATCGACACGTCGTAGGTGGCCTTGTCGAGCGGGTGGTCGTTGCTCGGGTACCACCACCACGCCGCCTCGGGTTCGTCCGCGGCGACGGCGCCGTCCGGGGTGCGGTGCCAGGTCGAGAAGCCGTACGCGGTCTTCGTGGACGGCACCCCGCTGTAGCGGACGACGACCGTGATCGCGGTGCCCTTCGCCAGCGGGGTCTTCGGGGTGACCACCAGCTCGTGCTCGCCCGAGGTGGCGAAGCCGGCCTTGGCGCCGTTGACCCGGACCTCGCTCACGTCCAGCAGGAAGTCCAGGTCGAACCGGGACAGGTCCTGTGTGGTCCGCGCCAGGATCGTCGCCGTGCCGTCCAACTCGTCCGTCGCCGGCTGGTACTGCAGCCGCAGGTCGTAGTGGGAGACGTCGTAGCCGCCGTTGCCGTAGTTCGGGTAGTACGGGTCGCCGATGCCCGGGGCGCCGGGGGCGTAGCTCGCGGCCGAAGCGGGGACCGCCAGCAGCAGGCAGGCCGCCGCGAGCGCGCCCGGCACGAAGATTCTGCGGTGCACGAGAACTCCAAGTCGTAGGGGCACGAAGTCTGTTCGGAGCCTATTCAGTCCCCACCCCTCCTGACGTGTCCACGCCCTGTGCCGTCACACGATCGCCATTCGGCCGTCATGAGCCACCTGCCGCACGGCGCTGCGGTGACGCCCTGAAGGGACGCGGGGAACTGCGCGCTCCGCCCCGACAAAGCCGCACCCGCCCGCAAGCGCGCTGTGCCACGGCGAGCACCCGCCCCGCGCGAGCGCCGCCGGCACGCCGTGCCACGGCGAGCGCCCGCCCCGTACGAGCGCCGCTGCCGCACTCGGTCGGTCCCCGCGGCAAGCGGACTCAGGCGTCCGCCAGCCCCGCGGCCTCCCGCGCGCATCCCCAGGCCACGGTCACCCCGGCCCCGCCGTGCCCGTAGTTGTGCACCAGCGACCGGCCGTCCGGCAGCGGCCGGTGCTCCAGCCGCACCGCGGCCCGCGCCGGGCGCAGACCCACCCGGTGCTCCAGCACCCGCGCCCCCGCGATCTCCGGCACGAGAGCCGCGCACCGGGCGACGATCTCCTCGGCGGTCCGCGGATCGGGCTCCAGGGACCACGCGTCCTCCTGCGCGGTGCCGCCCAGGACCAGCCCGCCCGGCTGCGGGAACACATAGGCCGTGGCGCCCCCGGCATCGTCGACCGAGGTGAGCCACGTGGTGACGCCCGGGTTCCGCACGACGACCAGCTGCCCGCGGACCGGCCGCACCGCCGGATCGGGCACCAGCGAACGGGCGCCCAGCCCGGTGCAGTTGACCACGACGGCGGCCGGAACCGCGGCCAGGTCCGACACCGTCCGCTCCTCGACCAGACCGCCCGCCGCCGTCAACCGCTCCAGCAGCCACGCCAGATGAGCCGGCATGTCGATCAACGGCAGCCGCGCCCGCAGCCCGTCGCCGCCGTCCGCGACCCGCAGCCCCGGCACCCGCCCGGCCCACGGCCCCAACTCGTCCAGGCGCACCCCGAGATGTACGCCCTCGACCATGCGTACGCCCGTCCGCTCCGGCCGCCGCGCCAACTCCTCGTACACCACGAGCGAGGTGAGCGCCCAGTCGCCGACCAGCGGCTCCGGCTCGATGCGGTACGGCCACCACAGCGCGCCCGCCACCGCCGAGGTCGTCCGCCCGACGGGCTCCCGCGTCCACACCCGGACCCGCCGACCGGCCTCCGCCAGCACCACGGCCGTCGTCAGCCCGATGACCCCGCCGCCGACCACGATCACTTCGTCACTCAGCCGATGCTCCACGCGGGGACGATAAGCCCTGCACGGCCCGGCGGGGCGCAGCCGGGCGGAATATGTCATGCCGTGCGCACATCCGTGCCGCTCTGGGGATACTCACAGCATGTCTGGCGCATACGCGACCTTCGCCCTGGCACCGGCGACGCGGGCGGGCGCCGTCCTGGCCGACGGCGGTTACCAGGTTCACCGGGACTTCGTGGACTTCGTCGTGGACGGACGCCCGCTGCTGTTCCGGCTCTCCGATCTGGACGCCGTCTCGCCGCTGGCCTCCGACGTGCCGCCCGCGATCTTCACCGCACAGGTGCGCGGCCTGCTGCTGGAGACCGGGGCGCCGCTGCCCGGCGGCCGGTACGTGGTCTACGGCTGCCCCGAGTGCGCGGACCTGGCCTGCGGAGCGGTCACCGCCGTCATCGAACGCGACGGTGACGACTATGTCTGGCGCGACTTCGCCTGGCAGACCGACGAGCACGCCGACCTGGAATTCAACGGCTACCGCGGCATAGGCCCGTTCCGCTTCCACGGCCCCGGCTACCGCGCTGCCCTCGCCGCGCTCCTGGACGACACGGCGCCCCCGGCCGCGCCCCGCCGGCGCGTCCTGCTGATCGGCGCCCGCGTCGCCGTCCTCGCCAAGCTCGCCGCCGCCCTGCGCACCATCGGCATCGGCGCCGACATCACCCGTGACGCCACCGGCGTACCGGCCGAGGAACTGCGCGGCTACGGCGCCGTCGCCTTCGGCCGCGCGGTCGCCGAACCCGAACGGGCCGCCGTGCGCGACGCGTTCGAGCGGGCCGGGGTCGACGTGGCCTACGTCGACGGCCTCGCCCCGATCGTCCCCCTG
Source organism: Streptomyces diversicolor (assembly GCF_057537855.1). Classification (NCBI taxonomy): domain Bacteria; kingdom Bacillati; phylum Actinomycetota; class Actinomycetes; order Kitasatosporales; family Streptomycetaceae; genus Streptomyces; species Streptomyces diversicolor. The sequence continues at coordinate 58,538 of NZ_BAAJXA010000001.1, forward strand.
CTCGTCGCGCAGATCGAGCAGGCCCTGGACCGCGGCCCGCACCGGCGGCACCGCCTCACCGCGCTCGCCGCCGCCGACAGGGAGGCGGGCATCGAGGTCACCTCACCGTGCCGGATCAGCCTCACCGCGTACCGGCTCGACCGGCTCTACCGCAGCCACGCCCGGGAGGTGTTCGACGGCGTCCTGGAGCCCGGCCGGCACCGCATCCCGCTGGACGCCCGGGCCGTGAAGGGGGAGTCCTTCGTCGTGGCCCGCACCGCCGGAGGAGTGCTGGTGGCGGCGGTGACCCACGGCAAACCCGGCTGAGCGGCACACCGCGGGACGACTAGGATCGCGGTCTGATGACTGCCACCCTCGTCGCCAAGAACCTCGCCGCCGGGCACGGCGACCGCTCGCTCTTCACCGGCCTCGACCTCGTCGTCGCGCCCGCCGACGTGATCGGGCTGGTCGGCGCCAACGGCGCCGGCAAGTCCACGCTGCTGCGGCTGCTCGCCGGGCTCACCCGGCCCGAGCAGGGCGAACTGCGGCTGTCCCCGCCGACCGCGACCGTCGGCCATCTGCCGCAGGAGCCCGAGCGCAGGCCCGGCGAGACCCTGGGCGAGTTCCTTGCCCGCCGCACCGGCGTCGCCCGGGCGCAGCGGCTGATGGACGAGGCCACCCAGGCCCTCGTGGACCAGGCGCCCGGTGCCGACGACGCCTACGCCACCGCCCTGGAGCGCTGGCTCGGCCTCGGCGGCGCGGACCTGGAGGAGCGGGCCGAGGAGGTCACCGACTCGCTCGGCCTGGCCGTCGGCCCAGACGCGGCGATGACCTCGCTGTCCGGCGGCCAGGCCGCCCGCGCGGGCCTCGCCTCGCTGCTGCTGTCCCGCTACGACGTCTTCCTGCTCGACGAGCCCACCAACGACCTCGACCTCGACGGCCTGGAACGCCTCGAACGCTTCGTGACCGGACTGCGCGCGGGCACGGTCGTGGTCAGCCACGACCGCGAATTCCTCACCCGCACCGTCACCAAGGTCCTCGAACTCGACCTCGCCCAACGGCAGATCAACCTCTACGGCGGCGGCTACGAGGCTTATCTGGACGAGCGGGAGGTGGCCCGGCGGCACGCCCGGGACGACTACGAGGAGTACGCCGACAAGAAGGCGGCCCTCCAGGAGCGGGCCCAGACCCAGCGCGCCTGGATGGACAAGGGCGTGCGCAACGCGCGCCGCAAGGCGGGCAACGACAACGACAAGATCGGCCGCAAGTTCCGCAGCGAGGCCAGCGAGAAACAGGCCGCCAAGGCACGCCAGACCCAGCGCATGATCGAACGGCTGGAAACCGTCGAGGAGCCGCGCAAGGAGTGGGAACTGCGCATGGAGATCGCCGCCGCGCCCCGCTCCGGCGCCGTGGTCGCCACGCTCAGGGACGCCAAGGTGCGCCGCGGGGACTTCGTCCTCGGCCCGGTGACGCTGCAGATCGACTGGGCGGACCGGATCGCGGTGACCGGAGCGAACGGCGCGGGCAAGTCCACCCTGCTCGGCGCGCTGCTCGGCCGGGTGCCGCTGACCGCCGGGCACGCCGCGCTGGGCTCGGGCGTCCTGGTCGGCGAGGTGGACCAGGCCCGTGCGCTGTTCCACGGCCCGGAGTCGCTTCTGGACGCCTTCCGTACGGCCGTCCCGGACACCGAACCGGCCGACGTACGCACCCTGCTGGCCAAGTTCGGCCTGAAGGCGGAGCATGTGCTGCGCCCCGCCGCGACGCTCTCCCCGGGCGAACGCACCCGGGCCGCCCTGGCGCTGCTCCAGGGCCGGGGCGTCAACCTCCTGGTCCTGGACGAGCCGACCAACCATCTCGACCTGCCCGCCATCGAACAGCTCGAATCGGCCCTCGACGCCTACCGCGGCACGCTGCTGCTGGTCACCCACGACCGCCGCATGCTGGACGCCGTCCACGTCACCCGCCGCCTGGAGGTGACGGCCGGCAAGGTCACGGAACACTGACCGACCGGCCACGAGCCGCCGGGCCGGGCGCGGCTGGTCGACGACAAGACCGTCCGCGCCCAGGGGCGCAACTCCCGTCGGCCCGGCGCCCGATGGAGCCCGCTTCGCAGCACGCCCTCGCCCCGCTCGGCCCGGCCGTTCCCGTGCCCCTTGCTCTTTCACACCTGCCAGGCGGGGACACGGGAAGCCGGCATGGCGCACGCCAGGGGCCCGTGCCGGGCCCGGCTCCTGTCTTAGCGGTCCGAGGAGCCGGGCCCGAACGGTCCGGCGGCGGTTCGCCGGCCGGTCAGCGGCGGTCGTTCTTCGCGGAGTCGAGCAGGCCGGCGCGCCGCAGCGCGTCCGCCATCGCGCTGTTGGCCGGCGGCGGCGCCTGACGTCCGCCCCGGTCACCGCCGCGGCCCTGGCCCTGCCGCTGGCGCTGGCCCTGCCGCTGCTGCGGCGGACGGCCGCCGCCGCGCTGCTGCTGCCCCTGCGGCGCGGCCTCGTCGTCCAGCCGCAGCGTCAGCGAGATCCGTTTGCGCGGGATGTCCACGTCGAGGACCTTCACCTTCACGATGTCCCCGGGCTTCACGACGTCCCGCGGGTCCTTCACGAACGTCCGGGACATCGCGGATACGTGCACCAGACCGTCCTGGTGGACACCGACATCCACGAACGCCCCGAACGCCGCCACGTTCGTGACCACGCCCTCCAGGATCATCCCGGAGGCGAGGTCGGAGATCTTCTCCACGCCCTCCTTGAAGGTGGCCGTCTTGAACGCCGGCCGCGGGTCGCGCCCCGGCTTCTCCAGTTCCTTCAGGATGTCGGTCACGGTCGGCAGCCCGAACGTGTCGTCGACGAACTCCGTCGGCTTCAGCGAGCGCAGCAGCGCCGTGTTGCCGACCAGGGCGGCCACCTCCTGGCCGCTGGTCTTCACCATGCGCCGCACCACCGGGTACGCCTCCGGGTGCACGCTGGAGGCGTCCAGCGGGTCGCTGCCGCCGCGGATGCGCAGGAAGCCCGCGCACTGCTCGTACGCCTTCGGACCCAGCCGGGCCACGTTCTTCAGCTCGGCGCGCGAGCTGAACGGACCGTTCGCGTCACGGTGCGCCACGATGTTCTCGGCGAGGCCCGAGGAGATCCCGGACACGCGCGCGAGCAGCGGCACCGACGCCGTGTTGACGTCCACGCCCACGCCGTTCACACAGTCCTCGACCACCGCGTCCAGCGAACGGGACAGCTTCACCTCGGACAGGTCGTGCTGGTACTGGCCCACCCCGATCGACTTCGGGTCGATCTTGACCAGTTCGGCCAGCGGGTCCTGCAGACGGCGGGCGATCGACACCGCGCCGCGCAGCGACACGTCCATGTCCGGCAGTTCCTGCGAGGCGAAGGCGGACGCCGAGTACACGGAGGCGCCGGCCTCCGACACCATCACCTTGGTGAGCTTCAACTCCGGGTGCCTGGAGATGAGATCGCCGGCGAGCTTGTCGGTCTCGCGGGACGCCGTGCCGTTGCCGATCGCGATCAGCTCGACCGCGTGCTGCTTCGCCAGCCGGGCCAGCGTGGCGATCGCCTCGTCCCACCGGTTGGCCGGCACATGCGGGTGGATGACGTCCGTCGCCGCCACCTTGCCGGTCGCGTCGACCACGGCCACCTTCACACCCGTACGGAAGCCGGGGTCGAGACCGAGCGTCGCGCGGGTGCCGGCCGGCGCGGCGAGCAGCAGGTCCCGCAGATTGGCGGCGAACACGTCGACCGCCTCGTCCTCGGCGGCCGTGCGCAGCCGCAGGCGCAGGTCGATGCCGAGGTGGACGAGGATGCGGGTGCGCCACGCCCAGCGCACCGTGTCCAGCAGCCACTTGTCGCCCGGACGGCCGCGGTCGGCGATGCCGAAGCGGTGCGCCACGATCTGCTCGTACGACGACGGGGTCCCCGGGGTCTCGGCCGGCTCCTCCGGCTCCAGGACGAGGTCCAGGACCTCCTCCTTCTCCCCGCGCAGCATCGCGAGCACCCGGTGCGAGGGCAGTTCGGTGAACGGCTCGGCGAAGTCGAAGTAGTCGGCGAACTTGGCGCCCGCCTCCTCCTTGCCCTCGCGCACCTTGGCGGCCAGCCGCCCGCGCACCCACATGCGCTCGCGCAGCTCGCCGATCAGGTCGGCGTCCTCCGAGAACCGCTCGGTGAGGATCGCCCGCGCGCCCTCCAGGGCGGCCTGCGGATCGGCGACGCCCTTGTCGGCGTCCACGAAGGCGGCGGCAGCGGCGAGCGGTTCGATCCCGGGATCGCCCAGCAGGCCCTCGGCCAGCGGCTGAAGACCCGCCTCGCGCGCGATCTGCGCCTTGGTCCGCCGCTTCGGCTTGTACGGCAGATAGACGTCCTCCAGGCGCGCCTTGGTCTGCGCACCGCGGATCTGCGCCTCCAGCTCTTCGGTGAGCTTGCCCTGCTCGCGCACCGACTCCAGGATCGCCGTCCGCCGCTCCTCAAGCTCCCGCAGATAGCGCAGCCGCTCCTCGACGGTGCGCAGCTGCGCGTCGTCGAGCATCTCGGTCGCTTCCTTGCGGTAGCGGGCGATGAAGGGCACCGTCGAGCCGCCGTCCAGCAGCTCCACCGCGGCCTTCACCTGCCGCTCCCGCACGCCGAGCTCCTCGGCGATCCTGCCTTCGATGGACCCTACTTCGAGGGTCCCGGGTGTCGTCACGATCCCGTACCGCCTTCTCCACTGGGGTTGCGCGGCAATTGTGGCAGGTGGCACCGACAACAGGGGCTCAGGGCGTCCCCGCCGCGCGGTCGCGTCCACCGGTCCGATGGCAGGAAAGGTGGGGAAGGCGTCGTTGCGGCCGTCCCCGGGTCGGCGAAGAATCGAGGGCATGGCGCAGCGAACCGTCCTCGTCGTCCTCTTCGACGGCGTGCAGAGCCTGGACGTCAGCGGCCCGGTGGAGGTCTTCACCGGGGCCGAGTCGTGCTCTGCGGGGACGTACCGGATCCGCACCGCGTCCCTGGACGGGGCCGCGGTGCGCACCTCAAGCGGGCTCACCCTGGTGCCGGACCACCGCCTCGGCGAGGTGCCCGACCCGCACACGCTGCTCGTCCCCGGCGGGGCCGGCACCCGCCGGTCCGATCCCCGGCTCACGGCGTGGCTGGCCGCCCGCGGCCCGCGTGCCGAGCGTCTGGTGTCCGTGTGCACGGGCGCGATCCTGCTCGCCGAGGCGGGACTGCTGGACGGCCGCCGGGTCACCACCCACTGGGCGTACTGCGAGCGGCTGGCCCGCGACCACCCGGCCGTGCGGGTCGAACCGGACCCCGTCTATGTGCGCGACGGACCGGTCGCCACCTCGGCCGGGGTCACCGCGGGCATCGACCTGGCCCTCGCCCTCGTAGAGGAGGATCTGGGCCGGGACGTGGCGCTCACGGTCGCCCGCCATCTGGTGGTGTTCCTGCGCAGGCCCGGCAACCAGGCCCAGTTCAGCGCCCAGTTGGCGGCCCAGACCGCCCGCCGTGAGCCCCTGCGGGAGGTGCAGCGCTGGATCACCGAGCACCCGGCGGACGATCTGGGCGTCGAGGCGCTGGCCGCCCGGGCCGCGCTCTCCCCGCGTCACTTCGCCCGCGCCTTCCACACCGAGACCGGCATGACGCCCGGCCGCTACGTCGACCGGGTGCGCCTGGAACACGCCCGCCGTCTGCTGGAGGAGACCGGCGACGGCATCGAGGAGATATCCCGGGCGAGCGGCTACGGCACGCCCGAGGCGATGCGCCGCGCCTTCACCAGAGCGCTGGGCGCGCCCCCGGCCGAATACCGCCGCCGCTTCCAGCCCACCCCACCCCCCTGACCCACCGCCCCGCCCCGACGGCTCGCCGGACCCGATCCAGCCCAGCGACGCGGCTGGCCGGCGGTGCCCCCGGTGGCGTGTCCGGAAAGGAAACACCCGTGCAGATCGCCATCGTCCTCTTCGACCGCTTCACCGCCCTGGACGCCGTCGGACCCTACGAGACCCTGGGGCGTCTTCCCGGCGCCGAGACCGTCTTCGTCGCCGAACGCACCGGGCCCGTCCGCGACGCGTCCGGGAACCTCGCGCTCACCGCCGACCGGACGCTCGCCGACGTGCCGGCCCCCGGCATCCTGGTCGTGCCCGGCGGCCCCGGCCAGAGTGCCCAGATGGACGACGCGGCCCTCCTGGACTGGCTGCGGGCCGCCGACGCCACCAGCACCTGGACGACGTCGGTGTGCACCGGCTCGCTGCTGCTGGCCGCCGCGGGCCTGCTCGACGGCCGCCGCGCCACCTCCCACTGGCTGGCGCTCGACGCCCTCAAGGGGTTCGGCGCGCGGCCGACGGGGGAGCGGGTCGTCTTCGACGGCAAGTACGTCACCGCGGCCGGCGTCTCCTCCGGCATCGACATGGGCCTCGCCCTGCTGGGCCGGATCGCCGGCGACGAACACGCGCGGGCGGTGCAGCTGATGATCGAGTACGACCCGCAGCCGCCCTACGACGCGGGCTCCCCGGCGAAGGCGCCCGCGCACCTCGTCGAGAGGTTCCGCGCCGACAGCAGGTTCAGCGTGGCACCGGAACGCTCCAGGTGAACCGCGGCGCCCTGCGCTCCAGGAACGCGGCGACGCCTTCCGCGGTGTCGCCGCTGCCGCGTGCCTGCCCGGCCCAGTGGCCGTCCCGGTCGGTGCGCCCGTCGGCGAACTCCTTGGCCGCGGCCTGCGTCAGCTGCGAGCGGGCCGCCAGGATCCGGCCGAACTCCGCCACCCGCTTGTCCAGTTGGCCCTCCGGCAGCACCTCGTCCACGAGCCCGGTGCGCAGTGCCCGCTCCGCGTCGATCAACTCGCCCGAGAACAGCAGGTACTTGGCGGTGGCCGGCCCCACCAGCGACACCAGCCGCCGGGTGGCGGACGCCGGATAGACGATGCCGAGCTTGGCCGGCGTCACCCCGAACAGCGCGCCGGCCTCGGCGAACCGCAGATCGCAGGCGGCCGCGAGCTGCGCCCCGCCGCCCACGCAGTGGCCCCGGACGGCCGCCAGCGTCGGCTTCGGGAACGCGGCCAGCGCCTCCTCGGCGGCCACGGCGAGCCGCTGCGCCTCGTCGGGCGCCTCACGCAGGGTGGTGATGTCGGCGCCGGCGCAGAAGGTCCCGCCCTCGCCGGTGAGCACCAGTGCCCGCACGCCGGGATCGGCGGCCAGGGCGTCGAGCAGCGGGGGCAGCGACCGCCACATCGCGCCCGTCATGGCGTTGCGTCTGGCCGGGTGGTGGACGACGACGGTGGCGACCGAGTCGATGACCGAGTGCAACAGCTGGGGCTCCATGCGCCGGATGCTATCGGGCGCGGTCCGACGAGCCGTACAACCCGAAGAGTTCGCGAAGACGGCCCGCGGGCGACAGGAGCAGTCCCGGCACCCGACCGGGTCATGCGCAGGTGGTCAGAAACGCTCGATACCAGCTGACTTGTGTTCAGTTCCGTGGACGGCGGCGGCGCATTGCCAACACTCGACGTGTGGTGACAATCGAGCGCAAGGGCGGCGACCGGACCATGGACGACGACGGGCGCGGGTACGGCCCGCGCCCCGAGGAAGGCGACCGGCGACCGCCGGATCCACTGCCGTACGAAGGAGTGTGGCGGTTCACCGCCCCCGCCGTCGACGCCTCGGTGCCGCAGGCACGACGCGCCGTGCGGGACCTGCTCGCCCGCCAGGGCGTGCCGGTCTGCGAGGACCTGGTCCACGGCCTGCTGCTGATCGTGTCCGAACTGGTCACCAACGCGGTCAAGCACGCGGCGCTGCTGTCGCCGATACTCGCCGTGGAGGTCGCCGTCGGCGCCGAGTGGGTGCGCGTGTCCGTGGAGGACAACCATCCCTACCGGCCGAGCGCCCTGGAGGCCGACCACGGCAGGACCGGCGGGCGGGGGCTGCTCCTGGTGCGCGAGGTGGCCCGGGAGGCGGGCGGCACGGTCGACGTGGCGCACACGGCGAGCGGCGGCAAGGTGATCTGGGCCGCCCTGCCGCTCAAGCCCGTATGGACCGTATGAGGCCGCTCACCAGCCGGCGTCCGGCCCCGTCAGCTCCCTGATCGCGGGCCGGGCCGCGTCCAGCACGGTCATGAACCAGGCGGAGAAGGGATCGCGCGCGTGCCGCTCGGCCAGCTCGGCCGGGGTCACGAAGGCCGTCGCCGCGACCTCCTCCGCATCCGGCACCACCTCGGCCTGCACCAGACCGACGAACAGATGGTTGTACTCCTGCTCGACCAGCCCCGAGGCGGGATCCGGATGGTTGTAGCGGACCGTTCCGGCCTCGCCGAGCAGCGAGGGGGACACCCCCAGCTCCTCGTACGTGCGCCGGGCCGCCGCCGCGAACGGCGCCTCGCCCGGGTAGGGGTGACCGCAGCAGGTGTTGGACCACACACCGGGGGAGTGGTATTTGCCGAGCGCCCGCTGCTGGAGCAGCAGCCGGCCGCGCTCGTCGAACAGGAACACGGAGAACGCGCGGTGCAAGCGCCCCGGCGGCTGATGGGCGGCGAGCTTTTCCGCGGTGCCGATCGTCACACCCTTCTCGTCGACCAGTTCCAGCAAAATCGCCTCTGCGGTGCCGTTCGACGCGCTGTGCGTCGCGCTGGCAGGTGTGATCGGCATACCCATCCTTCGCCTCGGTCTTCGCGCCCCAAGTCTGCCGTACTGATCCGGCACTCCCGGAACTCCCCGGCGCGTCCGCATGTCCCGCGCCCGGCGCGGGCCGCGACCGCCCCGGCCGGCCGCCGGGAAGGGGACCCGGTAGAAGATCGTGCCCGAGCCGTCCGGCGCAGAACCGCCCGGGGGCCTCGCACACGCGGGCGAAGGGGCCCGCCGGGCCGCCCCGCCCGGAGTCCGACCCTACGGGGCGTGCCTCAGTGGCACAGCCTCGCCTCGTGCTCCGCGTGCCCGCCCGGCTCCAGCTGGAACGTGCAGTGCGCCAGATCGAAGTGGTGCCCGAGGCAGCCCTGCAACTCGTGCAGCATCTTCTCGTGCCCGATGGCGCTGAGCACGTCCGAGCGCACGACCACGTGCGCGGACAGTACCGGCAGGCCGGAGGTGATCGTCCAGGCGTGCAGGTCGTGGACGTCCTCCACGCCGTCGAGCGCCAGGATGTGCGCCCGCACCCGCGCCATGTCGACGTCCTTCGGGGCCGCCTCCAGCAGCACGTCCAGGGTCTCGCGCAGCAGCTTCACGGTGCGCGGGACGATCATCAGGCCGATGACGAGCGAGGCGATCGGGTCGGCCGGCTGCCAGCCGGTGACCAGGATCAGCCCCGCCGAGACGAGCACCGCGAGCGAGCCCAGGGCGTCCGCGGCCACCTCCAGGAACGCGCCGCGCACGTTCAGGCTCTCCTGCCGGCCCCGCAGCAACAGCGTGAGCGAGATCATGTTCGCGACCAGACCGATCGCGCCGAACACGATCATCAGTGCGCCCTCGGTCTCGGCGGGCGCGAAGAACCGCTGGACCGCCTCGTACAGCACATAGCCGCCGACGCCGAGCAGCAGCAGACAGTTGGCGAGCGCGGCCAGGATCTCGGCGCGCGCGTAGCCGAAGGTGCGGTGCGCGCTCGCGGGGCGGCCCGCGAAGTGGATGGCGAGCAGCGCCATGCCGAGCCCCAGCGCGTCCGTCGCCATGTGCGCCGCGTCCGCGATCAGCGCGAGCGAATCCGCGAGCACACCACCGACGATCTCGACCACCATGACGGCGAGCGTGATCGACAGGGCGACGCGCAGCCGCCCCCGGTACGCCGCTGCCGCCGTACCGGTCGGCGCGGGCCCGTGCCCGTGCCCAGCCCCCATGAAGACCGCCCTTCCGTGTTCCGTCCGGGAGCACAGTGAACTACGGGTGGGGGGTATCAGGCAACGCGGCATCGAACACCGTTGTCATATGCTCTGACCTGGGCAAACCAAGCCCGGGTCAGGGCGGCCGCCGGTCACCGGACAAGGCGTGCGCGCCACCCCCGCCAGGCGGACTCCACCATCTCGGGCACCCCGCGCCGCGCCCGCCAGCCCAGCGTCTTCGCGGCCAGTTCCGCCGATGCGACCGCGCGCGGCGCGTCCCCGGGGCGCCGGCCTTCCACCACGGGCGTGCGCCGGTCGCCGGTCACCTCGCCGATGACCGCGATCAGTTCGCGGACGGAAACGCCCTGGCCGCGGCCGATGTTCACGGTCAGGTCGGCGCCGCTCAGGCTCCGCTCGGTGAGCCCGCGCGCCGCCGCCAGGTGCGCCTCGGCCAGGTCGGCGACATGGATGTAGTCGCGGACGCATGTGCCGTCCGGCGTCGGGTAGTCGGCGCCGAAGATCCGCGGGGCCTCGTCCCGGGTGAGCCGGTCGAACACCATGGGCACGATGTTGGACACGCCCGTGTCGGCCAGTTCGGGCGCGCCCGCGCCCGCCACGTTGAAGTAGCGCAGGCACACCGTGGCGATGCCGTGCGCCCGCCCCGCCGCCCGCACCAGCCACTCCCCGGCGAGCTTGGTCTCGCCGTACGGGTTCACCGGCGCGCACGGCGTGTCCTCGGTGATCAGTTCCACGTCCGGGTTCCCGTACACGGCCGCCGACGAGGAGAAGACGAACCGCTCGACCCCGGCGCCCGCGACCGCCTCCAGGAGCGTGCCGAGGCCGCCCACGTTCTCCCGGTAGTAGCGGGTCGGCAGCGCCACGGACTCGGCGACCTGCTTGCGCGCGGCCAGATGCACCACCCCGGTCACCGCGTGCTCGGTGAGGACCCGCGCGACCAGCGCGCCGTCCAGCGTGGACCCCTCGACCAGCGGAATGTCCGCGGGCAGCCGCTCGGGCACCCCGGCCGACAGATCGTCCAGGGCCACCACGCGCTCCCCGGCATCCGCCATGGCCCGCGCCACATGCGCCCCGATGTATCCGGCCCCGCCGGTGATCAGCCACGTCATGGTCGCCCAGCCTATGCCGTCCTCCGCCACCCATCCGCTATGCCCTCGATGCCCCGTTTCCCAGGCGTTTGGCGGGTGTCCCCCGCGGGCGGCCCCCCGGGGCGCGGTTTGTGGGCCGGGCCCCCGATCACTGATGATGATCTCGGCACGGGGCGAGCAGACCGCGTCGACCGGCCCGTGAACGGCCGGTGAACAAGGTCTTCCGGCTATCCGATAACCTCTGCCGACAATGCCGCCCGGGCGCCCGGACGAGCGGCGCCCCACCCAGCAGACGACCGGCGCGCACGCGCCGGCACCCAGGGAGTGAGTTCGGTTGTCGACCGCCATCGTCACCGGTCAGCCGGTGCCCGGATCGTCACTGGAGAACGATCTGCGGTCCCTCGGCTTCGAGGTGCGGGTGGCCGCCGACGCCGCCGATGCCGCGACGCTCCTCGCGGCCGTACCCGCCGACCGCCGGGTGGCCCTGGTCGACGCCCGCTTCGTCGGCCACCCGCACGCGCTGCGCCTCGGCCTCACCGACCCCCGCTTCCCGCTCGCCGCCGTCACCGGCGCCGTCACCGCCCGGCCCGCCGGCCGCGAGGCCCTGACCCGCGCCCTGGCCCGGCAGACCACGACGGGCGGCGGCACCGCGGTGGCCGTCGACAGCCTCGCCGACCGCGTCGTCACCGCCCTCGACGCCGAGGGCGCCGAGGTGCACCGCCCCGACCTCGGCAGCCTGGTCGCCGCCGTCCCCGCCGACCCGCAGACGCGCAACGAGGCGCGGCAGGCCGTCGCCGCCGTCGACGACGAGGCCGTCCGTCTGAAGTCGGCGGTCAAGGCCCGCGACGGCTTCTTCACCACGTTCTTCGTCAGCCCCTACTCGCGCTACCTCGCCCGCTGGTGCGCCCGCCGCGGCCTGACCCCCAACCAGGTCACCACCGCCTCGCTGCTCACCGCGCTGATCGCGGCGGGCTGCGCGGCCACCGGCACCCGCGGCGGCTTCGTCGCCGCCGGACTGCTGCTCATCCTCTCCTTCGTGCTGGACTGCACCGACGGCCAGCTCGCCCGCTACTCGCTGCAGTACTCCACGCTCGGCGCCTGGCTCGACGCCACCTTCGACCGGGCCAAGGAGTACGCCTACTACGCCGGTCTCGCCCTCGGCGCGGCCCGCGGCGGCGACGACGTGTGGGCGCTCGCCCTCGGCGCGATGATCCTGCAGACCTGCCGGCACGTCGTGGACTTCTCCTTCAACGAGGCGAACGCCCAGGCGGCCACCGCCGGCGCCAGTCCCACCGCCGCGCTGTCCGACCGGCTCGACAGCGTCGGCTGGACGGTGTGGCTGCGCCGGATGATAGTGCTGCCCATCGGCGAACGATGGGCCATGATCGCCGTTCTCACGGCCGTGACCACCCCCCGCATCACCTTCTGTGTGCTGCTCGTCGGCTGCGCCTTCGCCGCCGCCTACACCACCGCGGGCCGCGTGCTGCGCTCCGTGGCCCGCCGGCCCACGGATGCCGGGCACGCGGCGGGCAGGGACCGGGCCGCGCGAGCGCTGGCGGACCTCGCCGACTCGGGCCCGCTCGCCCGGGTGCTCGCCCGCACCGTCGGGCGGGGGCTGCCCGGCCTCGCCGTCCCCGCCGTCGCGGCGGCCGGCGCGGCCGTCGTCGTCTGCGCCGCCGCGCTGTCCGGCTTCGGCGGGCCGCTGCCCGTGGCCGCCGCCGTCGTCTACGTGGTGACCTCGGCGCTCGCCGTCGCCCGCCCCCCGTCCGGCGCCCTCGACTGGCTGGTCCCGCCCTTCTTCCGGGCCGCCGAGTACGGCACCGTGCTCGCCCTCGCGGCCGAAGCGGAGGTGAACGGAGCCCTTCCTGCGGCTTTCGGCCTGGTGGCCGCCGTCGCCTACCATCACTACGACACGGTGTACCGGATCCGGGGCGGCGCCGGAGCGCCACCGGCCTGGCTGGTGCGCGCCATCGGAGGGCACGAGGGGCGGACGCTGCTCGTCACCGTCCTGGCCGCGTCGCTCACCGCCGCGCAGTTCAAGGTCGCGCTCACGGTACTCGCCGTGGCCGTCGCCCTGCTGGTGCTCGCCGAGAGCATCCGCTTCTGGGTGGCCTCCCACCTGGGGGGCGCGCCCGCCGTACATGACGAAGGAGAACCCGCATGATCGGCCTCGTGCTGGCGGCCGGCGCCGGACGGCGTCTGCGCCCCTACACCGACAGCCTTCCCAAGGCTCTGGTGCCGGTGCGTCCCGCGGGGGCATCGGGCATAGAGGACCCGGTCACGGTGCTCGACCTCACCCTCGGCAACTTCGCCGAGATCGGCCTGACCGAGGCCGCGATCATCGTCGGGTACCGCAAGGAGGCCGTGTACGAGCGCAAGGCGGCCCTGGAGCGGACCTACGGCCTGCGGCTCACCCTCATCGACAACGACAAGGCCGAGGAGTGGAACAACGCCTACTCCCTGTGGTGCGGCCGTGACGCCCTCAAGGACGGGGTGATCCTCGCCAACGGCGACACCGTCCACCCGGTCTCCGTCGAGCACACCCTGCTGGCCGCCCGCGGCGAAGGCAAGAAGATCATCCTCGCCGTGGACACGGTGAAGTCGCTGGCCGACGAGGAGATGAAGGTCGTCGTCGACCCCGCCAAGGGCGTTCAGCGGATCACCAAGCTGATGGACCCGGCCGAGGCCACCGGCGAGTACATCGGCGTCACCCTCATCGAGGGCGACGCCGCCCCCGAACTGGCCGACGCGCTCCGGGCCGTGTGGGAGACCGACCCGCAGCAGTTCTACGAGCACGGCTACCAGGAACTCGTCAACCGCGGCTTCCGGATCGACGCGGCGCCGATCGGCGACGTCCAGTGGGTCGAGATCGACAACCACGACGATCTCGCCAGGGGACGGGAGATCGCGTGCCAGTACTGACCCGGCTCATCCCCTCGCCGGTCGTCGTGGACATCCGCCCGGGCGCCCTGGACGACCTGGCCGGCGTCCTGGCCGACGAACGCATCTCGCACTCCGGGCGGCTCGCCGTCGCCGTCAGCGGCGGCTCGGGCACCCGGCTGCGCGAGCGCGTCGCCCCCTCGCTGCCGGGCGCCTCCTGGTACGAGGTCGGCGGCGGCACCCTCGACGACGCGGTCCGGCTGGCCGGCGCCATAAAGGCCGGCCACTACGACGCCGTGGTGGGCCTCGGCGGCGGCAAGATCATCGACTGTGCCAAGTTCGCCGCGGCCCGCGTCGGCCTGCCGCTGGTCGCCGTGCCGACCAACCTCGCGCACGACGGCCTGTGCTCCCCGGTCGCCACCCTCGACAACGACGCGGGCCGCGGCTCCTACGGCGTGCCCAACCCGATCGCGGTCGTCATCGACCTGGACGTGATCCACGAGGCCCCGGTCCGCTTCGTACGCTCGGGCATCGGCGACGCCGTCTCGAACATCAACGCGATCGCGGACTGGGAACTGGCCAACCGCGTCAACGCCGAGAAGATCGACGGGCTGGCCGCGGCCATGGCCCGGCAGGCCGGCGAGGCGGTGCTGCGGCACCCCGGCGGCGTCGGGGACAACGGTTTCCTCCAGGTGCTGGCCGAGGCGCTGGTCCTCACCGGTGTCGCCATGTCGATCTCGGGTGACTCGCGGCCCGCCTCCGGCTCCTGCCACGAGATCAACCACGCCTTCGACCTGCTCTTCCCGAAGCGCGCGGCGAGCCACGGCGAGCAGTGCGGCCTCGGCGCGGCCTTCGCGATGTACCTGCGCGGCGCCCACGACGAGGCGGCGAACATGGCCGAGGTGCTGCGCAGACACGGCCTGCCCGTGCTGCCGCACGAGATCGGCTTCACGCAGGACGAGTTCGTCCGGGTCGTGGAGTTCGCCCCGGAGACCCGGCCCGGCCGCTACACGATCCTCGAACACCTCGACCTCAAGCCCCATCAGATCAAGGACATTTACGCCGACTATGTCAAGGCCATCGGTAGCTGAACTGCGTACGGTCGTCCATCCCCCCGGGGTGAAGGACCGGCGCAGCGGTGAGCACTGGATGGGACGCCTCTATATGCGCGAGGTGTCCCTGCGGGTCGACCGCTTCGTGGTCACCACGCGCGTCACGCCCAACCAGCTCACGTACCTGATGACCGTCTTCGGTGTGCTCGCCGCCCCGGCGCTGCTGGTGCCGGGGATCGCGGGCGCCGTGCTCGGCGTGCTCGCGGTCCAGCTGTATCTGCTGCTGGACTGCGTCGACGGCGAGGTCGCCCGCTGGAAGCAGCAGTACTCGCTCGGCGGGGTCTACCTCGACCGGGTCGGCGCCTATCTGACCGACGCCGCGGTCCTGGTCGGCCTCGGCCTGCGGGCGGCCGACCTGTGGGGGCCCGGCCGCATCGACTGGCTGTGGGCCTTCCTCGGGACCCTCGCCGCCCTCGGCGCGATCCTGGTCAAGGCCGAGACCGACCTGGTGGGCGTCGCCCGCCACCAGGGCGGGCTGCCGCCGGTCCAGGAGGCCGCGGCCGAGCCGCGCTCCTCGGGCGTGGCGCTGGCCCGCCGGGCCGCCGCGGCCCTGAAGTTCCACCGGCTGATCCTCGGGATCGAGGCGTCCTTGCTGATCCTGGTCCTGGCCGTCGCGGACGCGCTCAGGGGCGACCTGTTCTTCACCCGGCTCGGCACCGCCGTGCTGGCCGGCATCGCCCTGCTGCAGACCGTGCTGCACCTGGTGTCCGTCCTCGCCTCCAGCAGGCTGCGGTGAGCGCCGTCAAGGCGCCGGCCCCGCTGAAGGTCGGCGCGGTGATCATCACCATGGGCAACCGCCCCGACGAACTGCGCGCCCTGCTGGACTCGGTCGCCAAGCAGGACGGCGACCCGGTCGAGGTGGTCGTCGTCGGCAACGGCTCGCCCGTGCCGGAGGTCCCCGCGGGCGTGCGCACCATAGAACTGCCGGAGAACCTGGGCATCCCGGGCGGACGCAACGTCGGCACCGAGGCATTCGGGCCCGGCGGTCGCGATGTCGACATATTGCTCTTCCTGGACGACGACGGGCTGCTCGCCCAGCACGACACCGCCGAGCTGTGCCGCGCCGCCTTCGCCGCGGACCCGCGGCTCGGCATCATCAGCTTCCGCATCGCCGACCCGGACACCGGCGAGACCCAGCGCCGGCACGTGCCGCGGCTGCGCGCCGCCGATCCGATGCGCTCCTCCCGGGTCACCACCTTCCTCGGCGGTGCCAACGCCGTCCGCACCCGGGTCTTCGCCGAGGTCGGCGGGCTGCCGGACGCGTTCTTCTACGCCCATGAGGAGACCGATCTGGCCTGGCGCGCCCTCGACGCCGGCTGGATGATCGACTACCGCTCCGACATGGTGCTGTACCACCCGACGACCGCCCCCTCCCGGCATGCGGTGTACCACCGCATGGTCGCCCGCAACCGGGTCTGGCTGGCCCGCCGCAACCTCCCCGCGCCGCTCGTCCCCGTCTATCTGGGCGTCTGGCTGCTGCTGACCCTGGTGCGCCGCCCCTCCCGCCCCGCCCTGCGGGCCTGGTTCGGCGGGTTCCGGGAGGGCTGGACGACCGCGTGCGGACCCCGCCGGCCCATGAAGTGGCGTACGGTGTGGCGGCTGACCCGGCTGGGCCGGCCCCCGGTGATCTGACAAGCTCGACCCAAGGGGGCGCGCGGCGCCACGACGAACTCGAAGACGAAAGTTTCCACGCGTGAGTGAGACAACGCATGACGGCACGGTCGCGGTGACCGCGGCCGCGGCGCCCGACGAGGGACTGACGGCGGCGCAGCTCGCCGCCAAGTACGGGCTGGCCGTGAGCGGCGCCAGGCCCTCGCTCGTCGAGTACGTGCGTCAGCTGTGGGGGCGGCGGCACTTCATCCTGGCCTTCTCCCAGGCGAAGCTGACGGCCCAGTACAGCCAGGCCAAGCTCGGCCAGCTGTGGCAGGTCGCCACCCCGCTGCTGAACGCGGCCGTCTACTACCTCATCTTCGGCCTGATCCTCAAGGCCAGCCGGGGCATGTCGCACGACGTGTACATCCCCTTCCTGGTCACGGGCGTGTTCGTGTTCACCTTCACGCAGAGTTCGATCATGTCGGGCGTGCGCGCCATCTCCGGGAACCTGGGCCTGGTGCGCGCCCTGCACTTTCCGCGCGCCTCGCTGCCGATGTCCTTCGCGCTCCAGCAGCTCCAGCAGCTGCTGTTCTCGATGATCGTGATGTTCCTGGTCGTGATCGGCTTCGGCAGCTACCCCGGCCTGTCCTGGCTGCTGATCCTGCCGGCGCTCGCGCTGCAGTTCCTCTTCAACACCGGGCTCGCGCTGATCGTGGCCCGCATGGGCGCCAAGACGCCCGACCTGGCCCAGCTGATGCCGTTCGTGCTGCGTACCTGGATGTACACCTCCGGCGTCATGTTCTCGATCAACAAGATGCTCGAAGGCCGTCCCGAGTGGATCGTGCGGCTGCTCCAGGTCAACCCGGCCGCGGTCTACATGGACCTGATGCGCTTCGCGCTCATCGACGGCTACGGCTCCTCGAATCTGCCGCCGCATGTCTGGGCCATCGCCCTGTTCTGGGCCGTCGTCGTGTTCGTCGGCGGCTTCGTGTACTTCTGGAAGGCCGAGGAGCGCTACGGCCGTGGCTGAGCAGAGCACCGGGCAGACGGCCCCGACCGTCATCGCGGACGACCTGCACATCGTCTACCGCGTCAACGGCGCGCGGACCGGCAGGGGCAGCGCCACCGCGGCCCTCAGCCGCATCCTGCGGCGGGGCTCCGACGACACGGCGCGGGGCGTGCGCAAGGTGCACGCCGTGCGGGGTGTCTCCTTCGTCGCCCACCGGGGCGAGGCCATCGGCCTGATCGGCTCCAACGGGTCCGGCAAGTCCACCCTGCTGCGGGCCATCGCCGGACTGCTGCCGGCCGAACGCGGCAAGGTCTACACCGACGGCCAGCCCTCGCTGCTCGGCGTGAACGCGGCCCTGATGAACGACCTGACGGGCGAGCGCAACATCATCCTCGGCGGTCTCGCCATGGGCATGTCGCGCGAGCAGATCAGGGACCGCTACCAGGAGATCGTCGACTTCTCCGGCATCAACGAGAAGGGCGACTTCATCACCCTTCCGATGCGCACCTACTCCTCCGGCATGGCGGCCCGGCTGCGGTTCTCCATCGCCGCCGCCAAGGACCACGACGTCCTCATGATCGACGAGGCGCTGGCCACCGGCGACCGCAAGTTCCAAAAGCGCTCCGAGGAACGCATCAGGGCGCTGCGCAAGGAAGCCGGCACGGTGTTTCTGGTCAGCCACAACAACAAGTCGATCCGTGACACCTGCAACCGCGTGCTGTGGCTGGAACGCGGCGAGCTGCGGATGGACGGACCCACCGACGAGGTCCTCAAGGAGTACGAGAAGTTCACGGGCAAGTAGCCCGACACGCCCGGGGCCCCGCCGGAACCTTTCCGGCGGGGCCCGCGTCTGCAAAGGAAAAGTCAACTCGGGGGGCGCTTAGGAATCTTGACGCCAATCGGTGTGTTGTTGTGATGTGCAGGACACCCCGACGGACCTCGCTGCGTTGTACAACGTAAGCTGTAGCGGTCCTGGAATGCGGCAAGTGGGGCGATAATGCGCGACACCCTGCGCCAGGGCCGCCGTGCGGACGGCCGGGCGGCGTGTCCGAAATAGTGTGTATTGGTTCGGCAGTGTAGAACGGGAGATGTGACGGCAATGGCTACGGAGACTCCCCAGCTCAGCGCAGCATGTGCCGTCCCTGCCCCGGGTAGCGCACGGTGACGGGAACCGATACGGCGCGCCCGGGAAGCCCGGTGCGCGACACGCTCGACAAGGCCGCGGGCGAGAACTTCCCCGTGGCTCCGTTCTTCCTGCCCCGGGCCTGGCGCGAGGACCTGATGGCGGTCTACGGCTTCGCCCGCCTCGTCGACGACATCGGCGACGGCGACCTCGCCCCGGGCGGCGCCGACGCCCGGCTGCTCGGCGTGTCGCCCGAGCGGGCCGAGGACCGGCTCGCCCTCCTCGACGCCTTCGAGGCCGATCTGCGCCGCGTGTTCGACGCCACCCCGCGCCACCCGCTGCTGCGCCGCCTGCAACCCACCGTCCGGCGCCGCCTTCTCACCCCGGACCCCTTCCTCGGCCTGATCGCCGCCAACCGCCAGGACCAGCTCGTCAAGCGGTACGAGACCTACGACGACCTCCTCGCGTACTGCGAACTGTCCGCCAACCCCGTCGGCCGCCTCGTCCTCGCCGTCACCGGCACCTCGACCCCCGAGCGGATCCGCCTGTCCGACAAGATCTGCACCGCCCTGCAGATCGTCGAACACCTCCAGGATGTGGCCGAGGACTTCGGGCGCGACCGGATCTATCTGCCCGCCGCGGACATGAAGCGCTTTCATGTCCAGGAGGCGGATCTCGCCACGAAAATCACGGGCGCATCGGTGCGCGCCCTGGTTGCATACGAAGCCCAACGCGCCCACGATCTACTGAATGAAGGCGCCCCCCTGGTGGGTAGCGTCCACGGCAGGCTGAAGCTGCTGCTCGCGGGGTTCGTGGCAGGGGGGAGGGCGGCGATCCGGGCGATCGCCGCCGCCGAATACGACGTACTTCCCGGCCCGCCCAAGCCCGGCAAGGTCCAGTTGCTGCGCGAGGTGGGCGTGACTCTGCGAGGAGAGGGGTGATCCGGACCGTGGAGTCGCAAGCACACGCGTCCGCACCGGTACTCGCCGCCTACAGCTACTGCGAGGCCGTGACCGGACAACAGGCCCGTAACTTCGCGTACGGCATCAGACTGCTGCCGACGCGGAAGCGGCGCGCGATGTCGGCGCTGTACGCCTTCTCCCGGCGCATCGACGACATCGGCGACGGCGGGCTGGCGGACGACGTCAAGATCGCGCGGCTCGACGAGGCCCGGGCGCTGCTCGCCCGGGTCCGCGACGGCGCGGTCGCCGAGGACGACACGGACCCGGTCGCGGTCGCCCTCGCCCATGCCGCCGGCGCCTTCCCGATCCCGCTCGGCGGCCTCGACGAACTCATCGACGGCGTCCAGATGGACGTCCGCGGCGAGACCTACGAGACCTGGGACGACCTGAAGGTCTACTGCCGGTGCGTGGCGGGCGCCATCGGCCGGCTCTCGCTCGGCGTGTTCGGCACCGAACCCGGGGCGCGCGCCGCCGAGCGCGCCGCCGAGTACGCCGACACCCTGGGCCTGGCCCTGCAACTGACCAACATCCTGCGAGACGTCCGCGAGGACGCCGAGGGCGGCCGCACCTATCTGCCCGCGGACGACCTCGCCAAGTTCGGCTGCTCGGCCGGCTTCGACGGGCCGAAACCGCCTCAGGGCTCCGACTTCGCGGGCCTCGTGCACTTCGAAGTGCGACGGGCCCGCGCCCTTTTCGCCGAGGGCTACCGGCTGCTGCCCATGCTCGACCGGCGCAGCGGCGCGTGCGTGGCCGCCATGGCCGGGATCTACCGCAGGCTGCTCGACCGCATCGAACGCGAGCCCGAGGCCGTGCTGCGCGGCCGGGTCTCGCTGCCCGGACACGAGAAGGCGTATGTCGCCGTGCGCGGACTGTCCGGCCTCGACACCCGGCATGTGGCCCGGCGGACCGTCAGGAGGCGCGCCTGATGGACACGAGGAGCCAGGAGGAGCCGGGCGAGCCGGCCGGGCACCGGCAGGCAACCCTCCGGCGCGGCGCGGCGTCCCTGACGGAGACGACCCGCCGTGCACCGTTCGACCGGCGCGGCGGGCGGGCACGGAAGGACGCACCATGACCGACGGCACGCGGTCCGAGGGGCCGCACGCGGGCAGCCCGGAAGGCGCCGGGCGCAGCGCCGTCGTGGTCGGCGGCGGGCTGGCCGGAATCACGGCCGCGCTCGCGCTCGCCGACGCGGGCGTCCGTGTCACCCTGCTCGAAGGCAGGCCGAGACTGGGCGGCCTCGCCTTCTCCTTCCCGCGCGGCGAGCTGACCGTGGACAACGGCCAACACGTGTATCTGCGCTGCTGCACCGCCTACCGCTGGTTCCTCGACCGCATCGAGGGCGCGGAGCTGGCACCGCTGCAGAACCGTCTCGACGTGCCCGTCGTCGACCTCGACAAGCCCGAGGGACGGCGGCTCGGCAGACTGCGACGCGACCCGCTGCCCGTACCCCTGCACCTGGGCCGGAGCCTGGCCGCGTATCCGCACCTGTCGCTCGCCGAGCGGGCCAGGGTGGGGCGTGCCGCGCTCGCGCTCAAGGGGCTCGACCTCGCCGATCCGACCCTGGACACACAGGACTTCGGCAGCTGGCTGGCCGCTCACGGCCAGTCGGCGCGTGCCATCGAGGCCCTGTGGGACCTGGTCGGGGTCGCCACCCTCAACGCGGTCGCGGGCGACGCCTCGCTGGGGCTCGCCGCGATGGTGTTCAAGACCGGTCTGCTGTCCGACCCGGGCGCCGCCGACATCGGCTGGGCCCATGTACCGCTGGGCGAACTGCACGACCGGCTCGCCCGCAAGGCGCTCGACTCCGCGGGCGTGCGTACCGAGGTCCGTACACGCGTCACCTCCGTCTCTCATAACGAGAACGGCAGTTGGAGCGTTCAGGTTCCCGGCGAAGCACTCCGCGCCGACGCGGTCGTACTCGCCGTACCCCAGCGCGAGGCGCACGGCCTGCTGCCGCCCGGCGCCCTCGACGAACCCGACCGGCTGCTCGGCATCGGCACCGCGCCGATCCTCAACGTCCATGTGATCTACGACCGCAAGGTGCTCGGCCGGCCGTTCTTCACCGCCCTCGGCACCCCCGTGCAGTGGGTCTTCGACCGCACCCACGCCTCCGGGCTCGGCAGCGGCCAGTATCTCGCCGTGTCCCAGTCGGCCGTGCAGGACGAGATCGACCTGCCCGTGGCCGTGCTGCGTGAGCGCTATCTGCCCGAACTGGAACGGCTGCTGCCGGGCACGCGCGAGGCACGGGTGAAGGACTTCTTCGTCACCAGGGAGCGCACGGCGACGTTCGCCCCCACCCCCGGCGTCGGACGGCTGCGGCCCGGCGCCCGCACCAAGGCCCCCGGCCTGTACCTGGCCGGAGCGTGGACCGCCACCGGGTGGCCCGCGACCATGGAGAGTGCGGTCCGCAGCGGTGTGAGCGCGGCGGACGCCGCGCTCGGCGCCCTGGGCCGGCCCCGCCCGAGTCACCTCTTCGCGTTCGAGGAGGCGGCCTGATGCCCGATCAGCACACGGCAGGCCCCCGCACCCCCGGCACCGCAACAAGAGGAGAGACTGTGCCCCCTGTGCCCGAGGCCGCGACGGCCGCTCAAGCGACCGCGGTGGACGTGACCGCGCTCCTGGAGCGCGGCCGGACCCTGGCCACACCGGTACTGCGGGCGGCCGTCGACCGCCTGGCCCCTCCCATGGACACCGTGGCCGCCTACCACTTCGGCTGGATCGACGCCCAGGGCAACCCCGCCGACGGGGACGGCGGCAAGGCCGTGCGTCCCGCGCTCGCCGTGCTGTCAGCCGAGGTCACCGGCGCCCCCGCGGAAACCGGCATCCCCGGTGCCGTCGCCGTCGAACTGGTCCACAACTTCTCGCTGCTGCACGACGACCTGATGGACGGCGACGAGCAGCGCCGGCACCGCGACACCGTCTGGAAGGTGCACGGCCCCGCCCAGGCCATCCTGGTCGGCGACGCCCTGTTCGCCCTCGCCAACGAGATCCTGCTGGAACTGGGCACCGTCGAGGCGGGCCGCGCCACCCGCCGGCTGACCTCCGCCACCCGGGCCCTGATCGACGGCCAGGCGCAGGACATCTCCTACGAGCACCGCGACCGCGTCAGCGTCGAGGAGTGCCTGGAGATGGAGGGCAACAAGACCGGCGCGCTGCTCGCCTGCGCCTCCTCCATCGGCGCGGTGCTCGGCGGCGCCGACGACCGTACCGCCGACACCCTGGGAAGGTACGGCTACCACCTCGGCCTGGCCTTCCAGGCCGTCGACGACCTGCTCGGCATCTGGGGCGACCCGGAGGCCACCGGCAAGCAGACCTGGAGCGATCTGCGCCAACGCAAGAAGTCCCTGCCGGTCGTGGCCGCGCTCGCGGCGGGCGGCCCCGCCTCCACGCGGCTCGGCGAGATGCTTGCCGCCGACGCCAAGAGCAGTGACTTCGAGAACTTCTCCGAGGAGGAGTTCGCGGCCCGCGCCGCCCTCATCGAGGAGGCGGGCGGCCGCGAATGGACCGCCGACGAGGCGCGCCGCCAGTACACCATCGCCATCGAAGCCCTCGACGCCGTCGACATGCCCGACCAGGTACGGGCCCGGTTCACGGCGCTCGCCGACTTCGTCGTAGTCCGAAAGAGATGATCACTATCGGTCGAATAACCCTCGCGTAGTCGCCGGCCGGTGTCGAGGGATGACGGACACCGGCCGACGGCGGACCCACAGCAGCACGACTCGCACGACTGCACGAAGGGGAAGCCATGACAGCGACGACCGACGGAAGCACCGGGGCACTGCCGCCCCGCGCTGCCTCGGCCAGCGAAGCCCACCTCACGACCCCCGTGGCGGCCGGGGTACAAGAAGCCGCCGCACGCGCCGTACAGCGCGCCACCGACTTCCTGCTGGCACAGCAGGACGCCGAGGGCTGGTGGAAGGGCGACCTCGAAACGAACGTCACCATGGACGCCGAGGACCTGCTGCTCCGTCAGTTCCTGGGCATCCGCGACGACGCGACGACCCAGGCCGCCGCGCTGTTCATCCGCGGCGAACAGCGCCCGGACGGCACCTGGGCCACCTTCTTCGGCGGCCCGGGCGAACTGTCCACCACCATCGAGGCGTACGTCGCCCTCCGGTTGGCCGGCGACGCGCCCGACGCACCGCACATGGCCAGGGCCGCCGCCTGGATCCGCGAGCGGGGCGGCATCGCCGCCGCCCGCGTGTTCACCCGGATCTGGCTGGCTCTGTTCGGCTGGTGGAAGTGGGAGGACCTGCCCGAACTCCCGCCGGAGCTCATCTACTTCCCGAAGTGGTTCCCGCTGAACATCTACAACTTCGGGTGCTGGGCGCGGCAGACCATCGTGCCGCTCACCGTCGTCTCGGCGAAGCGCCCGGTGCGTCCTGCGCCGTTCACGCTCGACGAGCTGCACACCGACCCGGCCCGCCCCAACCCGCCCCGGCCGCTCGCCCCGGCGGCGAGCTGGGACGGCCTGTTCCAGCGGCTCGACAAGGTCGTGCGCGGCTACCGCACGATCGCCTCCCGGCGCCTGCGCAGGGCCGCGATGAACTCGGCGGCCAGTTGGATCATCGAGCGCCAGGAGAACGACGGCTGCTGGGGCGGCATCCAGCCGCCCGCCGTGTACTCCGTCATCGCCCTGCATCTGCTGGGCTACGACCTGGAACACCCCGTGATGCGGGCCGGACTTGAGTCGCTGGACCGTTACGCCGTGTGGCGCGAGGACGGCGCCCGGATGATCGAGGCGTGCCAGTCGCCGGTGTGGGACACCTGCCTGGCCACCATCGCCCTCGCCGACGCGGGCGTCCCCGCCGACCATCCGCAGTTGGTCAAGGCCGCCGACTGGATGCTCGGCGAGGAGATCGTGCGGCCCGGCGACTGGTCCGTGCGGCGTCCCGGACTCCCGCCGGGCGGCTGGGCGTTCGAGTTCCACAACGACAACTACCCCGACACCGACGACACCGCCGAGGTGCTGCTGGCGCTGCGCCGGGTCAGGCACCACGACCCGGAACGGGTCGAGAAGGCCATCGGGCGCGGGGTGCGCTGGGAACTCGGCATGCAGTCCAAGAACGGCGCGTGGGGCGCCTTCGACGCCGACAACACCAGCCCGTTCCCCAACCGGCTGCCGTTCTGCGACTTCGGCGAGGTCATCGACCCGCCGTCGGCCGACGTCACCGCGCATGTCGTCGAGATGCTGGCGGTCGAGGGCCTGGCGAACGACCCGCGCACCCGGCGCGGCGTCGACTGGCTGCTGGCCGAACAGGAGCCGGACGGCTCGTGGTTCGGACGCTGGGGCGTCAACTACGTCTATGGCACCGGATCGGTGGTGCCCGCGCTGGTCGCGGCCGGCCTGCCCGCCTCGCACCCGGCGATCAGGCGCGCCGTCGCCTGGCTGGAGTCGGTGCAGAACGACGACGGCGGCTGGGGCGAGGACCTGCGCTCCTACCATGACGCCAAGGGGTGGAGCGGGCGCGGCGCCTCGACCGCCTCGCAGACCGCGTGGGCGCTGATGGCGCTGCTCGCGGCGGGGGAGAAGGACGCCAAGTCCGTGCGGCGCGGCGTCCAGTGGCTCGCCGAGGCTCAGCGCGAGGACGGCTCATGGGACGAGCCGTACTTCACGGGCACCGGCTTCCCCTGGGACTTCTCCATCAACTACCACCTCTACCGCCAGGTGTTCCCGCTCACCGCGCTCGGCCGGTACGTGCACGGCGAGCCCTTCGCCGGCCAGGGCGCCGGTGCGGCCGGGAAGCCACGCGCCGACGCGGAGGCAAGCTGATGGACGCCCAGCCCGCCCCGGCACCGCTGCTGATCGCCTGCGCGCTCGGCATCGAGCACCTTGCCCTGCGCGCCGGTGAACGCGGTGGCGCGGGCGGGCCGGTCACCGTACTGCGCACCGGTATGGGGCCCAGGGCGGCGGAGCGCTCCGTCGCCCGGCTGCTGGCCGATCCCGCGCTCGCCGGGGCCGCGGTCCTCGCGACCGGCTTCTGCGCGGGACTCGCTCCCGGCATGCACCCCGGCGACCTGGTGGTCGCCGAGGAGACCCGGCACCCGCGCGGCGACGTCCCCTGCGTCGGGACCGAACTGCTCGTGAAGGAACTCGTGCGCACCGTGCCGGGGCGCACCGTCCACACCGGCCCGCTCACCGGCTCCGACCATGTGGTCCGCGGCCACGAGCGGTCCGATCTGCTCGCCACGGGCGCGATCGCGGTCGACATGGAGTCGGCCGCCACCCTGCTGAGCGCCGTCCGCGAGGGCGAGCGCCCTGTTGCGGCCGTCCGGGTGGTCGTGGATGCTCCAGAACATGAACTCGTCCGGATTGGCACGGTGCGCGGTGGGATATCCGCTTTCCGTGTTCTTCGTTCCGTACTTCCCGCATTTTTTGAATGGCACCGTTCGTTGCTGCTCCCTCGGAGGTGAGCCAGATGGCCATGCCCCTGCGCCAGTCCATCAAGGTCGCTACATACCTGGCTGAACAGAAGATCCGCAGGCGGGACAAGTTCCCGCTCATCGTAGAGCTGGAGCCGCTGTTCGCCTGCAACCTCAAGTGCGAGGGCTGCGGCAAGATCCAGCATCCGGCCGGCGTCCTCAAGCAGCGCATGCCGGTGGCCCAGGCCGTCGGCGCGGTGCTGGAGTCCGGTGCGCCGATGGTGTCCATCGCCGGCGGCGAGCCCCTGATGCACCCTCAGATCGACGAGATCGTGCGTCAGTTGGTCGCCAAGCGGAAATATGTGTTCCTGTGCACCAACGCGATGCTGTTGCGCAAGAAGATGGACAAGTTCACGCCCTCGCCCTACTTCGCCTTCGCCGTGCACATCGACGGGCTGCGCGAGCGGCACGACGAATCCGTTGCCAAGGAAGGCGTGTTCGACGAGGCCGTGGCGGCGATCAAGGAGGCCAAGCGGCGCGGCTTCCGGGTCACCACCAACTCGACCTTCTTCAATACGGACACCCCGCAGACCATCGTGGAGGTGCTCAACTTCCTGAACGACGACCTCAAGGTCGACGAGATGATGATCTCGCCCGCCTACGCCTACGAGAAGGCCCCGGACCAGGAGCACTTCCTCGGCGTCGAGCAGACCCGCGAACTGTTCAAGAAGGCGTTCTCGGGCGGCAACCGGCGGCGCTGGAGGCTCAACCACTCCCCGCTCTTCCTGGACTTCCTGGAGGGCAAGGTCGACTTCCCGTGCACCGCCTGGGCGATCCCCAACTACTCGCTGTTCGGCTGGCAGCGCCCCTGCTACCTGATGAGCGACGGGTATGTGCCGACGTACCGCGAACTGATCGAGAAGACCGACTGGGACAAGTACGGCCGGGGCAAGGACCCGCGCTGCGCCAACTGCATGGCGCACTGCGGCTACGAGCCCACCGCCGTGCTCGCCACCATGGGATCGCTCAAGGAGTCGCTGCGCGCCATGCGCGAGACCGTCTCCGGGAACCGGGAGTGACCCGATGACCGCCATCTCCCTGGGCGTCCCCGCAATCCCGCCCCGGCCGGTCGCCGAGCGTCGGCGCAGCCGGCAGATCCAGGTCGGTTCGGTGGCGGTGGGTGGGGACGCGCCGGTGTCGGTGCAGTCGATGACGACGACGCGTACGTCGGATGTGGGCGCGACGTTGCAGCAGATCGCGGAGTTGACGGCGTCGGGTTGTCAGATCGTGCGGGTGGCGTGTCCGACGCAGGACGATGCGGACGCGTTGGCGACGATCGCGCGCAAGTCGCAGATTCCGGTGATCGCGGACATTCATTTCCAGCCGAAGTATGTGTTCGCGGCGATCGAGGCCGGGTGTGCGGCGGTGCGGGTGAATCCGGGCAATATCAAGAAGTTCGATGATCAGGTGCGGGAGATCGCGAGGGCGGCTGCGGATCATGGCACTCCGATCCGGATCGGGGTGAACGCGGGGTCGTTGGACCGGCGGTTGCTGCAGAAGTACGGGAAGGCGACGCCGGAGGCGCTGGTGGAGTCGGCGCTGTGGGAGGCGTCGTTGTTCGAGGAGCACGGTTTCCGCGACATCAAGATCTCGGTGAAGCACAACGATCCGGTGGTGATGATCGAGGCGTACCGGCAGTTGGCGGAGCAGTGTGACTATCCGTTGCATCTGGGGGTGACGGAGGCGGGTCCGGCGTTCCAGGGGACGGTGAAGTCGGCGGTGGCGTTCGGTGCGCTGTTGTCGCAGGGGATCGGTGACACGATCCGGGTGTCGTTGTCGGCTCCGCCGGTGGAGGAGATCAAGGTCGGTATCCAGATTCTGGAGTCGTTGAATCTGCGGCAGCGGGGTCTGGAGATCGTGTCGTGTCCGTCGTGCGGGCGTGCGCAGGTGGATGTGTACAAGTTGGCGGAGGAGGTCACGGCGGGTCTGACGGGGATGGAGGTGCCGTTGCGGGTCGCGGTGATGGGGTGTGTGGTCAATGGTCCGGGTGAGGCGCGGGAGGCGGATCTGGGTGTGGCCTCGGGCAATGGCAAGGGGCAGATCTTTGTGAAGGGTGAGGTGATCAAGACGGTGCCCGAGTCGAAGATCGTCGAGACCCTGATCGAGGAGGCGATGAAGATCGCCGAGCAGATGGAGGCCGACGGCGCCCCCACCGGCACGGGGACACCGGCAGTGACAGTGAGTTGAGCAAGCACGAACCGAGAGGGGGCCGAGCGTGACGATTCTGGAGAGCATCCGGGGACCACGCGACCTGAAAGGGCTGTCCGAGGCGGAACTCGGTGAACTGTCCGAAGAAATACGCGAGTTCCTGGTGACCGCGGTGGCCAGGACCGGCGGTCACCTCGGGCCCAACCTGGGCGTGGTGGAACTCACCGTCGCACTGCACCGGGTCTTCGAGTCGCCGGTCGACCGCATCCTGTGGGACACCGGCCACCAGAGCTATGTGCACAAACTCTTGACAGGACGTCAGGACTTCTCGAAGCTGCGCGGCAAGGGCGGCCTGTCCGGCTATCCCTCCCGCGAGGAGTCCGAGCACGACGTCATCGAGAACAGCCACGCCTCCACCGCGCTCGGCTGGGCCGACGGGCTCGCCAAGGCCCGCCAGGTGCAGGGCGAGAAGGGCCATGTGGTCGCGGTCATCGGCGACGGCGCGCTCACCGGCGGCATGGCCTGGGAGGCGCTGAACAACATCGCCGCCGCGAAGGACCGCCCACTGATCATCGTGGTCAACGACAACGAGCGGTCGTACGCCCCCACCATCGGCGGCCTCGCCAACCACCTCGCCGCCCTGCGCACGACCGACTCCTACGAGAAGGTGCTCGCCTGGGGCAAGGACGTCCTGCTGCGCACCCCGGTGGTCGGCCCCACCGTCTACGAGTCGCTGCACGGCGCGAAGAAGGGCTTCAAGGACGCCTTCGCCCCGCAGGGCATGTTCGAGGACCTGGGCCTGAAGTACGTCGGCCCGATCGACGGCCACGACATCAAGGCCGTCGAGTCCGCGCTGCGCCGCGCCAAACGCTTCCACGGTCCGGTCCTCGTGCACTGCCTCACCGAGAAGGGCCGCGGCTACGAGCCGGCCCTGGCGCACGAGGAGGACCACTTCCACACCGTCGGCGTGATGGACCCGCTCACCTGCGAGCCGCTGGCGCCCGCCGACGGGCCGTCCTGGACGTCGGTGTTCGGCGACGAGATCGTCCGCATCGGGGAACAGCGGGACGACGTCGTGGCGATCACGGCGGCCATGCTGCACCCGGTGGGCCTCGGCAAGTTCGCCGAGCGCTTCCCCGACCGGGTGTGGGACGTCGGCATCGCCGAGCAGCACGCGGCCGTGTCGGCGGCGGGCCTGGCGACCGGCGGGCTGCACCCGGTCGTCGCCGTCTACGCCACCTTCCTCAACCGCGCCTTCGACCAGCTGCTGATGGACGTCGCCCTGCACCGCTGCGGCGTGACCTTCGTCCTGGACCGGGCCGGCGTCACCGGCAGCGACGGCGCATCCCACAACGGCATGTGGGACATGTCGGTCCTCCAGGTCGTGCCCGGCCTCAGAATCGCCGCGCCGCGCGACGCCGACCAGCTGCGCGCCCAGTTGCGGGAGGCCGTCGCCGTCGACGACGCGCCCACGCTGGTCCGCTTCCCGAAGGAGTCGGTCGGGCCGCGGATCCCCGCGGTCGACCGCGTCGGCGGCATGGACGTGCTGCACCGGGCCGGGCGGCCCGACGTCCTGCTGGTGGCCGTCGGCGTCATGGCCCCGGTGTGTCTGCAGACCGCGGAGCTGCTTCAGGCACGCGGCATCGGCTGCACGGTGGTCGACCCGCGCTGGGTCAAACCGGTCGACCCGGATCTGCCCGGGCTCGCCGCGGGCCACCGCCTGGTGGCCGTCGTGGAGGACAACAGCCGGGCCGCCGGGGTGGGTTCCGCCGTGGCGCTGGCGCTCGGCGACGCGGACGTCGACGTGCCGGTGCGCCGGTTCGGCATCCCGGAGCAGTTCCTCGCGCACGCCAAGCGCGGGGAGGTGCTGGCAGACATCGGCCTCACCCCCGTCGAGATCGCCGGACGGATCGGCGCGAGCCTCGCCGTCAGGGAGCTGAGCGACGGCACAGTCAAGGAGACAGCTGAATGACCAAGGAGTTCGACCTCGGCGCCCTCCTGGCCGAGCGCGGAGCCGAGCGCTACGAGCTGCACACCGCGTACCTGAACCACCAGCTCCCGCGCATGCTGCACACCATCGGCTTCGACAAGGTCTACGAGCGGGCCGAGGGCGCCTACTTCTGGGACGCGGACGGCAACGACTACCTGGACATGCTCGCCGGGTTCGGGGTGATGGGCCTGGGCCGCCACCACCCGGTCGTACGCAAGGCGCTGCACGACGTCCTCGACGCCCAGCTCGCCGACCTGACCCGGTTCGACTGCCAGCCGCTGCCCGGACTGCTGGCCGAACGGCTCCTCGCGCACAGCCCGCACCTGGACCGGGTGTTCTTCGGCAACAGCGGCACGGAGGCGGTGGAGACCGCGCTGAAGTTCGCCCGGTTCGCCACCGGCAGGCCGCGGATCCTCTACTGCGACCACGCCTTCCACGGCCTGACCACGGGCTCGCTGTCGGTCAACGGCGAGAAGGGCTTCCGGGACGGCTTCGCCCCGCTGCTGCCCGACACGGCCGTACCCCTCGGCGATCTCGACGCCCTCGCCCGGGAACTGGCGAAGGGCGACGTCGCCGCGCTGGTCGTCGAACCGATCCAGGGCAAGGGCGTGCACGAGGCACCGCCCGGCTATCTGCGCGCGGCCCAGGACCTGCTGCACCGGCACAAGGCCCTGCTGATCGCCGACGAGGTGCAGACCGGACTCGGCCGGACCGGTGACTTCTACGCCTACCAGCACGAGGACGGCGTCGAACCGGACCTGGTGTGTGTGGCCAAGGCACTGTCCGGTGGGTATGTGCCGGTCGGCGCCACCCTCGGCAAGGACTGGATCTTCAAGAAGGTCTACTCGTCCATGGACCGGGTGCTGGTCCACTCGGCGAGCTTCGGCTCCAACGCGCAGGCGATGGCCGCCGGTCTTGCCGTGCTGGCCGTGATGGAGGACGAGCAGATCGTCGCACGCGCCCGGGCGACCGGCGAGCAGTTGCGCTCGCGGCTGGCCGCGCTCGTCGACAAGTACGAACTGCTCGCCGACGTCCGCGGCCGGGGCCTGATGATCGGCATCGAGTTCGGCAGGCCCAGCTCGCTCAAGCTGCGCAGCCGCTGGGCCATGCTCCAGGCCGCCCGCAAGGGCCTGTTCGCACAGATGGTCGTGGTCCCGCTGCTCCAGCGGCACCGCATCCTGACCCAGGTCTCCGGCGACCACCTGGAGGTGATCAAGCTGATTCCGCCGCTGGTCATCGGGGAGGCCGAGGTCGACCGGTTCGTGGACGCCTTCACCGCGGTGATGGACGACGCGCACAGCGGTGGCGGTCTGATGTGGGACTTCGGCAAGACGCTCATCAAGCAGGCGGTCGCCAACCGCTGACGATCCCGCCCGGCGCCGCCGGTTGCCTCTGAGGTCTTTGCGTCCTTTGCCTCAGAGGCAAGAAATTTGCCCCACGGGTAAAAGCTGCGGCTCAATGGAGGCATGTCCTCCTCCGAAGCCGAGCTGTCCGCGGTCGCGCCCCAGCTCCGCTCGCTGCGCCGCCGCGCCGGCCTCACGCTGGAGGCGGCGGCGCACTCCGCGGGGCTGTCGCCCGCCCATCTGTCCCGGCTGGAGACCGGGCAGCGCCAGCCCTCCCTGCCGATGCTGCTCGCACTGGCCCGCGTCTACGGTACGACCGTCTCGGACCTGCTCGGCGAGACCGTCGCCGACCGGGACGCGATCGTGCGCGCCGCCGACATGGAACCGACCCGTGCGGGCGGCTGGACCTACTGGCAGGCCGGCGCTCCCGGCCGCGGCATGCAGGCATTGCGCGTCCATGTGCCCCACGGCTCGCAGCGCGACATCGTGCGCGTGCACCCCGGCGAGGAGTGGCTGTACGTCCTCAAGGGCCGGCTCGCACTGCGCCTCGGGGACACCGCCCATGTCCTCGCTCCCGGCGACAGCGCGCACTTCGACTCGCTGACCCCGCACCGCCTCGCCGCCGAGGACCACGACGGGGTGGAGCTCCTGTTCGTCCACACCCTGCTGCAAAGTCCCACGGCCGCGCTGTGCCTGGGCCCCATCACTGGAGAGCTGCCATGAGTGACATGGAGGAGAAGTTCCCGCGCGCCCTGTGGATCCGGCTGATCATCTACATCGCCGTCGGCCACCTCGTGGCGGGCTTCATCTATCTGCTGTTCGAGGTGGGTGCCAAGGGATGAGCGGCGACGGGACGACGGCCGGGTGACGGCCCCGGGGTGAGCGTCCGTCAGTCCAGCAGCCGCTCGCGCAGCCGCTCCCGGGTCCGCGGCGCCAGACCCAGCCCCTGTTCCAGATAGGCGTCGACACCACCCCAGGTCTGCTCCACCGTCTCCATGGCGGCCGTCAGATACGCGGCGCGCGCGTCGAACAGCGGGCTGAGCAGTTCCATGATCTCGGGCGTGTACGCGGTGTCCGCGCTGCCGCTGCGGCGCACCCGGTAGCGGCGGTGCTTGGCGTTCGACTCCAGGTAGTCGGCCAGGATCGCCTCGCGCTCCACGCCGAGGGCCAGCAGGGTCACGGCGATGGACAGGCCCGCGCGGTCCTTGCCCGCCGCGCAGTGCATCAGCGCCGGGACGCTGTCCTCCGCCAGCGCGTGCAGCACCCTGGAGTGCTCGGCGGTGCGCTCCGTGATGATCGAGCGGTACGAGACGATCATCCGGTGCTCGGCCTTTCCGTCGCCCAGCAGCTGCCGCAGCTGGCCGACGTCGCCGTCGCGGACCATCGTCCAGAACTCGGCGCCGTCCGCCGGGTCGGTCAGCGGCAGGTTGACGTTGCGTACGCCGGGCAGCGCGACGTCCGGCCCCTCCAGCTTCTGGTCGGCGGCGTTGCGGAAGTCGAAGATCGTGTGCAGGCCCAGGGAGGAGAGGAACGCGGCGTCGGACTCGGTGGCATGCGCCAGGTGGCCGCTGCGGAACAGCACGCCGGGGCGCACCCGCCGGCCGTCCGCGGTCGGCAGTCCGCCCACGTCACGGAAGTTGCGCACACCGGCGAGTTCGGGCTCGGTCGAGGGGACCTGCTGCGTCACGGAGGCTCCTTGTGGTCGGACCCCGCGACGCGGCTCGTCGACGGGCACGCCGTCGACCATACGACATGGTTTTCCCGCGGCAACGAGTTGTCCACAGGCGTCGCCCCACGGGCCCGCGGCACTTGATGACGTCGAGGCGTGAGCGCAGCCGTGGGCCCTTGTGGCATCCGATGACGGACGGCGCCGAGGACGGTCGTACCCGGCTCCTGGGCGACGCAGCGATACGGCGACCCGTTCCGGCGTACGGCTGGCGGACTCGATCCGCCGGCGTCGTATAAATGCCGCTAAACGGGCGAAATGCCTCGTGGTGCGGTGCTGTTGGCGTCCAGGTCGTCGCGGAGTCCGGTGTGCGGCCCGTGGCGCGCGGTCCTTCGACCACATCACCTCTGACCCTTATGGCCGAATTGCGGGTTATGCGATGGAGGGCGTGAGGAGCGTCATAGCCGTGACGGTGCGTCGTCCGTCATGACCACGTAATGCACAAGCCCCTTGCGGGACTTGGGAAGGCTCGCCACCCGGAGATGCACGGACGGTGACCGGGAATTCCCGTGACGGATCAACGGAAACGCGCACCGGGTGAAGCGGCTCCTTGTCCGTTCGCGTCCCGCTCGCTTACGTTCGCCACCAATCCGGACGGACCGCCGAATCCTGCCGCCGCCCGGATCCCGACACACCACTCACCCGTGCACGGCAGGAGCGGGGGACCCACCAGGCACGACCGCCTGTCCCGGTCTCCGGGACGGCTAGGGGTGAAGCCGCGCCACGCGCGGCCGGGCAGCTCCAGCCCGAACCCGACAGCTCACCTCGCAGGCGCCGGAGAGGAATTCGCCATGCCCGCGAAGGGTAAGCACCGCCGCCCCAAGTCACAGCGCCTCACCCGCTCCCTCGCCGCCGCCGGAACCGGCGGCGCCGCGCTCGCCCTGCCGCTGATCGGCGCCGCCGGGGCACACGCCGCCACCCCCGAGACGGCACCCCACGCCGCCGCGCAGCAGTCCGTCCCATCAGGCGCCGGCACCGTCGAGAAGAAGACGGGCGCCGCTGACTCCGGCACCCGGACCTACTCGGTGCGGCCCGGCGACTGGCTCGCCAAGATCGCCGAGGAACAGGGCGTCGGCGGCGGCTGGCAGCGGATCTACCAGGACAACCGTGAGGCGATCGGCGGCAATCCCTCGCTGATCCACCCCGGTCTGAAGCTCACGCTCGGCGAGCGGGCCGCGACGGGGACCGGCTCCTCGTCGTCCACCGAGCCTTCCTCCGCGAAGTCCTCGTCCGACAGGTCCGGCGGGTCCGACGGGTCCTACGGGTCCGCACAGCCGTCGACGCCGCCGTCGTCCGACACCTCGTCCGACAGTGCTCCGGTCGCCCAGAACACCGGGGCCGCCGACACCGCCGCCACCACCGGCTACGGCCTCCCCGTCGACGGCGCCCGCATCGGGACCGCCTACCGCACGGCGGGCAGCATGTGGTCCAGCGGCTATCACACCGGTGTCGACTTCGTCGTCCCGACCGGCACCTCGCTCAAGGCGGTCGGCGCGGGCACCGTCGTCTCCGCCGGCTGGGGCGGCGCCTACGGCAACCAGGTGGTCCTCAGGCTCGGCGACGGCCACTACGCGCAGTACGCCCACCTGTCACAGCTGTCCGTCTCGGCCGGCCAGACCGTGACCCCGGGCCAGCAGGTCGGCCTGTCCGGTGCGACCGGCAATGTGACGGGCCCGCACCTGCACTTCGAGATACGCACCACGCCGAACTACGGCTCGGACGTCGACCCGCTCGCCTACCTCCGCTCGCACGGCGTCACCGTCTGACGCAGCGGCACCCCCACACGGGGAGGGGCGCACCGGGAACCCGGTGCGCCCCTCCCCGTGTGGGCCCTGCGGGCACGGCAATTCTCAGCCCAACACCCCTGCCGTCCGGCCTATTCCCGCGTTGGGAATCTCTTGGGGAGTGTCTTATCTCACCGTTCGTCAACCCCTTCCTACGATCGCGTAGGTCACATCCGAAGGGGAATCATGGGCCGACGTGGCAGACGATTCGAAGAGTGACAACACAGCTGTGATCGGGTCGTACGTGGCGGTGGGGGACAGCTTCACCGAGGGCGTCGGCGACCCCGGCCCCGACGGGGCGTTCGTCGGCTGGGCCGACCGGTTCGCGGTCCTGCTCGCGGACCGCCGGCCCGAGGGCGACTTCCAGTACACCAATCTCGCCGTGCGCGGGCGGCTGCTCGACCAGATCGTGGCCGAGCAGATCCCCCAGGCGGTCCAACTCGCCCCGGACCTCGTCTCCTTCTGCGCCGGCGGCAACGACATCCTGCGGCCCGGCACCGACCCGGACGAGGTGGCCGAGCGTTTCGAACGGGCCGTGGCCCGGCTCACCGCGGCGGCCGGCACCGTCATGGTGACGACCGGCTTCGACACCCGCGGCGTGCCCGTGCTCAAGCATCTGCGCGGCAGGATCGCCACCTACAACGGGCACGTCCGGGCGATCGCCGACCGGTACGGCTGCCCCGTGCTCGACCTGTGGTCCCTGAAGGCCGTACAGGACCGCAGGGCCTGGGACGACGACCGCCTCCACCTCTCGCCGGAGGGTCACACCCGTGTCGCGCTGCGGGCCGGCCAGGTCCTCGGCGTCGAGGTCCCGGCCGACCCGGAACAGCCCTGGCCGCCGCTGCCGCCCCGCGGCACCCTCGAAGTGCGCCGCGACGACGTCCACTGGGCCCGCGAGTACCTGGTCCCGTGGATCGGGCGCCGGCTGCGCGGAGAGTCCTCGGGCGACCATGTGACGGCCAAGGGCACGCTCTCCCCGGACGACATCCGGACGCGCATCGCCTCCGTGGCCTGAACCGCCGGGGCGGGGGCCGCACCGGGCCCCGCCCCGGCGCGCGCGCCGTTCGGCGCAGCCGTGCCGGGTCCCTGTCCTGGCGCGCGCCGTTCGGCGCAGCCGTGCCGTCAGCGCCTCCGGCACCAGACACAGTTCGCAGGAGACCGCCTCGTCCGCCCACACCCGGCGCCCGGGACCGCGGCACCGCGCCCGGGTACGACGTGAGCCGCACGCGAGCCCGCACAGCAGTGCCGTCGGACACCGCCCCGCGACCGGCTGGGCCTGCGCAGGCGACCTCGCCCGAGGCGATCACCGTCCTCCACCGGCTGCCCGGGCCCAGGGCGACGTCCCGGCCCGCCGGCTCACGAGGCGCCACCGCCCAGCCGTCGGTCCGCGGCTCGGCTTTGTCGACGCATACACCGGCGCACGACCGCGAGCAGCGCGCTCGTACGACGTCCGGCAGCCCGTGAGAGTGCGCCAGGTCACCGTCGGCGGCATGGGCGAAGGCGGCGGCGACCGGTTTCTCCTTGGTCGAGTAGCGGTCCAGCACGAGCCCGTTGCCCCCTGCACGGCGGCCGCATCGGCGATCCGGCCCGCCGCCATGCCCCGTGGCTCGGTCTGCTCGACGGCGTTCCGCGGCAGCTTCTCCTGCCGCTCGGCCGCGCTCTCGCCCCGCGGTCACCCGCACCTCACCGGCCGCCAGGGCCTCGTGAGGGCGCTCGCCCCGCGGGCGCTCGGTGCGCGACCGGTCGACCAGGTGCCGGCCCGCGCGGCCGGCGCGGGCGTACGACCCCAGGTACCGCCGGTGGCACGCCCGGGGATTGACCATAATGGAGGACTCCACCGACTCCACCAGGAGGTACCGTGTCCGGTTTGCGTTCCCTGAGCTCCGGGCTCCGCTCGCTGCAGCCCGCGGCCTTCGGCGCTGACCCGGGCGGGGCCCGCCTGGCGCGCATCCGCACGTCGCCCCACTTCAAGGACGGCGTCTTCCAGAACCCCGGCGGCCCCGCCCGGACCCGGCCCTCCGGGTCGATGCTGGACTTCGCCAAGGTCTACTTCGACCGGGACCAGCGGCCCCGCCGCGCCCCGCGAGGCGCGGTCCGGGTGCACGCCACCACCCTCGCCGACCTGTCCCGGCCGCCCGCCACCGGGCTCCGGCTCACCTGGATGGGCCACTCCAGCGTGCTCGCGGAGATCGACGGGCACCGGGTGCTCTTCGACCCCGTCTGGGGCGAGCGCTGCTCCCCGTTCGCGTTCGCCGGGCCCAAGCGGCTGCACCCGGTGCCGCTGCCGCTGGCCGCGCTCGGCCCCGTCGACGTCGTGGTCATCTCGCACGACCACTACGACCACCTGGACCTGCCCACGATCAAGGTGCTGGCCGGCACGGACACCCTGTTCGCGGTGCCCCTCGGCGTCGGCGCCCACCTCGAACACTGGGGGGTGTCCGCCGACCGGCTGCGGGAGCTTGACTGGCACGAGTCGACCCGCGTCGGCGGGCTCACCCTCACGGCCACCCCCGCCCGGCACTTCTGCGGTCGCGGCCTGCGCAACACGCAGCACACCCTCTGGGCCTCCTGGGCCGTCGTCGGCGACCGCCACCGGATCTACCACAGCGGCGACACCGGCTACTTCGAGGGCTTCAAGGACATGGGAGCCGAGCACGGCCCGTTCGACGCCACGATGATCCAGATCGGCGCCTACAGCGAGTTCTGGCCCGACATCCACATGACCCCCGAGGAGGGCCTGCGAGCCCACCTCGATCTCCAGGGCGGGCGGGCGCACGGGGCGCTGCTACCGATCCACTGGGGCACCTTCAACCTGGCCGCCCACGCCTGGGCCGAGCCGGGGGAGTGGACGCTGGCCGCGGCCGACGCGGTCGGCCAGGCGGTCGCCGTCCCCGTCCCGGGCCAGCCCTTCGAGCCCGCAGGCGACCTTCCCACGCGCCCCTGGTGGCGGGATGTCTCCCTGCCGCTGAACCGCACGTGGCCCGTTCCGGAGACCGCCCCGACGACGACCCCCGACGACCTCGACCTCGTGGGCGAGGGCTGACCGTGGATGAGTTGAGGCGCGTGACGGAAGTTCTCGCAGCCATGACGGAGACCGAGCGAGACCAGGCCCTGCGGCCCATCGACGGGCCGACGCGAACAGGCGTCGCAGCTCCGGGTGTTGCCCTCCGCCTGTCGTAGGGGCGCGAGGATGCGCGTGACCGTGAACGGCGCGGCGCCGCGACAGAGATGACCGTGCCGCGACAGGCCGGCCACTCTCCTGACGAAGGAGAACCACCCCGGTCAAGGTCGCTGGATCAAGTGCCCGGTCGGTTCTGTCGGCGAGAACGACAGACACTCCTGGACCATCCGCTCACGCCTGTCGTGCCTGCGGCGTGGACGTGCCAGCCCCGCCCCCGCTGTGCTGTCGGGACCGCGGCAGGCCGGCCGGTTAGGATGGATTTCAGCCCTTTTCCCTGTGCGGCTCGTTCGGGGCGGCAGGGAGCCAAGGTACATCCCACGTGAACATGCCCGGGGTGGCGCGGGCTGCGGCGCCTCGTAGCCGGTCCCGGTGCAGTGCACGAGTGTGCACCAAGCGCGATCCGCAGCCGCGGCGCGGCGGCACGGCGAGTGCCACCGCGTGCCCGAGCGGGCCTGATACGTACAGGTGGCGGCCGGTGCGTACCCGTGCTCCGCAGTCAGCGGGAAGGGGGAACGTACATGCGTATGACAGGGTGGACTCGTCGTTGGACGCGGGTGCAGGCGCTGGGTGCGCTGGCGGCGGCTGCGGCCCTTGTCGCCGGTTGCGGCAGTGCCGGCGGCGGCCAGGCAGCCGGGCAGGCCGCGGCCGGTGCCGGGGGGCACGGCGTCGTGCAGGTGCTGTACTGCGGGTCGCTGCAGAACTTGATGGAACACGATCTCGGCCCGAAGTTCGGCGCTGCCACGGGCTATCAGTACCGCGGGGTTGGCGGAGGCTCCACCGAACTCGCCCACCAGATCAAGGGCAAGGTACGCCAGGCCGATGTCTTCGTCAGTGCCAAACCCGACGTCAACGACTCCCTGAAGGGCGCGGCCAACGGTGACTGGGTGTCGTGGTACGCCACGTTCGGCAGCGCCCCAGTGAAGATCGCGTACAACCCGCACAGCAAGTTCGCCGCCGAACTGAAGGCGAAACCCTGGTACCAGGTGATCACCGAGCCGGGCTTCCGGCTGGGCCGGACCGATCCCAAGCTCGACCCCAAGGGAGAGCTTTCCGTGCAGGCCCTCCAGCAGGCGTCCCGGATCTACAAGGAGCCCGGCCTGGCCTCCTCGGTCGAGAAGACCTCCCAGGTCTTCCCGGAACAGGAACTCGACGGGCGGCTGCAGTCGGGCCAGCTCGATGCCGCCTTCTACTACAGCAACGAAGCCACCGAGCAGCACTTGCCCACCGTCGACCTCGGCAAGGTGCAGGTCGCCGCCCACTTCACCGTCACGGTCCTCAACCGCGCGGCCAACCCCGCGGGGGCCACCGCCTTCGTGCGCTACCTGCTGGGTGACCAGGGCAGGGCCGGCCTGACTGCGCACAACGTGACCCTCTCTTCACCCACCGTCTCCGGGAACACCGCGGCCGTCCCCGCAAAGCTGCGTTCCGTACTGCAGACGAAGGCTGCCGGCTGACCACGAACCCTTGAGGAAGGAGAAGGCGGTGGGTCCGCGACCAGCGCAGGGACGTCGCGGTCGTGTCCGCTTCCTGGGCACGCCGCTGCCCTGGCTCGCCGCTCTCCTCCTGCTGTACCTGCTGGCCCCGCTGGGTGCCTTCGTCGCTTGGGCGGCCGGCGCTCCGCGCGGTGCGCTGACCGCGCCCGGCCTCGGGGACGCGTTGACCGTCTCATTGGAGACCGCGACGATCGCCACCGCGATCATCACCGTCCTCGGCGTGCCCCTGGCCTACCTCCTCGCCCAGACCCACGGCCGCATCGCCACCCTGGTGGGGGTGGCAGTGCAGCTCCCGCTGGCCCTGCCACCGCTGATGAGCGGCATCCTGCTGCTCTACATCGTCGGCCCGTACGCGCCGCTCGGACGGTTCTTCGGCGGCCGGCTCACCGACCACGTGGCCGGGATCATGCTGGCCCAGGTCTTCGTCGCGGCCCCCTTCCTCATCATCGCCGCACGCTCCGCCTTCGCCGCCCTCGACCCGGATCTGTCCGATGTCGCCGCCACCCTGGGCCATGGACGCCTCTCCCGATTCACCCGCGTCTCCCTGCCCGGCGCCGCCCCGGGCATCCAGGCCGGCCTGCTCCTGACCTGGCTGCGCGCCTTCGGCGAGTTCGGCGCCACCGTCGTCCTCGCCTACCACCCCTACTCGCTCCCGGTATACACCTACGTCCAATTCGGCAGCACCGGGCTGACCGCGACCTTGCTGCCCGTCGCCGTGAGCCTTGCCGCCGCCGTGGCCGTCCTGGCCGTCAGCCTCTGCACCGCACACCTGCGACTGCCCCGCCGCCGTCGCACCGCGCTCCCCACTCCCCGCGCCCCACGCGCCCGGACCAGCTCACGCCTCGCCTTCGACCTGCGCGCCCGATCCGGCAGCTTCCAACTGCACGTCGCGCACGCATCCCGCGGGCGTCACCTGGCCATACTGGGCCCCTCAGGCGCCGGCAAGTCACTGACCCTGCGCCTGGTGGCCGGCCTCACCCGCCCCGACGACGGACACGTCCTCTTGGACGACGACGACCTCACGGCACTGCCTCCCGAGCGCCGGGGCGTCGGCTACGTCCCCCAGGACGCCAGCCTCATCCCGCACCTGTCGGTGTGGCAACAGGTCACCTTCGGCACCGACACCGACCCGGCCCTGGCCGTCCACTGGCTCCGCCAGCTCGGCCTCGACGGTCTACAGCACCGCCTGCCCCACCAGCTCTCCGGCGGCCAGCGCCGACGCGTCGCCCTCGCCCGCGCCCTCGCCCGCGACCCCCGTCTCCTCCTGCTCGACGAGCCGTTCACCGGCCTGGACACCCTCGTCCGCGACGAACTGCGATGGGAACTGCGCCGCCTCCAGCAGGGCACCGCCCCCACCACCGTGATCATCACCCACGATCCCCAGGACGCGGCCCTCCTCGCCGACGACATACTCATCCTCGCCCACGGCCGGCTCGTTCAGGCCGGAAACCAGCGCGAGGTCTTCGCCCACCCCGCCACCCCGGAGGCCGCACGCCTGCTCGGCATCCGCAACCTGCACACCGGTCGCCTCACGGACCCCCACACCCTCGAAGTCGACGGCGCCCACATCACCGTGACCACCGATCTCCCCGCCGGCACGCCGGTCGCCTGGTGCATCCGCCCCGAGGACATCCGCCTCACCGACACCGGCGGACACCCGGCGACCATCATCGACACCGTGCACCTGGGCCCCATCACCGAGATCCGCGCCCTCCTGGCCAACGGACACGAAATGAGCATTGCCGTCCCGCCACAGGGCGTCCCCGCGACCACCGACGGCTGCCGAATCCAGTTGCCCCCAGAAGCCATCACCGTCTGGCCGGCGCCTCCCGACTCCATCCAGCACCCGCTCGCCTCCCGCACCGGCCGGCACCCACCCACCTACCGCACCCCCTGACCGAAGGCGCGACCGGCACAACTCCATCGACCTCACCCGCGAACCGGTCACCGCCCTGCCCGTCGTCTTCGTCCTCGCCGTGTACCTGCTGGCCGCCGCCGCGCTGCGCCTGGTGGAACACATGCGCACCCAGGCCGCCGCCGTCACCGAAGACACCCCCGACCACCGGCTCGACGCGCCGCCCAGCCGCGGCAGCTTGACTCTGCGCGTGATCGCGCCGCTTACGACGGCTGGTAGGGGGAATGCCCAAACATGTTTCGGGCGCACCCCGGCAGCACTCGAACGTGCGGCCACGCGCTGAGAAAGCTCCCGCTCCCCGAGGCAGAATGCACGCCGCGCCGGTTCGACCTCCGCCGCCACCGCATGCTCCTGCCCGGGCAGCCACCCGGCGTCAACCACCGACCACGGGCCGGCCCATGCACCATGACACCCCGAAACCGGCACCCGCGGCGGCCGGCGGGCCGCTCCCTGTGATCGACCGCTGTAGCTCACGCGGTCGGCGTCGGTCGGGTCGCCGCGTCCGCGGTCTAGTGGGCGATGCGGTTGACCCAGAGCCGCATCTGACCGTTTGCCGGATCGAGGGTCACGTAGTCGTCGTCACCGTCCTTGTCGGCGTCCATGAACCGGACCTTGTTGCCGTCGCCCGTGCCGGCCGCGACGAGGCCCAGGCTCTTCCAGCCGTTCCCGCCGGGGATGTCGCCGCCGTCGTTGCGCCAGACGTTCAGCTCACCGGCGGCACCGAGGATCCCATAGTCGTCATCGCCGTCCCCGTCGAAGTCCATCAGACGAATGCCGGCCGCCGGGGCGAGGCCGCCCAGCGCGTGGACCCCCGTGCCGAGCCACCTGGCGACATCGTTGAGCGTGTAGTCCGCCGTGTTGATCGTGGCGAGCCCGCCGCCCACCACGCAGTTGCTCACCCGAAGCCTCTCGCCGAACTCGACCGGGCCGCGGCGGCCTTCCTCATCCGCCAGGGCATCGCCGAGGAGCCGCTGACCCGGGAACCTCCCCTGAACTTCGCACCGGCCCCGGCCTCACCAGGATGTGCCGGCTCGGCCAGTGCTACGGCGAGGTGGGCAGGTGCGGGCTGCGGAGGACCAGCAGGGTGATCTCGCTGGGGGCGAAGACGCGGAACGGCGGGCCCCAGAAGCCGGTGCCGCGGCTGGTGTAGAGGAGGGTGCGGGGGCCGTGGTGGCTGAGGCCGGCGAGGGCGGGTTGGTCGATGCGGACGAGGTGGTGGAAGGGCCAGATCTGGCCGCCGTGGGTGTGGCCGGAGAGCTGGAGGTCGATGCCGGCGGCCGCCGCCCGGTCGACGAACTTGGGCTGGTGTGCCAAGAGCAGGACGGGCAGGCCGGGGTCGGCGCCGTGCAGGGCTCCGGCAAGGTGGGCGCGGTGGCCTGCCAGGCCGGAGGACTCGGCGGTGACGTCGTCCACGCCGGCGACCACGAGCAAGTCGCCGCCGCGTTCGAGCAGCAGATGCCGGTTGCGCAGCGGCTCCCAGCCCAGCTCGTCCATCAGGTCGACCCAGCCTTGGGCCTCGCTGTAGTACTCGTGGTTGCCGGTGACGTAAACACGGGCCCGGGTGGCCCGCACGGTACCGAGTGGCACGGCCTGGGCGCGACGGCGTTCGGCCGTGCCGTCCGCGATGTCGCCGGTGTGGCAGACCAGGTCGGCGTCCAGAGCGTTCACGGTCTCGCACACCCGTGCCGACCAGCGAGTGCGATCGAGTGGGCCGTAGTGGGTGTCGGTGATGAGGACGACACGGATGCCGTCCAGCCCGGCACCCAGGCGCGGGAGTTGCACGTCGAGTCGGCGTACGCGTGGCACGCGG
This sequence comes from Streptomyces diversicolor, assembly GCF_057537855.1. Taxonomy (NCBI): domain Bacteria; kingdom Bacillati; phylum Actinomycetota; class Actinomycetes; order Kitasatosporales; family Streptomycetaceae; genus Streptomyces; species Streptomyces diversicolor. The sequence continues at coordinate 101,879 of NZ_BAAJXA010000001.1, forward strand.
CGGGCCTCGGCGTACCCCCAGGCGAGCAGTACGGCGGTTACGCCGAGGACGGCCCATGTGACGATTCGGGCGCGGTCCTGACTCTCCTCGACGCCGGCCACGGTCAGGGCGAGCCGCAGGAGGACGCCGAGCAGAACGGACCAGGTGAACAGGACCCAACTGGTACCCAGCAGGGTGTCACCGATGATCGCCGCCCGGTCCTGTTGGCGCCGCCCGTGGCCGCGTGCCATCGCGAGCGGCATACATATGAGGCCGAGGGCGAACAGGGCGGTGCCGGCCAGCGTGACGGGCAGCGGCCAGTGCTGGCCGGCGTACAGGAGCACCCAACAGGGCACGGCCCACAGCAGGAAGGGGGCGATCAGCGGGATGTAGCGCGTCAGACGGTGCAGTCGGCTCTGCCGCGGCGCTTGCGCCTCACCCTCGGCGGGCCGGGTGTCGCTGGTGTCGGTCACGCTTCCCCTCTCTGGCCGGACTGCCGTCTCGCGCACTGTATCCGGTCGTCCTCGGGCCGGCCGGACCGGCATTCATGGGGAGCGGCCCCTTGGGCCGAGGGGCCCTCCAGAGCGTGGGACGGACGGTGCCCGTCAGCCGTCCTCGGCGATCAGGAAGCCGCGCAGGCCGGGAAGCCTCCGTGCCGTCCACCGTTGACGACCAGAAGGTCCACCCCTCCACCTGGTCGTCCCCGGTCGCCATCCGTGCTGCGGACGTGGGCGTGGCCAAGGGCTGCCGGAAGCACATGATGATGCCGTCCGGGGGCATGCCGCACGCCTCGCAAGCCATGTCGGGACCGTCGGCCCCGTCGAGGCCGCAGTAGACGCCGCCGCGCTTCCCGGGGATCAGCCGGGTTCCGCGGACATCGCCGGGCGTGATGCCGACCGCCCCGGGCACACCGCCGGACACCTCGTGACCCGCGCCGCTGACATCGTTGTCGGCGGCGCGGTCCGTGCGGTGTCCTACGGCGTGCGGACGGCGTCACTGCCGTACAGCTCCCTGGTGAACGCGGAGACGTCGGCGCTGCGATCGGTGCCGTCGAGGTTGTACGTCAGATAGACGCCGTATCCCTCGCTGACGGTGCGACGGGCGAGACTGGCGGCCGTGCTCCGTGAGGTCCGGCCGATCTCGACGGCCGCCGGTGACAGCTTCGACTTGGGCAGTGCGATGCCGGGGACCTGCCAGGTGCCGTAGTAGGGGTTCCAGGCGTAGTCGAACTTGGTGGAGACGTCGACGCCGCCGTAGGACAGGCGCGAGGCGGCCGGGCCGATGTTGTAGAGGCTGATGATCTTGTCCGGCATGTTCGCGCGCAGTGCCGTCACGAGGTGCACGAACGAGCTGTCGTTGGGCTGGGTGGTGCCGTTGTTGCCGTACTCGGCGTATTCGTCGTCGAAGTCGATGCCGTCGAGACCGTACGTGCCCACGGCGTCCGACATCTGCTTCGCGAATGCCGAAGCCGCCTGCTGAGACGTGAAGTTGGCGAATCCCGCGCCCTGGTGGTTGCCGAGCACCGAGAGCACGACCTTGATGCCCTTCTGCTGCAACGGCCGTATCTCCGTGGCGGCGTTGTCGAGGACGCGCTGCACGTTCTCGTTGAAGTGCAGATACGCCGCCTTCGTGCTCGTGTCGTAGTTGATGTTCGCCGCGAAGATCACGGCGACGTCGAAGACGTTGCCGCCACCGTTGGCGAGTGTGTACTTGCCTACGTTGAGCATGCTGTTGTTGTTCACCTCGACGTAGGCCACCGAGGTCGGCCCCTGCTTGGCGGCGGCGGGGGCCGCCGCCGCGCCGGTCGTGGCGGTCGTGCCGAAGGCGAGGGCCGCTACGGCCGAGAGCGCGAGCACGGTGGTCCGCGCTCTGCTCCGTACCAGAGTGAACATCGTTGGTCGTCTCCTATCGCGTGGTCGGCGCCCGCCTTGTTCGGAAGCGCCGAGTGAGCTATCCGAGCTTTCCGCCGCCGCGACCGGATACCGAGACGCGTGGGCGAACTCTTCACGACTTCCCCACGCGACTCCTCGCAACTCCGAGTCGCCGCAACTCCGAGACAGCCCATACGAGTTGGGCTCGCTGCTACGAACGCCGTATGACGGTCATTGACGCCTGCCTCGGCCTCGCGGACACGGTCGGCGCCATCCGCAGCCTCGTCCGCCGCGCCTGGACCACTCACCGCCGGAACAACCGACCCGACCGCCATCCGTGCACACACGCCCGCCGGCGCGTCGAGCTGCGATTCCCAGAGCCGGGTGCGGCAGTACTCCAGAGCCCGGTCAGCGCCCGAACCGCTCGGTGGTGCGCCGTTGTGGGACTCCCCTTCGTCGCTCATTCGGCTTGTCTGTTCGTCATATCAAAGGGTCGTGGAGATCTTTACCTACGCGAGCAGGCTCGCTCCGGATGCATGTTCAGCGACGGAGGAAGGAATCGGTAGTGGATCAGTGGCAGCGCCGGCGATGGTCCGGCGGTATGTCCTTGGCCCTGTCGGCCGCGTTATCGGCGTCGCTCGCGGCGACGGGGGTGGTCACGGCGGTGTCCCCGGCGGTGGCCGACTCCGGGGACGGTGACGCGACCGTCCGGGTCGTGCGTGAGGTGAACGCGAACGGCAAGTGGGACCAGGCGCTGGAACCGGGCATGGCCGGGGTCACGGTCGTACTGACCGACGACGCCGGGCGGTCGGTCACCGGGACGACGCAGGCGGACGGCACGGTGAAGCTGACGCCGGGCAACAGCCTGGGCGGCGGCAAGTACCGGATCGAGGTGAAGAACCCCGACCAGGGCGTGCTGTTCCCCGGGTTCGCCTCGGCGCGGCCCAACCTGATCGACCCGACGGTGCTGTCGTCCAACGTGGAGTTCGTGGACCTGTCCGGCGGCAAGAACGTGGAGATCACCACCTCGTTCTGGTCCCCGGAGGACTACTGCCAGAAGAACGTCACCCTGGTCGCCATCTGCCAGAACCCCACGATCCCGCCGCCGAACCCGACGCCGCCGGGCAAGCGCACGGTGTCGTCGTTCTCGTTCAACACGCGGGGTGACGCCGTCAAGAACCCGGACCTGGTCACCGACCTGGCGGACGAGGCCACCACCGGCACGCTGTGGGGCTCCGGCTACAACCGGGTGACCAAGCAGCTGTTCACCGCCGCGTACGCCAAGCGGGGCACCGAGTACGGTCCCGGCGGTGCGGGTGCGATCTACCGGATCGACCCGGCCACCAAGCAGACCTCGCTGTTCACCAAGGTCCCCAACGCGGGCACCACCCAGCACCGGCCGGACGTCAACATGGACCTGGCGTTCGGTCCCCGGGTGGGCAAGGAGTCGCTGGGCGACCTGGACGTCAGCCCGGACGGCAAGGACCTGTACGTCGTCAACCTGAACGACCGCAGGCTCTACCGCTACGACGCCACGCAGACCTCCGCGGCCCAGGAGAAGGCGTCGTACGCCATCAAGGACCCGGGCTGTGCCGCGCCCGGCGACTGGCGCCCCTTCGGCCTGGGCATCCAGGACGGCAAGGTGTACGTCGGCGGTGTCTGCTCGGGCGAGTCCACCGGCAGCAGGGCCGACATGCGGGCCGTCGTGCAGGTCTTCGACCCGGTCACCGGCCAGTTCACCGGCACGGTCATGGACCAGCCGCTGAGCTACCCGCGCGGCGGCTGGGCGGGGGAGGGCTCCGAGACCTGGTGCAGTGGCCGTGGCTGGTTCCCGTGGACCAACACCCGGCCCGCGACCCAGAACGGCGTGGAATGCACCCGCGCCGTGATCCAGAACCCGGAGCCGGAGCTCTCAGACATCGACTTCGAGACCAACGGCGACATGGTCGTCAGCTTCGCCGACCGCTTCGCCGACCGCGCCGGCTGGGCCCTGCCCGAGTTCCCCGGCACCGGCTGGCCGGCCACGACCGCGACCAACGGCGGTGACATCAACCGGGCCTGCCGTGGCGGCAACCACATGTTCGTCCTGGACGGCAACGGCGGCTGCAAGAACAACGCCACCCCGGAGAACAACGGCGGATACCAGGCTCCGGACGTCCGGGAGTTCTACCCGGGTGACTACGCGGCGGGCGGGGCCGGCTGGCACTCGGAGACCGCCGAGGGGTCTGTGGTCATCTCCAAGGTGGAGGACACCCTGGCCCTCATTTCGGAGGACCCCATCCAGGACCCGATCACCGGGCACGGTCTGGCGTGGATCAACCGCAGTGACGGCACCCGTGCGGCCCATGACAACACCGGTGGCATCTACCTGAACAACGACTTCGGCAAGGCCCGTGGCATCGGCGACCTGGAGATGATGTGCGACGAGGCGCCGTTGCAGATCGGCAACCGGGTCTGGAAGGACACGGACCAGGACGGCATCCAGGACCCCGGTGAGGAGCCGGTGGTGGGTGCCACGGTCAACCTGTACGACGCGGCCGGCAACAAGGTCGGTACGGCGGTCACCAACGAGCGGGGCGAGTACTACTTCGACTCGACCGTGACCAAGAACGTCAAGCCGGAGGACTTCCAGTACGGCAAGACGTACACCGTGAAGATGGACAACCCGGCCGACTACCAGGCCGGTGGCGTCCTGGACGGCTGGAAGCCGACCCGGCCCAACCAGGGCGGCAACGACCAGATCGACTCCAGCGGTGAGACGTCCGGCAACCCGTTCCCGGCCGTCCAGGTCACCCCGAAGGGCGCCGGCCAGAACGACCACGGCGCCGACTTCGGCTTCGTGAACCCGCAGGCCGACCTGTCCGTGATCAAGATCGGCCCGGCCATGGTGGGCCCGGGCGAGGACATCGAGTACCAGATCATCGTCACCAACAACGGGCCCAACCGCTCCACGCGTTGGACGATCACCGACCCGCTGCCCGACGGGATCACCAACGCCCGTACCTCCAACGCGGACTGCGGTATCGCCGCCGGCAAACTGACCTGCTCCGGCGGCCCGCTGGACGTCGGTGAGAGCCACACCATCACCGTCCGCGCCAACGCGCCCATGGAGACCGTAGCCGTGCTGGAGAACTGCGCGAAGGTCGAGGGCGCGGAGCCCGACCCCAACCCCGACAACAACAACTCCTGCTGGGTGAGCGAGGTTCCGATCCCCGGGACCCCGGTCATCGACCCGGCCATCGGTGGCGCGGCCGCCGCGGCGGCCCTCGGCGGCTTCCTCCTGATCCGCCGCCGCCGCACCACCAGCGGAGCCGCCATGTAACAAGCCACCATCCCTCTCTGCCAATGGAACGAGCGGTCCCTCCCCGTCACCACGGGGAGGGACCGCTCGTCTCAGGTGACGCCGTTCGGCAGTGGCGGTGTGCCTCACGCAGGGGAACCGGGCGCGGCGGCTCGTGGTGCGCGGTCCCGCCCGGCGATGGCCTCGGCGACCTCATGGATGGCACCACGAAGCAGGTCACCGCGATGGGCATGGCCAGGGTGGTGAGATCGCCGCGGTCGGCGGAGCGGATCGTGACGGGCCGTTCGTCTCCCCTCAGGTCGAGCATCACGTCGGGCCCGATCGCGGTGCTCACTGCGGGATAGAGCGTGGTATCGGCAATGCCGGTCCTCTCGGCCGGCCAGGCGCAGCCAGATCCCGTGCGGCACCGCTTCGAGCCGTACCAGCGCGCTGCGGCGGATTTCGGTCACCGCGGCCCGCATCTCGTCCCCGTCGACCGTGCCGGCCCACGTCTGCCCGGGTGGTTCAGCCGGCACGAGAGTGCGGGTGGAGAGCCGGTACCGGTCGGTCGCGGTGAGGGCGACCGCCTCATGACTCGCCTCGATGCGCAGGCCGGCCAGTACCGGAAGCCCGGACGCGAAGGCGCTCAGGCCCGTCTGCACCGCGCCGACCGAGGAGGCCGCGCTGGAGCGGTTCGTGGAGTTCACCGATGCCCGGGGCGGGAAGTATCCGGCGATCGTCCGGCTCTGGGAGGCGGCCTGGGCGGAGTTCGTACCCTTCCTTCAGTTCGACGTGGAGATCCGCAAGATCGTCTGTACCACCAACGCGATCGAGAGCATCAACGCGCGGATACGCAAGGCCGTCCGGGTCCGGGGGCACTTCCCCGCCGTCCAAGCCGCCCTCACATGCGTATACCTCGCCGTCATGAGCCTGGACCCGACCGGCACCGGACGCAAACGCTGGACCATGCGTTGGAAGGCCGCGCTCCAAGCCTTCGACATCACCTTCGACGGCCGGCTCACCGCCGGGCGCCGCTGAACAAAACCGACCGAGTTCCACCGTTCGCTACAAAGACCCGCTGCGCAAGAACGGCCTGAGAGAATTCGCCGACGGTAAGGGCTATACTCACTATCTGGATAGCGATATTTGGGAGGCAGAAGTTCGTGCGGCCGCCCATAACCCGAATGTCAGGCTTCATGTGTCGCTCGATGGGTTCCGTGGAGCCGACCCCGCTGAACAGTTTGCCAGCGCCTATCGCAATGGCAGTGGAAATAATTGGTTTGCGACAGAGCGGGAGATGTATCACGTGGGGAAGGCTGTGCGAGTGGGTGATCGATCGTGGGATAGTATCACGTTCTATCGAGGTGGATCCGAAGTGAAGGTTCCCATGCCTGATTTTCTTTCTGGAGGGTGACACATGGAGAAAGTCGTAGGATGGGAACGCGAGTTCCAGGTGTGGCAGTACTCCGTCAGTCACTCCACGTTGCTCCTGCGTAGCGTCAACGTGGAAGGCTTTGAGACGCGAATCGATGTCCTTTTCACGGCGGTTGAACTGATGCACCTGCAGCCCTACTGTGCGCGCCTGGAAATCAGTGAGGCAACTAGTGAGGAGAAGGGGGAATTTTTGGGTGACCGACTAGTCGCAAAGGTCCCTGGGAAGCTCTATCTCCTTAACGGTGGGGAAGGCTATGTTCTGGCGCGACGATGTGCCTGGCACGAGGATCTTGGCGATCATCATTCGCCCTCAAAATTCGGTCCACTCAGGGGTACTGAATAATTTTCGCGTAGTCTGGTCTGGGGTTCTTTCCTTCGTTACCTCCGAGTCGGCGAACGGGCAGCCTCGGTTGACATCGGAATGAATCCCAGGGACGCTTCACAGGATTTCCTCCCGCAGATATCGGCGAGAAATCCACGGTGGCGGTGACGCGGATGTGGGCCTGGCCGAGGAATTCCTTGTTGGCGACGGGTTCGACGCCCTGTTCGAGGGGCAGGGTGGCGGTCGAGTGGCGAAGGCGGTGGAAGCGGGTGCGGCGGAGCCCGGCGCGGTTGAGGAAGCTGTCGGTGTGGTTGGCCGGTTCGCGAGGGCGGGTAGTCGGAGTGGTGTAGACGAGGCCGGTGTCACTCCGGGCTGCCACCGGCCTGTGCCGTTTCCTGTCCTGCCGCTGCCTGTGCTCTTCGAGGGAGGGGGCCGTGCACCTGAGACGTGGGTGGCGTGGCGGCGCCGAGGGTCAGGGCACGTTCCACTTCTGGGCCGCGTTGCCTGAGCACCAGGCGATCTGGAGGGGGGTGCCGTTGGCTGTGGAGGCGTTCGCGACGTCCAGGCACTTGTCCGCGGCGACGTTGACGATGTCGTTGCCGGGCGAGTAGCGCCACTGCGTGGTGTTCGTCGTGTCGCAGGCCGCCATGACCACCCGCGTCCCGTCGTTGGTGGACCGCCCCGCCAGCGACAGACAGCGCCCGTCCTTGCGCAGTGTGCCGTTCGCGGCGAACTGCCAGGTCTGGTCAGCGCCGCCGTCACAGGGGTACAACTGCAATGCGGTGCCCACGAGTTGGACGCAGCGGCCGACGAACGCGCCGTAGCGGCCCACGATCGGTCCGAGCGGGCGGGAGAAGTCCTGCGCCGGCGCCTTCACCGTCGAGCCCTGCTCGGTGGCGGTCTTCTCGCCGGACGACTTCGACGACGACCCCGACGAGCCCGACGAGCCCGACGACGACCCCGACGATTTCCCGCCGCCCGACTCCGGTGCCCGCTGGGTCACCGTGACCGGAGCGGCCGGCTGGACCACCCTGGGCTGGTCACTCTTCGGGTGGCTCTCGGCCTTCTTCGACGCGGACGCGGACGCGCTCGGCCGGGGCGACGTCACACTCGGCGACGGGGCGGCCGGCGCGGACGTCGCCGGCGGGGACGTCGCCCGGTCGGCCGAGGCGGTGGTGATCTCGTCCGTGCCGTGCCGCCCGGTGTCGGCGGCGACCACCGCGGACACGGTGACGGTGGCCGAGACGGCGGCGGCCCAGCCCAGCGTGACCCACACCCGGCGGCCGGGCACCAGCCCGTGCGGCGCACGGGCTGGTCGGCGCCGGAACGCCTCGGCGAAGGGACGCTCGGCCCCGGTACGAACCGGGGTCTTCGGGGACGGCGAGTCGGGTGCGGGCATGATGTCGGCGCTCCTGTGGGGGACGGGGGTCACAACAGGTCTTGCTCGTCCAGCTGCATCAGCTGTGCGGGCGCGGGATCGGTCAGTTCGGACATGCGCAACGCCTGGCGTTCCGTCATGGCCTGGAACAGCTGCCGTGCGGTGCGTCCGTTGCCGAACTGCGCACCGCGCGGGATGTTCTCGACGTGCGTCGCAAGGGCCCGGCGGGCCGCGTCGGTGAGTTCGTAGCGGTGCCGCTGGGCGTGGTGCTCCACGATGCTGACCAACTCGGCCGAGGTGTAGTCGGCGAACAGCAGCGTGCGGCTGAACCGCGACGACAGACCCGGGTTCGAGGCGACGAACCGGTCCATGTCGCCGGGGTAGCCGGCCGCGATGACGACCACCTCGTCGCGGTGGTCCTCCATCAGCTTCACCAGCGTCGAGATCGCCTCGGTTCCGAAGTCGTTGGCCGCGCCGGCCGGCACCAGCGCGTACGCCTCGTCGATGAACAGCACCCCGCCGCGCGCCCGGTGGAATGCCTCCGTGGTCTTCGGGCCCGTGTGTCCGACGTACTCGCCCACCAGGGCGCTGCGGTCGACCTCGACCAGATGGCCGCGCGCCAGCAGCCCCAGCGCCTTCAGCAGCCGGCCGTACAGCCGGGCCACCGTGGTCTTGCCGGTGCCCGGGTTGCCGGCGAACACCAGATGGCGGCTGAGCGGCGGCGCGGGCAGGCCCGCCTGCTCCCGCAGCCGTACCGTCTGCATGAGCTTGACCATGCCGTTCACATCGCGTTTGACGCCGTCAAGACCGACCAGTTCGTCCAGCTCGGCCAGCAGGTCCTCCAGCGTCTCGGGCTCCGGCTCGGGCTCCCCCTGCTGCCACAGCTCGTCCGTACCCGACGCGCTCCCACGGGCCCTCGGGCCCTCCGGCTGCTCCGGGGCGCCCGGGAACGTCACCGGCGCGGACGGTCCGGGACGGTCCGCGAGGGCGGGCAGCACGGGGGTGCGCACCCGGACCGCGGCGCAGTCCTCGAACACCGGGTCCGCGCCGTCCGCGAGTGCCACGTCCTGGCCGCAGTCGAAGAACCGGCAGCCCCTGAAACGCACTTCGGCGCCCTTGCCGACGTGCACCGCGGGGAAGGCGGATGCGGACAGGTCGCAGTGGTCGAAGGAGCCGCTGACCGCCTCCCCGACGAGAATGCCGTTCTTGCCGCAGTCCGCGACCCGCAGGTCCCGCACCTGAACGGACGCGGCGCGCTCCAGGACCAGACCGCTGCCCGCCGCCCCGGACACCGCGCCGCCCGTGAGCCGCAGCCGTCCGCCGCCGTCCACGGCCACGCCCGCGCCGCCGGCCTCGGCGATGCGGACGTCCGCCACGACGGCCTCCGCGTCCGGCCCGATCTCCACCCCGCTGCGCCGCTGCCCGCTCACCGCACAGCCGCGCACCTCGGACGCGACCGCGGCCACGGACCGCAGACGCACCCCGGTGTCGCCGCCGCGCAGCCGCAGCCCGGTCAGCGTCACCCGGGCCTCGTCCTGGACGTCCACCCCGCAACTGGCCGGATCCACCACAAAGGTGTCCTCGACCTCGGCTGTGGCCGTACCTGAGGCGGCGATGCCGTGGTCCCGGCCGCCGCGCACCCGGCAGCCGGTCAGCACGGCCGTGGCCCGGTCCGTGAGCCGTACGGCGGTGGCACCCGCGCCGTCGACCAGCGTGCCCGCGCAGAACGCGGACGCGGCGGAGGCCAGCAGCACACCGTGCCCGTGCGGCGCCTCCAGACGGCAGTCGCGCACCTCGATACGGGCCTGGTCGGATGCCGTGACGGCGTGGTCGAGCGCACCGCTGACCCGGCAGTCCACCAGTGTCGTACGGGCCGTGTGCGAGGAGCGCACCCCGGTCCGGGCCGGGCCGACGACGCGGCAGTCGGACAGCTCCGCCAGCGCCTCGTCCTGCACCAGCACCCCGTGCCGGCCCGCGCCGACGACCGAACAGTCCCGGGCGAGCAGCCGCGACGCCCCCTTGGCCCGCAGCGCCGAACCCGACGTACCGCTCACCCGCAGCCGCTCGGCGATCAGCACCGAACGACCGGACAGCACCACACCGATGCCGTCCACCTCGTCGACCACCGAGTCCACGGCCCGGGCCCGCGCGTCCCCGGTCAGATGCAGGGCGGTGCCCAGCGCGCCGCTCAGCCGTGTGTCGCTCAGCAGCAGCACCCCGCCGCCGTCCACCGGGTCGGCCAGCTCAGCCGCCAGGGTGTGGTCCGGCCCGAGTACGGCGTTCGCCGCCGCGGACCTCCCGTCCGCGGAGCCGAGCACCTCGATCCGCCCGCCGGTCACCTCGCACCGGTCGACCGTCAGGCCCGCCGCGTCCTCGACCCGGACCAGCGGCTGCGCCGGGTCGGCGCCCGTCAGGTGCAGTCCGCGCAGCACACAGCCCGGGGCGGTCACCGTGACCGCCGGGCCCTGCGGGGACCGCAGCACGACGGAGCCGGGGCCTGCCTCCGCCTCCAGCACCACCCTGCGGGTGAACGTCACGGACTCCGTGTAGTGGCCCGGTGCCACCGTCACGACGGCCCCCGCGGGGGCGGCGGCCAGTGCCGCGGCGATGCTCCGATGGGTGCCCCGGCCCCTGGCGGCGACCTTGACGGCCGTCATCGCGGCCCCCCGTTCTGGTTGTCCTCGCCCGAGCCCTGGTACCAGCCCGGGTTGATCGACTCGCGCAGCGCGCCCGCGAGGTACATGTTCGCGAAGACCTTGTCGATGAGCTTGCCGAGCCCGGCGACCGCGAAGATGTCGAAGAAACCCTGCCGGTGGTACCAGCGGCCGGCCAGGTTCTGGGTGATCGCGGTACGGGCCATGCCCAGGCTGACCGCGCCGGCCACGCCGCCCGCCATGCCGAACAGGCCGGCCAGCAGCGCGTCACCGCCCTGGAGGTGCACGGTGTTGCCGTCCTTGTCCTTGATGCCGAAGATCGCCGCGGTGGCGGCACCGCCGATGAACCCGGACACCGACCCGCTGACCAGGCCCACGCCGAAGTCGTAGGCGCCCGAACGCCAGCGTGTCACCTTCTCGTTGCCGCCGAACTCGCCCGCCCACGTGTCGTCGTTGGGGCGCCGCGGATAGGGGTTGCCCTGGTCGACCTGGCTCAGCCCGGTCTTCCACGGGCCGCCGCGGTGCGCGGCGAAGTGCCCGGCCGCGAAGCCGCCCTTGACACCCGCGGCCACACTGGCGCCGAACGCCGCCTTGCCCACGTCCGACCAGCCGAACGGGGTGCCGGTGGCCGCCGCGATGATGCCGTACACGGCGAGGTTCATGCCGAAGTCGAGCAGCCACTCCTGGAGCATGTCGACGACGACCGCCTGGACCGCCTTGTCGACGAACGGGGTGTAGGTGGACACGCCGTTGTAGGTGTGGCCCCACTCCCACCGGTTGGGCTCGCGCCACATCCGGCTGAAGCCCCGGTACTCGTTGAAGACGCCGGTGAAGTTGGTCTCCCGGCCGATGAGCGTGTGACGGCCGAGGAAGTCGGTCTGCCACACGTATCCGGAGATGGTGCGCTCCTCGATGAGCGTGACACCGTCCTTGCCGAAGCGGCGCCACTGCTTGTGCCAGTCCTCGCTCTCCAGGAAGGTGCCGTCCGGCAGTTCGACCTTGCGGCCCAGCTCGATGCCGTTCTCGTACTCCTTCCAGGCGTGCGCCTTGAACGCGTCGCCGGGCGAGGGCACGTACTCCCGGACGCGGTGCGGGGAGTCGGCGAAGTGGGGGGTGCCGGCCGGGCGGGCGGGGATCTCCTGGACGACCCGGTGGTTGAGGCTGGTGACCGAGTCCTCGAACCGCGCTCCGGGCCGCCAGTCGGCGAGCGCGTTGCCGTGCCCGTCGAACCACCGGCGGACCCGGTCGCCGGCGCCGGTGCCGAAGTTCTTCACCGCGCCGTCCGCTCCGACCTTGTTCCAGTGCCAGCCGCTGCCCGCGGCCGGCCCGCGCCAGGCGTCCACGACCGTGCCGTCGGAGAGCAGCCGGTGGTCGCGCACCAGCGCGCCCGTGGCGTCGAAGTCCTGGTACGACTCGCGGTCCCAGCCCCAGCGGGTGACGTCCCCGCGCTCGAAGTTGACCTTGCGGACGCCGCTGCTGCCCAGGCTGTCCGTCCAGCGGATCGTGCCGTCCGGCATCCTGGTCGCGGTGACCTCCACGGGCCGGCCGCCGCCGGGCGCCGGCCAGGTGTCCTTGCGGGCCACGACCAGGCCGTGGTGGTCGTAGCGGGTCCAGTCGCCGCCCCCGAGGTGCCCGAGCCGGCCGGGACGGCCGGGCGTGGGACGGAAGTCGATGACGGTGCCGTCGGCCAGACCGACCCGCACCACCTTCCACTCCTTGGCCGCGTCGGGCGAGTACCAGTCGAAGTCGCGCAGGTCCGTGGTGACCCGCTCCTGCCAGCGCACCGGCGGCAGGCCGTTGCCGAACCCGGCGGGCAGCGGGGTGAAGTCCCCCTGGTGGTACGTGCGATGGCCCCGGGGCCCGCCCTCGCCCTGGGAGAACGGCAGATAGCCCCTCTCCTGCCCGGCGACCCCGTCCGGCAGCTCCACGTCGCCGGTCTTCACGGTGTCACCGCTGAGCAGCTTGCGGGTCTCGCGCACCACCTCGCCGCCGCGGGTCACATCGGTGACGGTCCCGTTCATGCTGACGAAGCGGATGCCGTGCGTGCTGGCGCCGCTCGCCGCGGTCTCGGTCCAGTGGTGCACCTGGAGCCTGCTGTCGCCGCGCAGCCAGGGCACCTCGTGCAGGTTCGCGGCCCGGTAGTCGCCGCTCATCGCCCAGCGGAAGGCGACCGGCGGGCGCTGCTCGGCGAACCGGCGGCTCTCCAGGAAACCGCCGTTCGCGAGGGTCAGTCCGCGGCCGTTCTCCTTGCCGTGCGCGGACCAGGACGTGTAGTCCCTCTTCGGCACGCCGTCGGCGCCCAACTCGGTCTGCTGATAGCGCCGTACGTCGTGCGCGGAGAACTGGAACCGTCCCCACTTCTCCTGCATCACGACCCGTTCGCCGCTGACCGGGTGGGGCATCGTGTCGGTGAAGCCGCGCCCCGGACCCCAGTGCCGGGTGCCCTCGGCGACCTGCTGGAACTCGCTGTCGAACCGGGTCCACCGGGTCGGTCCGGAAAAGCCCTGCGTGACCGGGCGGTTGTCGAGTTCGGCGAGTACGTGGCCGCCGTCCGGGTTCTCCTGGAAGTGGCGCACGCGCGGGCTGCCGCTGCCCGAACCGGTCACGTCGAACCAGCTGCGTCCGCTCTCGCCCCAGTGCCGCGTCCCGACCCGGACGACCGTGCCGTCCGCGGCGAACTCCGTCCACACGCCCCGCTGGTTGAACCGGCCGAAGGTGCCGACGCCGGCCCGGGAGTGGTAGGCGTCCACGGTGTGCCCGCCGGGCAGCGGGCGCCGCTCCATGACCTGGACCCCGGAGTGGCTGACCAGGCTCACCCGGCCGTTGGCCAGGCCCTTGCCGTCGATCGTGCCCGTGTCGTACCAGCGCCGGGTGGACGGGGCCCGCACGGGCACACCGGTGCCGTCCAGCCGGACCCGCTCCCAACTGGGCTTGGCGGCCCCGTCGGGGGCGTGGTCCAGGCGCAGGTACTCGTTCGGTTTGACCGTGCCCCGGTCGATGACGTTGATCCGCTGCTCGGTGAGCCGGCCGTCGGCGTCGTACACCTTGTACTCGCCGTGGTGCGGGCCGGGGCCCGGGTGGTCGATGCGGTAACCGCCGCCCGGGGTGCGGCTGAACGTGCCGTGCGGGGTGTCGGGTACGGCGTTCAGATCGCCGTCGAGCAGGGTGTGGGTGTCCGTGCGCACGAAGCGCGTACCCACCCCGTCCGAGAGCTGTACGGCGTCGAAGGCGTGCGTGCCCTGGCCGTCGGCGACGCGGACGACATGGCCGCCGTCGGCGGGCGGGGTGAGGGTGTGCGTGTGGGCGCCGCCGCCGTCGAAGAGCCGTACCGTGCCGTCGGATCCGGTGATGTGGTGCCCGCCGTGCGGCCGGACGGTCACCGTGGCGCCGTCGATCCTCGTCAGATCCGTGTCCAGCAACTCCCGCGCCCCGCCCGGATGGAGGCGGATCGACTCACCTGTGGACAGCCGGGCCGCGGTGAACTCCGTTCGGCCGTCGGGGGTGTGCAGCCGCGTGGTGGCGCCGTCGACGACGACCAGCCGGCCGTCCGGCAGGGCGGTCACCGAACCGTGCGGGACGTTCGTGCCGTCGGCGGCCTTCAACGCCGCGGGACCGCCGCCGTGCGGCAGATGCGCGAAGTGCGCGGTGCCCGCCAGCGCCACCACGTCGTGGGTGAACGTGCCGTCAGGTGCCACGACGACGCCCCGATCGCCCTGCTGGATCCGCCAGGCACCGCCGGGCTGGGCATGCACCGTCGCGCCGTCGAGGGCGGCCGTGCCGTCCGGCGCGATGTGCAGCCGCTGACCCGCGTGCGGGCCGCCCTGAAGAGTGAGCAGATCGTGCGTGTGCGCCCCGTCCAGGGCGTGGATCCGCGTCCGGTTGGCGATGCCGCTCGGGATGTGGAACTCGTTGTTGTGGAGGGTGATGGGGCCGCGGTGGGTGCCGTGGGTGTCGACGCGGGTGGGGGTGTGGGTGTGGAGGTCTTGGTAGGCGTATTCGTCGGTGCCGTGGAGGGGGGTGGCGTGGTGGGTGGGTGTGCCGTGGGGGTTGATGACGGTGTGGGTGGTGCCGTGGTCGACGCGGAAGCCGCCGCCTGTTTGGGGGGTGGCGGTGGTGTGGTGGGGTGGTGGGGTGGGTGTGCCGTGGGCGTCGGTGAAGTGGAGGGTGGTGCCGTCGCGGCTGGGCAGGACGTGTATGTCGCCGCCTGCGCCGTCGGTGAGCCGGGTGCCGGTGCGGGTGGGCAGTCCGGTGGTGGCGTCGTGGAGTCGGAAGCCGGTGGCGGTGGGGATGTGGAATTCGTCGTTGTGGAGGGTGATGGGGCCGCGGTGGGTGCCGTGGGTGTCGACGCGGGTGGGGGTGTGGGTGTGGAGGTCTTGGTAGGCGTATTCGTCGGTGCCGTGGAGGGGGGTGGCGTGGTGGGTGGGGGTGCCGTGGGGGTTGATGACGGTGTGGGTGGTGCCGTGGTCGACGCGGAAGCCGCCGCCTGTTTGGGGGGTGGCGGTGGTGTGGTGGGGTGGTGGGGTGGGTGTGCCGTGGGCGTCGGTGAAGTGGAGGGTGGTGCCGTCGCGGCTGGGCAGGACGTGTATGTCGCCGCCTGCGCCGTCGGTGAGCCGCGTCCCGGTCCGGGTGGGCAGTCCGGTGCCGGGGTCGAACAGCTGGAAGCCCCGGCCGCTCGGCACCAGCAGCTCGCTGCCGTCCCAGCCCACCCGTCCCACCGGCGCCGGGGTGTTCGCGAGCGGCACATGCCGGGCCGTGTTGGCGTTCAGGACGTCGATGGCGACCGTCGTACCGCGGAAGTCGCCGCCGGCCAGGGTGATCAGCCGCTCGTCGGACACCGGACGCAGCCCGTCCGCGCCGGGCACCAGATCGATGCTGCGCACCTCCACCGGGCCCACCCGCCGCTCCACGTGCACCAGATCGGTGCCGTCCGGCTGCGGCACGTGCCGCACCGTCACCGGCCCCGGCCCATGCACCCCGTCGCCTGCCGCCCTGACCCCGACGACGCCGCCCGTGGAGGCGTCGAACCGCAGCTCGATACGGGTGCCCTGGAGCCCCGGCACGTCCAGGACACGCGGCGCGGGCGCGGCGGACGCCGCGACGGCGGTGCCCGGCGCGGGCGTGTGCGACGACGAACCCGCAACCGGCATCAGCTCGATGTGCGAGGTGTGCCCGCCCGCCGGAATGACCTGCATGTCCCCGATACGGCCGTAGTCGGGCGCCTGGAGTGCGTAGCTCCAGCGGTGCGTCGTACCGTCCGGCAGGACGTGCTCGATCCGCAGGACGTCCTGGCCGTTCACCTCGATGTGCCGGGCCGACAGGCCCCGCACACCGTCCGGGTTGACCAGGGTGACATGGGCGCGCTCGGCGCCGCTGCCCGGCCGGACGTCCACCCGCACCCCCGGCAGCGAGACGTCGATGTCGCCGAACGTGTGCTGGAGGTTCAACTGCACGCTGTGCACCATCCGCACCTCCACGGTGCGCTGCGCCAGCGCCGACAGGTCCACCCGGCCCAGCTTCGGCAGGTCCACGAACACCGCGCCGCCGCCCGGATGGCCGAGCCCCCCGGAGGCGGCCGGGGACGGCGCCGGTGTCGGGCTCACCCGGGACACCTCCAGGGAGGCCGGCGGCACCGCGGTGGCGTGCGGGCCCGGCGCGGCCTGGCCGACGGCCGGCGTGCGCACCCCGTCGAGCGGGACGGTCTGCGCCGGGGCCTCCAGATGCCCGGTCCGAACGACGGGCGTCTCCGCGTGCGGCGCGGATATAGAGGGCACGGCCATATGCCGGACATCTACCACACCGGCCTCCACAGTGGATGGCGCCACCACATCCGGGTGGCCGGCCCGGCCCGCGACCGCCATGTCGACCTGCGCGACCGACGGTGTGGAGACGTCCACGGACCGGCCGATCGCGGGCACCTCGACCCGCGCCACGGACGGCGCCGTCACATCCACGTTCCGGGCGGCCGACGTCAGGTTGACCTGCGCCACGGACGGCGCCGTCACATCCACGTTCCGGGCGGCCGACGTCAGGTTGACCTGCGCCACGGACGGCACGTCCATCCTGCCCGCAGCGCCCACGGCCGGCAGGTCGCTCACCCGGGCGCCCACCGCCGGCGGGTCCAGCTTCGCGACGGCGGGACCGTGCGTCACCGAGCCCAGGCTCGGCACGTTCACCTGCCCCACGGCCGGCACGTTCACCTGCCCCGGCGTGGGCACGTGCACCTGGCCGGGCGTCGGCACGCCGAGCTGCCCGAGGGCCGGGGTGTGCACCGCGCCCAGCCCGCCCACCGCCGTCTGGTCGAGCCGGCCCACGCCGCTCGTGCCCAGGTGCGGCAGGCCGATGTGCTGGGCGGTGACGGTGCCGACGCCCGCGCCCGCGGACGGCACATGCACCCCGTGCGGGCCCGGGGCGGCCACCGAGGACACCGGGCCCAGCGTGGGTAGATGGACACCCGCCACGCCCAGCGATCCGGTCGCCGGCACATCGACCAGCTTGGCGCCCATGCCGGGCACCGGAGCGCGGAAGGACGCCCCGAGCCCCTGCAGCCCGCCGACGTCGACGCGGCCGATCGCGTCGGACACCGACAGCGACGGCAGCCCGTGCAGGCCGGTGCCGAAGGAGCCGCCGCCGCTCGGGGCGAACCGGGAGGCGTTGAGGTGC
The DNA here is from genome assembly GCF_057537855.1 of Streptomyces diversicolor. Taxonomy (NCBI): domain Bacteria; kingdom Bacillati; phylum Actinomycetota; class Actinomycetes; order Kitasatosporales; family Streptomycetaceae; genus Streptomyces; species Streptomyces diversicolor. The sequence continues at coordinate 119,457 of NZ_BAAJXA010000001.1, forward strand.
GGCAGCGACCCCAGATCGCCCACCGGGTGCATCAGGGAGAGACCGGACGCCACCCCGCCGCTGATCTTGCTGCCCGCCCCGAGGAACTGCCCGCCGGCGAAGGCGCCGTAGCGGTACATGCCGAAGATGCCGCGGTCGATGACGCCGACCTTCAACGCGAAGACCAGACCGTGGCCCAACTCGTCGGCGGCGACCGGCAGGAACAGCCGCAGCCCGTTCAGCCCGCGCACCCCATTGACCAGACTGCTGCCCAGCGAGGCGCCGATACCGCGGATGCCGTTGACGGCGCCCATCAGCGACCGCAGCCCGAAGAACGTCTTGGCACCCATCAGGTTGATGACGGTCATCTCGACCGCGGCCGGCACGAAACGCACCCCGCCCCCCAGGGTGTTACCGCCCATGGTGAAGCCCTTGGGGCCGGGCATGAACCGCACACCGGCCGTGAACTTCAGCCCGTTCAGGCCGTTCAGGCCGCGCAGCCAGGCGTTGCTCGCCTGGAACACGTCATCGACGCCGAGGGTGAGGCGACCGAGCAGCCCGAACGCGTTGGGGCCGCCCATGAAGAGGTCCCGGGCGCCCTTGAACGCGCCGCTGCCGAGCCCCTTCAGCCCCTTCCACAGATCACCGAGGCGCATGCCCTTGGTGGTGGGCGCGATCACCCCGATGATCGACAGCACCAGATCGGTGATGCTCGCCTTGCCCTGCGAGAAGTCCACGGCCGTCTTGATCAGCAGGGCCACGTTCAGACCGATGGTGAACAGGGCCAGCGGACCGCCCACGATCATCGCCGGGATCACCAGGATCAGCGCCAGCCAGCCCAGCGCCTTCCAGAACTCCTCGCACTCGTCGATCGGCGAGGCGATGCTGTACGCCGCCTCGCGCAGCACCGACGCCGCCGTGCCGGCCGCCGACTCCAACTGGCTCCCGGCGTCCTCGGCGATCGACTTCTGCGCCTCGCGCCCGGCCTCGTCGTCCTCCGCGAGACCGGCCGCCGCGGCCAGCGCCTCGTCCGCCCGCCGCTGCTGCTCGCGCATCACACCCACATAGGTGCGCAGCGCGCCCTGCACGTCCTTGTGGGCCTGCCGGAACGTCGACACGTAATTGCGCAGGTCCTCGTCGATCACCTTGCGCAGCGCGTCCGCGGTCTTGCCGACGAACACACCGTCCGTGGTGTTCTTGATCGAGGTCAGGCCCTCGTCGATGGTGTCCGCCAGCGTGACGAGGGAGTCCTGGGAGGTGATCACCGCGTCGATTCCGTCCGGATCGCCCGGAGTCGGGTCGCCGCCCAGGCCGAGTGCGCTCCAGTCGGTGGGACGGGGCATCGCGCTGCGCTCTCCTTCCGCCGGCACCCGGACGGGGCCGCTCGCCGAGCGGGCCCGCAGGCCCCCTGAGTACAACGAACCAGCACCCGCGAACGGTTCAACGAACGGCGGGGGTTTTTCCGGCGCGTTGAACCTTTCCGGGGTTCCGGTGCGTGGATGTGCCGGACAGCGAACCGGGACGACCGGGTCAGGCGAGCGACCAGGAGGCGCGGTGCCCGACTTCTCCATCGACTACACGGCGCTGCACACCGTGCAGCAGAAGATGCGCGATCTGGCCGACGCCGCCGACTCCGGCGGCGCCACGGGCGCGTTCAAGGACGCCGGCGAGGCCGGCAGCTCCGAACGCAAGGCCATGTTCGGCAGTTCCGACCTGTCCTACGCCTTCAACCTGTTCTACTCGCATTCCAGTTCCCGCACGAAACAGGCCAAGGACGGGCTCGGTCAGCTCGCCGACACCTTCTCCGGGGTCGCCGACACCTTCTTCAACGCGGACGCCCAACTCGCCTCCGCGGCCGGACTGATGACCCAGAGCCTCGGCCTGGACGACTGGCGCGGACAGAAGGAGGCGTACGACGCCTGGCAGGAGGACAAGACCGCCTGGGACGCCTACCTCGACAAGATCGGCGCCGCCGACTACTTCGACCAGCACCCGGACGCCCAGATCGGCGAGGTGTGCCGGGCCGACGACGCCCCGTCCTTCTGCGAGACCTGGATCAACGACGACGACGCGCCCGACGACCCCGGCCCGGCGCCGCAGAAACCCGCCGACGACCCGCCGACCTCGTACCACTACGAGGACGAGCAGGGGAAGGTCGACGTGACGGTCGAACTGGACGACGACTACAACGTGATGAAGGAGACTTCCACCATCACGACCCCGGACGGCCAGTCCTACACCTCCGTCACGACCTACCACTCCGCCCCGGAGATCATCACCCCGGCGCAGGGCGACAAGTTCGACGCGCGTGACTACACGATGGAGACCACCTACGCCGACGGCTCGAAGACCACCATCGACGTGGTGATCGACACGGACGGCTCCGGGACCATGACCACCACGGACCAGGACGGCAAGGTCACCGTCTCCACCCGTTCGGGACCGGACGAGGACTGGTCCGAGCCCGAGGAATCGGACGACTAGTCCGCCCCGACCCCCGAAGAGAAAGGCCACCCGACCCGTGCCAGCCAACATCAGCCTGTCCTACGGCGAGATCGAGCGCGTCTCCAACCTGCTGGACACCAGCGTCGAGGAGACCCTGGTGCCCCGCATGGACGAGGCCAAGACCGAGGTCGACACCCTCCTCGACACGGCGCTCGTCCTCACCCAGGCCAGCCCGGCGCTGCAGACCCAGTACGAGAAGTTCACCACCTCGCTCAAGGACGCCACAGAGAGCATCAAGGGCTACGCCGAGCAGTTCCGCCAGATCATGAACTCCGTGAAGGACATGGACCAGGACATCGCCGACAAGGTCAACAGCAGCGGTCAGTAGCCCCGTCGTCCCCAGCAACCGGCACCAGCAGTCAGGAGACAACCACCGTGGCCACCACCCCCGATGTCCTGGTCGACTACGACGAGATCGCCCGGGTCGCCACCACCATGGGCACCAAACTCACCGACATCTCCAGCGAGTTGACCAACCTGGAGACCACCGTCAGCGGGCTGCTCCAGGACGGCCTCGTCTTCGAGAAGGCCAGCCCCGCACTGCAGAACGCGTACACCGACTTCAGCAACCAGATGAAGACCTCGGCGAAGAACATCCAGGAGTACGCGAACACGTTCAACGACATCGCCAAGTCCCTGTCGGAATCCGACCAGACAATCGCCACCGACGTGACCAACGCAGCCAACCAGAACAACAACTGACCCCACACAGCCCCGCGCCTCGAAGGGGCGCGGGGCTGTGTCACTGTGTGGCTCCGCCGCGCGGGCGCGACGAGCCACGATGCTGCCGCAGACGGATGGCGGCGCGTCACGGCCGTGTCGGCGGACGCCAGTCACCTTGCTGCCGCAGCTGGCGCCCCGAAGGGGCGCGGGGAACTGCGCGACCAGCCACGATGGTGCCGCAGACGAGTGACGGCGTAACCTGGCCGGCCCCGCGGGGGCGACCCGCCGCAAGCGGGTGACGGACCGGCCCAGCGGACGCCGGTCACGACGCCGACGTACGCGGGCGGCGGCGTGTCACGGTCCAGCCGGCGGAGCGCTCAGCACGGTGAGCGGCACCTGCACAGTGATCGCCGTACCCGTCTCGCTCGCCGTCCAGCCGCGCCCCGTGACCAGCGGAGTGCGCACCTGCTCCGCGGAGATCCGCACCCCGATGAGATCGCCCTCGCCGATGCTCTTCGGCCCCAGCAGAATGCCGCGCCGCGACCGCCGCGCCATGCCGACCCAGCCGAGCGAACTCATCGACTCCGGCAGACCGGCGAGCAGCAGCCCCTGCCCGTGGTCGCGCCCCGACGTGGCGACCTGCCGCAGCACCTTGTCAGCCCGGCAGCTCAGCAGCAGATCCGCGTCGTCCACGACCACCACCACCGGCCGCCCCGCCACCGCCCGCAGCGCCTCGCTCACCGTCTCCGCGGCGGGATCCGGATCCGTGATCACCCGGGCCAGGTCGTGCGCCGCCAACTGCCGCAGCTGCGACTCACGGGGCGCCAGGACGACCAGGGACGTACCGCCGAGCAGCAGCGACACGCACATCGACGCGAGCGTGGTGCTGCGCCCGGTGCGCGGCGGCCCGGCCACCATGAACGACCCACCGCTCGCGGCGAAGTCGTAGCCGAGCGGTTCACCGGCGTCACCGCCCACCCCGATGAGCGCCCACAGCGGCCGGCGGTGGGCCTGCGGAACCAGGTCCATGGCCTCCTGGAACCCGATCATCGCCGGAAGCTCCTCGATGCGGAACGGACGCCGCGCGTCGCTGACCGCCGTGTCCCGGGCGGTGGCACGCCGGCCGATCTCGCGCACCGCGTCCGCCTGGTCGGCGCCGTCCTCGGCGGGCAGCAGCGCGATCTGCGCCTCGATCCGCTCAGGCGCCAGCCAGCCACGCCCCGGCGGGATGTGCGCCGGCACCTTGGTGCGGCTGAGACCGGCGACGTTGTAGTCGCTGGGATCGGCCTGCCGCAGCAGCAGCCGGCGGTCGTTGTGCGCGGCGAGCCGGCCGCCCAGCAGCACCCGCTCCGAGGTGGCGATCACATGGATGCCGGCCGCGGCGCCCTCCCTGAGCAGCCGTACCACCTCGGCGTAGACCCGGCCGCCGTCGTAGTCGTCGAGCATCGCGCCGAGCGCGTCCCAGCCGTCGATGAGCAGCAGCAGCCGGGCCGGCCGGCGCTCCTTGGACAGCTTGGCCCGCAGATCGGCGAGATCGGCACAGCCCTGCTGCGAGATCAACCGCTGACGTGCCGTCAGTTCCGTGTTGAGCCGGGCGATCAGCCGCTCCAGCCGCTCGGTGTCGTGCCGGGAGACCACCGCCCCGCAGTGCGGCAGCGACTCCAGCACGCTCAGGCCGCCGCCGGCCGCGTCGATGCCGTACACGTGCAGATCCGCGGTGGAGATGGCGAGCGCCGCCGCCCCCGCCACCGTCCGCAGCACCTGGGTGCGGCCCGAGCGGGGCGAGCCGATCACATACAGATGCCCGAACGTGGCGAAGTCGATGGTGCCGAGCCGCCGCTCCTGGAGCTGCGGCAGATCCAGCAGCGCGTACGGCACCGGCGGCAGGGCTCCCGGCGGTACGGGCGGCACCGGCGGCAGGTCCGCCGCGTCCACCCGGTCGGCCAGCGGTGGCAGCCAGGGGCTGGGCTGCGGCACGAAGTCGTCGAGCAGCCCGGCCGCCTGCCGGATCGCCTCCACCAGGACCCTCAGGTCGGTGACCGGTTCCTGCGCGGAGACCTCCACCAGCTGTTCGTCCTCGCCGTCGGTGAGTTCCGTGGGCCGGCCCAGCCGCTGCCATGCCACCTCCACCGCGCGCACCGGCCGTGCGGAGGCGGTGCGCGCTGCGGACGTACCCTCGCGCTCGGCTCCGGCCCAGGCCGTCTGGAACGGGGTCGGCGCGTCCGAGCCGCGCCGCACCAGTGCCCGACCGGGCAGAGCGGGGGAGATGCTGACCGCGTCCGGGGCGTTGATGATGTCCTGGCTCTCGGCGCGGTCCGTGACCCGCAGCGCGATCCGCAGGTTGGTGTTGGCCCGGATCTCGTGGCTGACCGAGCCGCCGGGCCGCTGCGTGGCGAGGATCAGGTGCAGGCCCAGCGAACGCCCGCGCTGCGCCAGCCCGATCAACCCGGGGACGAAGTCCGGCAGCTCGCGCACCAGGGTGGCGAACTCGTCGATCACGAGCAGCAGCCGGGGCAGCGGCGGCACCTGGGAGTTCCGCGCCCGCTTGGCCCGGTACTCGGCGTGGTCCTTCGCCTCCACCTCGGCCAGCACCCGCTCCCGGCGCCGCAGTTCCGCGTCCAGCGAGGCCAGCGCGCGCTGCACGAGATGACCGTCCAGGTCGGTGATCATGCCCAGGGTGTGCGGCAGTTCGGCGCACTCCCGAAAGGCGCTGCCGCCCTTGTAGTCGACCAGGACGAAGGTCAGCTCGTCCGGGCGGTTGGCCGCGGCCAGCGAGGCGATCATGGTCTGGAGCAGTTCCGACTTGCCGGACCCGGTGGTGCCGCCGATCAGCCCGTGCGGGCCGTCGCGCACCAGGTCCAGGCGGAGCGGCCCCTCGTAGCCCGCGCCCAGCACGAACCCGGTCGACGCGGGCCGGCGCGCCCAACGGGCCAGCAGCGCGGCCGGATCCGGCGGCTCCTGCTCCAGCAGCGGCAGCAGCCGCACATCCGAGGGCAGCCCGGAGTCGCTGTCGACGGTCACGTCCCGCACCGGCGCCAGCGCGCGCGCCACCTCCTCGCACCACTCGGGCTCGACCAGATCCGCCCGCACCTCCTGCACCACGGGCACCCCCGAAGTGCGCACGGTCAGCCGGTTGCCCTCGGTGGTGACGACCGCGGTGCACTCCTCAGGCAGCAGCCGCTGATGCTCGTCCACACAGAGCCCGAACACCCTGACACCCGGACCCTCGGTGAGCACCTGCACCATCCCCGGCACGTCCCGCAGCCGGCGCGCCCCGTCGAGCACCACCAGCACGTCCGGCTCCCGCGACAGGCTGTGCCCGAGCGCGCTGTTGCCCCGTGCGGTGGTACGGGCCTGGATGTCGGCCACCAGCTCGTTGACGCGGTGCGCGGTGCTCTCCGGGTCGTTGCCGACCGCGACGAGGCCGCCAGGACGCCCGGAGCCGAGGTGCGGCAGCCAGCGCACCCAGTTCCACTGTGCCGCGTGCTCCTCCGTGGTGAGCACGACGATCCGCAGGTCGCGCGGGCTGTGCAGCACGGCCGCCTGCGCCACCGCCCAGCGCGCCAGCGTCCGCGGCAGCCCACCGGGCCCGGCCATGCCCGCCACACCGAGGTCGGCGAGTTCCAGGCCGTAGGGCACATCGGCGAGCCGCCAGTGCACCTGCCGGTGGTTGGCCTCCCGGGCGTGGTCGTCGATGCGCTTCAGGGACGGCCGGGTGACCGTGCCGAGCCGCAGCGTCAGATGGTCCGGGTCCCGGCGCCTGCGCTGCCACAGCAGGCCGCCAGGACCGGTCGCGGTCAGCAGCACGGTCGCCGGGTCCGGGAAGGTCAGGTTGCGCAGCTCGCGTTCGTCCAGGATGGCGTCCCGGACCTCCAGCTCAAGGGCCGCCCGGCGCAGCCGGTACAGCCGCAGCGCCTCCTGCTGCTGCTTGCGGCCCGAACGGCGCCCGGTCAGCCAGTTGCCGATCGCCATCAGCGGCGTGAAGAAGATGAACACCACGAAGTAGAAGGTGCGGAACAGGCTCATCATGACCAGCCCCATGACGAGCGGCGTCATCAACATCACGAACGGGAAGGGCCGGTTCTTGCGTTCGCCGGGCGGGCCCTGCATCCGGATCGACTCGGTGTCCAGGTGCGGGGTGATGCGCGGCGGACGGTTGTACTCCACCGCGAACCCGTCCGCCGAGACATTGACGGCCGCGTCCGGCTCGAACGGGTCAGCCAGCCGCAGCAGATGGTCGCCGAGCGCGAGATCGGCGTACGGCGGCCAGTCGTTCGAACCGTCGTCCGGCGGCGGCCGGTGACCCGGCGCGGGCAGCGGCGGCGGGGTCGGCAGCCCGTCCGGGCCGGGCGGTGCCGGTTCCGGGGTGTGTCCGCCGGGGCCGCCGTCCACCGGCCCGGCCGGCTCCTCCGCGGTCAGCGGGGTGCCCGTCTCGGGGTCGACCGGCGGGGGCGGGGTGAGGCTGCGCAGCCCGTGCCGTGCCGGATCGGCGTCGCCGGGCAGCCGGAAGGTGACGGTGCCGTCCGTGCCCACGGTCACCCACACCCCGCGCTCGGGAGCGTGCCCGCCGGTCAGCCGCAGCGCACACCCGCGGTCGGTGCCGATCTCGTGGCTGCCCGGGCCCAGCCGCCAGGTACGGCCCGCGCCGGGTCCGCCCACATGGCGCACCTCCACCAGCGCCGGGTCACCGGGCGGCGGCTCCCAGACCCGGGCCGCGGTGCCCGACGCCACCGGCGCGCCCAGGCCGAGGACGGCTCCGGCGCGGATGCCGCTGGCCCCGACCGTCGCATCGGGACTGACCGGCCGGTCGCCGAGATAGAGCCGCCGCGCGCCGAGCGCGGCACCGAGTTCGGCGACCGTGGCGCCCTCGGGCAGGTCCAGGAGGTGATCCGCGCGCCGGGCGGCGGAGTCGATCGTGGTGAGCGTGAGTTTCACGTGGCGGTCCGTTTCGCGGCCGGGGCCGGCTCCGTGGTGCGGGGGGCGGTACGGGCGGGTGCGGACTGCTCCGCGGCGCCCTCGTCGGCACGGCGGCCGGCGCCCGCGGCGGACGGCCGCCCCCGGACGCCGGCCCGCTCCTGCTCCGTCTCCTCCTCGAACAGGTCGGTGTCCTCCAGGAGATCGTCGGCCGCCTGCGCGGCCGACGCGGGCACCAGCACCGGCGGCAGGGTGTCCAGCACCCGGGCCACGGCCCTGCCCAGCCCGTCGCAGCGCGGCACCAACGGGGTGCCCATGACGGCGACCCGGCCGTGCCGCTCGGTGACCAGCAGCCGTGCGTAGCCCCGGGCCTCGCCGAGGACCAGCACCCGCAGCACCGGCTCGCCGCCGGGCGGCGCCGCCAGCTCCGGCGGCAGCGGATCGGGCAGTTCGGTGGTGACCAGCACGGGGGCCAGGCCCAGCCGGTGCCGGGTGTCCCGCGCGGACCGGTAGGCGGTGCGCACCGGCTGCCCGGGGTGGCGGCGGTGGACGCCTTCCGCGACGACCACGAGGGGACGCGGCAGCCGCGCCTCCAACTGCGCGGCGAGCGCCTGGAGAAGGGCCCGAGCGGCCTTTCCGTCACCGGCCGCGGACAGCACCGGCGGTCCCACGGCCAGATCGAGGAAGACGCACTGCTGCTCGCCGCCGTCGCGCTGGGTGCCGAGCGCGACCACGATCGGGCGGGCGCCGGCCGCCTGCGGGGTCACCGGCGGCAGGTCGGCGCGGGCGACGGTCCAGGGCTCGGGCGCCTCACGGCCGGCCAGCAGCACGGTCACGGTACGGGCGCCGACCAGGGCGGCGTAGGGCGCTTTGGGCAGGTCCGCGGCGCGCGCCGCGGCCAGGGCGCGCTCCGCGTCCTGCCAGGTCGCCGGCTCGCGCAGCCGCCGCACCAGCAGCCGCAGGGCGCTGCGGTGCCGCAGCCAGGACCGCGGCGGCTCGGCGAACGCGGCGGCCGTCAGCGCCAGTTCCCGGCCCAGCCGGGCAGCCCAGGCGCGCCAGCCGCCCCACCGCATCGCCCAGTACTGCAGCAGGACGAAGCACAGGACGGCCAGTCCGATGATGCCGAGCCAACGGAACAGCGCGTCGCTGTGCTGCCGGAACCAGACGAAGGGGTCGGTGTTTCTCATCGGCGGTCGTTCCCCTTCACGCGGCCCGGAACTCGCGGCGCAGGGCCTCCAGCGCGTAGTGGTTGCGCGACTTGACCGTGCCCTGCGGCACACCGAGCACGCGGGCGGCCTCGGCGCGGGTACGGTCGTCGAGGTGGACGTGGTACAGCACTTCACGGTGCTCGGGCGTCAGCCGCGCCATGGCTCCGTGCACCATGTGCCGCTCCACCACGAGATCGGCGATGTCGCCGGTGGTGTGTGCCGGGTGCGGGAGGTCGTCGGGGCTGATGCCCACGGGTATCGCCCGGTCCCGGCGGTGCGCGTCGATCGCCAGGTTGCGGGCGACCCGGAACAGCCATGCCTGCAGGCGCTGGTCGCCCTGCTGGTCCAGCTCGTCGGTGGTGAGCCACGCGCGCAGCATGGTCTCCTGCACGATGTCCTCGGCGCGATGCCGGTCGCCCGAGGCGTACCGCGTCACATAGCGCAACAGGCGTGCTCGATGACGCTCGGCGAGGGGGACGGCGGGCCGGGCATCCGAGGGAACATGGGACATGCTCTGCTCCAAGACGCACTCGGGTCGGGCAAGGGGGGACTGATGAAGCGCTTGGCGGAACTGTATTCACGTCATATCACTTTCGCCTGGGGGCTCTTCTTCGGAAAGACGGCAAATTGGGCACGGAAACCTCAGACAAAGCTCTGAACTTTTCCGACGGGCCCGGTACGGCGCATGCCGCAGGGCCGCCGGCAACTTCTCCTCCACGCAATGCATTTCCCGGTTCGGTGCCGGTCGGCCGCCCGTTTCCCGGCAAACGCTGCCCGTTTGGCCGACCGGGCGCTGCCCGTTTGCCCGGTTTCCCTCGTGCCGGAAATCGGCGGGCGGTCGCGCGCGGCGGAACCCGGACGGCGACCGGCGTCCGGCGCGCGGCTGCGGCACCAGGGGCGAAGGAAAGCCCCGGCGGGCTCGGGGCGGTCCGGGACACGGAACTCCCGGCGGGCGAGCGGCGGGGCCATGGGGCATGGGGACGGGGTGTGGCGCGGAACTCCCGTGGACGAGGGGCGTCGAACGGCCGCGCCGTGAACGGGGACGCGGCCCGCTGACGGCCCCGGGGTCCGGTTGTCCGTCGGTGGGAGACCTCGGCGCGGCGGACACGGCCGGTGACGCTTCGGGGCGGGAGCCCGGAGCCTCGCCCCGCGGGAGCGCACCCGCCCGGACGGCCGGGCACGGACAAGAGGGAGGAAACGGACGGGTGATGCGGGCCGCGGAGCGAGCGGCCTCCCGACCCCCGCCGCCCCTTCCTGATCGCTTCCGACCAGGTCGGACCGGTCACTTTCGGTTCGGCTCTGCGTCCCCCGCGAGGTTGTCGCGCTGTCGTACGAGTCCTCATACCAGAGCGGGACCCTCGACGGGGGACTTTGCCAACTGCCCATCGCGCACGAGGCACAGACGACTACTGTCAGTGTCCGTCGGCCGGGCAGGGCCGGACGCCCCACGTCCTCGGCCCCTTCGACCGGCACCGCGATGGCGCATGCCCACGTCGTGCACCCCGCGCGAGGAAACAGGCCCGACGGACCAGTACGAGGACACCGATGTCTCACCTCCGTGCACCGGCCGCCCGTGCCGCCCGCCGAGAGGGCGGCCGGCACGGGCGACCGGCGACCCGCCCCGTACCCGCGCCGCGCGAGCCGCGCCTACGGCCCCAACTCCTGCGCCTCGCCGTGCTGCCGCCCCTCGCCGTCGCCCTCGGCGCCGGCGCGGCCGTCCTGTTCACCGTCCGCGCCACCGGCGCGCGACCCGGACTCGCCCTGTGGGGCGTGCTGGCCGCAGCGGCCTCGGTGACCGTGGTGGGCATCGCCGTCGCCGCCGTGGCCGCGGACCGCGCCGCCCGCGCGGTCGGCGACCGCGTCGCCGCGCTGCGCCGCAGCACCGCGCGCGGCGAGAGCGACCTGCTCGCCCTCGTGGAGGCGCTGCGCCGCGGCGAGGGAGCGCCGCGGCGCAAGCCGCCCCGCAGACCGCCCGCGGACGCCGACGACTTCGAACTGCTCGCCGCCGACCTGGGCCGCGCCCACGACGGCGCCGTGCACGCCGTCGTCCAGGCCGCCCAGCTCTCCAGCCAGGCCGGCAGCGAGCAGAAACTGGAGGTCTTCGTCAACCTCGCCCGACGGCTGCAGTCCCTCGTGCACCGGGAGATCTCCACCCTCGACGAACTGGAGAACGAGATCGAGGACCCCGACCTGCTCAAGGGCCTCTTCCACGTCGACCACCTGGCCACCCGCATCCGGCGCCACGCCGAGAACCTGGCCGTGCTCGGCGGCGCCGTCTCCCGCCGGCAGTGGAGCAACCCGGTGTCCATGACGGAGGTGCTGCGCTCCGCCATCGCCGAGGTCGAGCAGTACTCCCGGGTCAAACTGGTCCCGCCGATCGACGGCGAACTGCGCGGCCACGCCGTCGCCGACGTCATCCATCTGCTCGCCGAACTCGTCGAGAACGCCACCGTGTTCTCCGCCCCGCACACCCAGGTGCTGCTCCGCGCGGACCTCGTCACCTCCGGGCTCGCCGTGGAGGTCGAGGACCGCGGCCTCGGACTGCCGCTCGTCGCGCAGCGGAAAATGAACGCCCTGCTCGCCGACCCCGACCAGGTCAACGTCGCCAGCCTGCTCGCGGACGGCCGGATCGGACTCTTCGTGGTCTCCCAGCTGGCCCGGCGCCACGGCATCAACGTCCGCCTGCAGACCAACATCTACGGCGGCGTACAGGCCGTGGTCGTCCTCCCGCAGGCACTGCTGGGCACGGGACCGTGCGCGCAGACCGGCACCCGGGGTACGGCGGCTGACGCTTCCCCGGCCGGGACGCCGGACGAGGCGTGGCGCCCGCCGACGGAGCCTCCGGCCGACGGACCGGCGGGCACGACGACCGAACGACCGGCCGTTCCCAGCCAGCCGCCGGCCCGCCGAGGACGCCACGCGCAACGCGACTCGGCGGCAGCGGCGGAAGAGGCGGGATACGCGGGCGTCCCGGGAGCGGTTGGGGTTGCGGGAACCGTCGGGGTTGCCGGGGTCGCGGACGTCATGGGGGCCGCGGGAGGCGCCGGGGCGGCGGGAGTCGGTGAGGCCGCGGGGGTCGCCGGGGCCGGGGGAGACGCAGGGGACTCGGTAGCCGCCGAGGCTGCGGGAGTTGCGGAGGTTGCGGGGGCTCCGGGAGCCGTCGGCGGCACGGGAGCCGTTGGGGTTGCGGAAGTTGCGGGAGTTGCGGAGGCACTGGGGGTCGTCGGGGCGCCGGGAGTTGGGGACGTCACGCGGCACGTCGGGGCGGAGGGAGTCGCTGGAGTCCCGCAGGTTGCGGGAGTTGGGGAGGTCGCGGGGGTCGGCGGTGTCGTGGGAGCCGCCGAGGTCACGGGTGCCGCCGCCCAGGCCGCCGGGGTCGTGGGGAGCGCCGGGGCCGGGGGAGTTGCCGGGGGCATGGGGTTTGCGGAGGTGGGGGGAGTCGCCGGGGTCATGGGGCCGGCCGCCGGTGACGGGCCCGCGCCGTTGCCGGTGCGCGGGGTTCATGAGGAGCGGCCCAATCCCGCGGAGGCCGTCCCCGGCATCCGGTCCGGCGACCGATGGGCCGTCGAGCGGCAGGCGAGCCTGACACCCACCCCGCACGTCGGCGTCGTGCGCGGCACCATGGACCGGCCCCGGCTGCCACGCCGCCGAGCCCAGGAACACATCGCGCCCCAATTGCGCGGCGGCCCCGCGCCCCGCCCGGAGCGGGAGACTCCCGCCGGACACGATCCCGGCCTGATGGCGGCCTTCCAACGGGGCATCGGGCTCGCCGAGGCGCAGCAGTACACGGAGTCGACACAGAGCCGGCCCCAGCAGCCGACCCAGACACGTACGGAGCCACGGCACACAGAGCCGCCCCACATGGACGGGGCTCACACGGACGGGGCTCACATGGACGGGGCCCATAGGGAGGGGGCCCACATGGAGGAGCCGCCCGTACAGGCGAGGCACACGGAGGCGGCACACACGGCGGCAGCGCCCGTCGCGGCTCCCCACACGGACGTGCCGCACAGAGACGCATGGCACATGGATGTACCCCGCGACGTCACGGCCGACGCCCACCTGACGCACACCTATGTGACACACACCCACGCCCTCCCCATGGATGCGGCCCACACGGAGAGAACCCACAGAGACGCAGGACACACAAACACGCCCTACGCGGACGAGCCCCACACGGACGGACACCACACACACGAATCCCCTGCGGGCGCCCCGCACGCGAACGAGCCCTACGCGGGCGCCCCTCACGCGGAGCCGGCCCCCAGGAGCGCGGCCCGCGCGGAGGCGGCCCACATGGAGCTGGCCCACATGGAGCCGGCCCACATGCAGGCGGCGGCCCACGCGGAGGCGGCGGCCTCCACGGAGGTGGCCCACATGGAGCCGGCGGCCCGTGCGGAGGCGGACCACATGGAGCCGGACCAAACCCACGCCGCCCCCACGGCCGAGCCGTACCCCCACGCGCTCGTCTCCGATCCGGCCGTCCGCCCCGACGGGAGCGCACCCACCGGATGACGCCACCCACCCCGACGTCCCCCGCAACACCCGCCCCCACGACGGCCGGTGCGCCGCCCCCGACCCCACGCCACCCCCCGTCCCCACCCCCACCCTCACCCCCACACCCAGCCCGAACCCAAGGAGTCGATCCACCATGGCGAGCGATGCGCCGACCGCCCGGGTATCCGACCTCGACTGGCTGATGAGCGGCCTGGTACAGCGCGTACCGCACACCACCAGCGCCGTGCTGCTGTCCTGCGACGGGCTGGTGAAGTCCGTCCACGGCCTCGACCCCGACAGCGCCGACCACATGGCGGCCCTCGCCTCCGGCCTGTACTCGCTGGGCCGCAGCGCGGGCGCCCGGTTCGGCGACGGCGGGGACGTCCGCCAGGTGGTCGTCGAACTCGACTCGACCCTGCTGTTCGTCACCACCGCCGGCTCCGGCACCTGCCTCGCCGTACTGGCCGGCCGCGAGGCCGACGCCGCGGTGCTCGGCTACGAGATGGCGATGCTGGTCAAGAGCGTCCGCCCCTACCTGGTGACCGCGGCACGGCAGCACGCCGGTGAGCCCCCGGCGATGACGCCTTGAGCGTGACGGCGGCCGGTGACGGGCCGTGGCTCGACGACGCGGCCGGACGGCTCGTACGCCCGTTCACGGTCAGCAACGGCCGCACCCGGCCCACCGTCGCGCTCGATCTGATGTCCCAGGTGATGGCCACCGGCGCCGGGCCCCTCGGCTATCTCGGCCCCGAGCACGCCCAGGCGCTCGACCTGTGCCGCGCACCCGTCTCGGTCGCCGAGATCGCCGCGCATCTGCGGCTGCCGGCCGCGGTCGCCAAGGTGCTCCTCGCGGATCTCGTCGACTGCGGGGCGCTGACCGCCAAGCCCCCCGCCTTCCACCACAACCCCACTGACCGGTCTCTGCTGGAGGCAGTGCTCGATGGACTACGACGACAGCTGTGACCCGTTCCCCACCGCGCTCAAGATCCTGGTGGCGGGCGGGTTCGGAGTGGGCAAGACCACCTTCGTGGGCGCGGTGAGCGAGATCGCGCCGCTCAGCACGGAGGAACTGCTCACCACGGTCAGCGCCGGGACCGACGACCTCGACGGCATCGAGAACAAGGTCGTCACGACCGTGGCGATGGACTTCGGCCGCATCACGCTCGGCCCGGAGCACGTGCTGTACCTGTTCGGCACGCCCGGCCAGGAACGTTTCTGGTTCATGTGGGACGAGCTGTCCGAGGGCGCGCTCGGCGCGGTGGTCCTCGCCGACACCCGCCGCCTGGAGGACTGCTTCGCGGCCGTCGACTTCTTCGAGGAGCGCGGCCTCGGCTTCGTCGTCGCCGTCAACGAGTTCGACGGCGCCCACCGTTACGAGCCCGAGGAGGTGCGCGCCGCCATCGACCTCGATCCGGCGATCCCCGTGGTCCGCTGCGACGCGCGCATCTCCAGCTCCGGCATCCAGACGCTGCTCACCCTCGTGCGCCATCTGATCGCGCACGCACCGGCCCGCGCGCCGAGCCATGGCGCCCACATGTGAGCCCCGCACACCCACGGAACCGGCGGGGTGTGAAGGAAAGCTGTGGCGGCGGTTAAGAAAACCTCGATGGACCGGGCCTCACGGATGCGGCACATTGCTACGGGAATCCACCCTCGTCCCCCGCTGCGGGCTCTTCCGGCCTGCGCGCGGCCGGGATCTCACCACAGGAGCCGTAGCGTTGAAGGCGCTGGTCAAGGAGAAGGCGGAGCCCGGGTTGTGGCTCGCGGACGTCCCGGAGCCGGAGATCGGCCCTGGTGATGTGCTGATCGAGGTGCAGCGGACCGGGATCTGCGGTACCGATCTGCACATCAGGTCCTGGGACGGCTGGGCGCGGCAGGCGATCCGTACGCCGCTGGTGATCGGGCACGAGTTCGTGGGGCGGGTCGTGGAGACCGGCCGGGACGTCACCGACATCCGCAGCGGGGACCTGGTCAGCGGCGAGGGCCACCTGGTGTGCGGCAGGTGCCGCAACTGCCTGGCCGGCCGCCGTCATCTGTGCCGGGCCACGGTGGGCCTTGGGGTGGGCCGTGACGGGGCGTTCGCGCAGTATGTGGCGCTGCCCGCGTCCAACGTGTGGGTGCACCGGGTGCCGGTCGACCTGGATGTGGCGGCGATCTTCGACCCGTTCGGCAACGCGGTGCACACCGCGTTGTCGTTCCCGCTGGTCGGTGAGGATGTGCTGATCACCGGTGCCGGGCCGATCGGTCTGATGGCCGCCGCGGTGGCCCGGCACGCGGGTGCGCGCCATGTGGTCGTCACCGATGTGAGCGAGGAGCGTCTGGAGCTGGCCCGTAAGATCGGGGTGAGTCTGGCGCTGAACGTCTCGGGTGCGTCGATCGCGGACGGGCAGCGGGAGTTGGGGCTGCGTGAGGGTTTCGACGTCGGTCTGGAGATGTCGGGGCGGCCGGAGGCCGTGCGGGACATGATCGCCAACATGACGCACGGCGGCCGGATCGCGATGCTCGGGCTGCCGTCCCAGGAGTTCCCGGTGGACTGGTCCCGGATCGTCACCTCGATGCTCACGATCAAGGGGATCTACGGCCGGGAGATGTTCGAGACCTGGTACGCGATGACGGTGCTGCTGGAGGGCGGCCTGGACCTCGCCCCGGTGATCACCGGCCGGTACGGCTACCGCGACTTCGAGGCGGCGTTCGCCGACGCGGCCGGCGGCAAGGGCGGCAAGGTCATCCTCGACTGGACCGCTTGATGCCCCGCCCCATCGGCGCACCCCTTCGCACCACTCACCCCCGCACGTGATGGAGACCCTGTGTTCGACTCTGTACGCGACGACCTGCGCGCCACCCTCGACGAGATCCGCGCCGCCGGACTGCACAAGCCCGAGCGGGTCATCGGCACCCCGCAGTCCGCGACCGTCGCCGTCACCGCGGGCGGCCGCCCCGGCGAAGTCCTCAACTTCTGCGCGAACAACTACCTCGGCCTCGCCGACCACCCGGAGGTCGTCGCCGCCGCCCACGCCGCCCTGGACCGCTGGGGCTACGGCATGGCGTCGGTGCGCTTCATCTGCGGGACGCAGGAGGTCCACAAGGAGCTGGAGGCGCGGCTGTCCGCGTTCGTCGGCCAGGAGGACACCATCTTGTACTCCTCCTGCTTCGACGCCAACGGCGGCGTCTTCGAGACGCTGCTCGGCCCCGAGGACGCCGTCATCTCCGACGCGCTCAACCACGCCTCGATCATCGACGGCATCCGGCTGTCCAAGGCCCGCCGGCTGCGCTACGCCAACCGCGACCTCGCCGACCTGGAGGCGCGGCTCAAGGAGGCCGCCGACGCGCGCAGGCGGCTGATCGTCACCGACGGCGTGTTCTCCATGGACGGATACGTCGCCCCGCTCCGGGAGATCTGCGACCTCGCCGACCGCTACGACGCCATGGTCATGGTCGACGACTCGCACGCCGTGGGCTTCGTCGGCCCGACCGGGCGCGGCACACCCGAACTGCACGGCGTCAGGGACCGCGTCGACATCGTCACCGGCACCCTCGGCAAGGCCCTCGGCGGCGCCTCCGGCGGCTATGTCGCCGCCCGCGCCGAGATCGTCGCCCTGCTGCGCCAGCGTTCCCGGCCGTACCTGTTCTCGAACACCCTCGCGCCGGTGATCGCCGCGGCCTCCCTGAAGGTCCTCGACCTGCTGGAGTCGGCGGACGACCTGCGGGTGCGGCTCGCCGAGAACACCGCGCTGTTCCGCCGCCGGATGACCGAGGAGGGCTTCGACATCCTGCCCGGCGACCACGCCATCGCGCCGGTGATGATCGGCGACGCCGCGCAGGCGGCCCGGATGGCCGACCTGCTGCTGGAGCGGGGCGTGTATGTGATCGGCTTCTCCTACCCGGTGGTGCCGCAGGGCCAGGCCCGCATCCGGGTGCAGCTGTCCGCCGCGCACTCCGCCGCCGACGTCAACCGCGCGGTCGACGCCTTCGTCGCGGCGCGGGCCGAGTCGGCCGCATGACCGGCCCGGACATATTGCGATAATCCTCGGCATGATCGAAGCGCGGCGGCTCCACATCCTGAGAGCGGTGGCCGACCACCGCACGGTGACGGCGGCGGCCGCCGCGCTGTACCTCACCCCGTCCGCGGTCTCCCAGCAGCTCGCGGCCCTGGAGCAGGAGACCGGCCACCGCCTGGTCGAGCGGAGCGCGAAGGGGGTACGGCTCACCGCGGCCGGGGAGATCCTGCTGAGCCACACCAACGCCGTCCTCGCCCAGCTGGAGCGGGCCGAGGCGGAGCTGGCGGCGTACGGCTCCGGCGAGGCCGGCACGGTCACGGTGGCCGCCTTCGCGACCGGGATCGCCCAGGTCGTGGCTCCCGCGGTGGCCCGTCTCGCCCGGTCGGCGCCCGGCATCCGCATCCGGGTCCGGGACGCCGAGGGCGACGCCAGCCTGCCGATGGTCCTGGACCGGCAGGTGGATGTGGCGGTCGCCGTCGAGTACCGCGGCGCCCCGCCGGCCGACGACCCGCGCCTGACCCATGTCCCGCTGTACGCCGAGCCGTTCGACGCGGTCGTGCCGCCCGGTCACCGGCTGGCCGGCGCCGCCGTCGTCCCGCTCGCCGAACTGGCCAAGGACTCGTGGATCGGCCCGTACCCGGGCAACCCCTGCCACGACGTGGTCGTCCTCGCCTGTGAGAGCGCCGGTTTCCAGCCGCGCCTGGAGCACTCCTCGGACGACTTCCGCGCGGTCGTGTCGCTGGCCTCGGCCGACGCCGGTGTGGCGCTCGTTCCGCGCTCGG
This sequence comes from Streptomyces diversicolor, assembly GCF_057537855.1. Lineage (NCBI taxonomy): Bacteria > Bacillati > Actinomycetota > Actinomycetes > Kitasatosporales > Streptomycetaceae > Streptomyces > Streptomyces diversicolor. The sequence goes on from NZ_BAAJXA010000001.1 coordinate 138,003, forward strand.
CGCTGCGCGGCATGGACCTGTCGGGTGTGGTCGTACGGCCCGTGGACGGGGTGGCCCCCACCCGCCGGGTCTTCGCGGCGGTGCGGCGCGGGGCCGAGGGGCACCCCCTGATCAGGCCGGTGCTGGACGCACTGGACGAGGCAGCCCGGACGTGAGCGCTCCGTAACCCGCCCGTCTCATATGCGGGATAGCATCCCGGATGTGAGAAACGAACGGGAAGCGCGGGCCATGCCCGCCCTGGACCCCGTGGACGCCCGCCTCGGCGCGAGGCTGGCCGAACTGCGGGCCGAACACGGCTGGTCGCTGGGCGAGTTGGCGGAGCGCAGCGCAGTGAGCAGGTCGACCCTGTCCCGGGTGGAGCGGGCGGAGGTCAGCCCGACGGCCGCCCTCCTGAACCGGCTCTGCCATGTCTACGGACGGACCATGTCCCGGTTGCTCAGCGAGGTGGAGTCGGGGCCCGCCCCGCTGGTGCGCGCCGCCGAGCAGACGGTGTGGCAGGACCGGGCCGGCGGGTTCGTACGGCGCTCGGTGTCGCCCCCGCACGCCTCGCTGCGCGGCGAACTCGTCGAGGGACGGCTCGCCGCCGGCGCCGACATCGCCTACGACCGCCCGCCGGTGCCGGGCCTGGAACAGCACATCTGGGTCCTCGACGGGACGCTTGAGGTGACCGCGGGCGACGTCGTGCACCGCGTCGGCACCGGGGACTGCCTGCGGCTGCGGGTGTGGGGGCCGACCCGGTTCCGCTGCCCCGGAGCCGAGGACGCGCGGTACGTCCTGGCGGTGGTGCTGCCATGACCGTGACCCGCCTGACCGCGGCCCGCCTGGACGCGTCCGCGCCCGAGTTGGCCGATCTGCTGACCGAAGTGGTGGCCGACGGGGCGTCCGTCGGCTTCCTCGCACCGCTCGACCGCGCCACCGCGCTGGCCTGGTGGCGGGAGCGGGCGCGGGCCGTGGCCGCCGGACGGCTCGCCGTCTGGCTGGCGCGGGACGCCGCGGGACGGCCGGCCGGCACCGTCTCGCTGGCCTTCGCCGACAAGCCCAACAGCCGGCACCGTGCCGAGGTCGTCAAGCTGATGGTCCGCCCCGACGGCCGCGGCCGGGGCCTCGGCCGCCGGCTGCTCGGCACCGCGGAGGAGGCCGCCGCCGCTGCCGGGATCACCCTGCTCCACCTGGACACCGAGAGCGGCAGTGACGCCGAACTGCTCTACCGCTCGGCCGGCTGGGTGCGGGCCGGAGCCATCCCGGACTACGCGGCGAGCCCGGCCGGGGTGCTGCGGCCGACGACGCTCTACTACAAGCGGGTGGGCACCGGGTGATCGGGGCCGTTGTCAGTGGCAGCGGCTAGCGTGCCTGTCATGCCGGACGCCGAAGACGTACGCCGTATCGCCCTGTCCCTGCCCGAGACGACCGAGAAGACCGCCTGGAGCATGCCCACGTTCCGGGTGGCCGGGAAGATGTTCGCCACACTGCCCGAGGACGAGACGTCCATCGCCGTGCGCTGTCCCAAGGAGGAGCGCGACGAACTGGCGCGGGCCGAGCCGGAGAAGTTCTGGATCGCCGCACACGAGGCCCAATTCGCCTGGGTCCGGGCCCGGCTCGCCGCGCTGGAGGACGAGGCCGAACTGCGTGACATCCTCGCCGACTCCTGGCGCCAGGCGGCCCCGCCACGGCTGCTGGAGGCCCACCCGGGGATCGGTGTGCCGGGCGGCCGGTAAACCCCTGGGCCGGCGTCCGCGCACCGTGGCATGATCCGACGGCGACAGCGGCGAACGGCGGGGGAGCGGGCAGCGGATGACCGGGGCGTCGGCACGGCAGGACACCGTTTCCCGGTCCGGACCCGGCGGCGCGCGCGGCCCCCGGGAGCGGGCCGTGTGGTCCCGGGACTTCGCCCTGTTCTTCGTGGCCCGGGCCGTCGCCCGGCTGGGCGACACCATGCTGCCGGTGGCGCTCGCCGCGGGCCTGCTGCAACACGGCTACGGCGCGGGCGCGGTCGGCATCGCCATGGCCTCGACGGCCGCCGCCTTCGCCGGCCTCGTCGTCTTCGGCGGGGTCATCGCCGACCGGTTCAGCACCCGCCGGCTGATGATCGGCGCCGACCTGGTTAGGCTCGGCACACAGGCGCTGGCCGCCGCGCTGTTCTTCGCGGGCCATGTGGTCCTGTGGGAGATCTGCGCGATCGGGGTCGTGGGCGGTGTGGCGAGCGCGGTCTTCCAGCCCGGCGTGGCGAGCACCGTCCCCCGCCTGGCCTCGGACATCCAGGGGGCGAACGGCGCCATCCGGATCGCCGAGTCCGCGGCCCAGCTGGCGGGCCCCGCCCTCGCCGGTCTGCTGGTCGGCCTCGCCTCGCCCGGCGGCGTGTTCGCGGCCCACGCCGCCACCTACGCGGTCAGCGCCCTGTGCCTGCTGCTGCTCCGCCTGCCCCCGCCGCCCGAGGCCCCGCACGGCACCGGCGGGGGCCTGCGCGCCTTCCGTGCCGAACTGGTCGTGGGCTTTCGCGAGTTCAGATCACGGACCTGGCTGTGGGCTGTGATCGCCGTGTGGTGCCTCTTCATGATCGCGGTATGGGGTCCGACGGTCCCGCTGGTCGCGACGGAAGTGGTGCAGCGGCACGGCCCGCGCGCCTACGGCCTGATCAACTCCGCGCTCGGGGCGGGCACCGTCGTCGGCGGGCTGCTCGCGCTGCGGCTGCGCCCCCGCCGCATGCTGCGGGCCGGCGCCGTCGCCCTGTTCGCCTTCGCCGGCTTCCCGGCCACCGTCGGCGCGGGTCTCGGCGTGCCGGCCATGGCGGCCGGGGCGGCCGTCGCCGGCGCCGGGCTGTCCTTCTGGGGCGTGATGTGGGCGACCACCGTGCAGACCCAGGTGCCCGCCGACGTGCTCAACCGCATCCACGCGTACGACGTCGCGGGTTCCCTCGCGATGATGCCCGTCGGCCAGGCCCTCGCCGGTCCGGCGGCCGGTGCCCTAGGCGCCGGCCATGTACTGCTGGTCGCCGGGGCGACGAGCCTGGTGGTCGCCGCCGCCCTGCTCGCGGTCCCCGCGATCCGCGGTCTGGTACGTGCCGACGCGGCGACCGGGCCGGCCGGCTGACCCCCCTCGGGCCACCGGACGACGGACGGCCGCACGCCGCTCGTCCCGGCCGCACGCCGGTCATCCCGGCCGCACGCCGCTCATCCCCGGGCGGGTACGGCGGCGAACGCCTCGATCCGCCCGCGCAGGCCCGCCGCGTCAAGACCGTGCGCGGCGGCGTGCTCCTCGGCGGTCCCGTACCGCCGCAGCTCGCGCCGCCCCACCCCGAGGCCGAGCACCCGGTGCGGCAGGTCGGCCAGCGCCTCGTTCACCGCCGCCGTCGAGGTCCCGGCCAGATACGGCTCGACGAGGACCACGTCCGTGCCCGCCGTCTCGGTGGCACGGCGCAGCCCCGCCGCGTCGAAGGGCCGCACGGTCGTCGCGTACAGGACGGTGACGTCCAGCCCCTCGGTGGCGGCGAGCACGGCGTCCAGCAACGGACCGACGGCGACGACCACCGCGGCACGCCCCTCACGGATGGTGCGCAGACCCCGCCCGTCGACCTCGTAGGCCCGCCGGTTGGCGAGCATGGACAGCCGGACGTACACCTTGTCGTCGTCGGCCGCGACCGCGTGCCGCAGCAGGGTCTCGGCCTCGTCCGGGTGGCCCGGCACATGCACGGTCCAGCCGTCCAGGGTGTCGAGCAGCGCCACGTCGCCGGGCGCCATGTGGGTGTGACCGGCTGGCGGCCAGTCGTACGAGGCGTGCGCGCTGACCAGCACCGCCCCGGCGTTCTGGTGCCCGAGGTCCAGTTTGACCTGCTCGAAGGGGCGCTCCACGAGGAAGCTGGCGAAGGTGTGCACCACCGGCCGCATTCCGGTCAGCGCAAGACCGGCCCCCGCCCCGACGAGCAGCTGCTCGCGAATGCCGACGTTGATCACCCGGTCCGGATGCCGGCGCCGCGCGTCGGCGAACGCGTCCTTGCCGACCTCCGCGAGGACGACGGCGACCCGCGGGTCCTCGTCGAGCAGCCGGGTGACGACGGGGGCGAACCGGTCACGCATGGTGTCCATGGGGGAAGCTCCTTCTTGCTGAAGTGGGGGGAGTTCAGGTGGACTTGGGCTCGACGCGGGCCACCGTCACATGCGGGCGGCCCGGGTGCGCGGCGGTGAAGGCGGCGTACAGCGCCTCGTGGTCCCGTCCGTCGACGGTGACGGCCGACCAGCCGGCCGCCTCGAAGCGGGCCGCGATCCCGCCGGGCCGGGCGTGGCTGGCGGAGGCGTTGTCCACGACGACGGTGTGCAGCCGGTCGAGCCCGGCCGGCCCGGCGAAGGCGATCGCCTCGTGGTTGCTGCCCTCGTCCAGTTCGGCGTCCCCGGTCAGCACCCACACCCGTGGCTCGGTCCGCCCCTGGGCCCGCAGCCCCAGCGCCGTGCCCACGGCGATGGGCAGCCCGTGGCCGAGCGACCCGCTGCTGATCTCGACGCCCGGCACCAGCACCCGGTCCGGGTGGTGCCCGAGCGGCGAGTCGTACGTCCCGAACGCGGGCAGCCACTCCACCGGGACGAAGCCCTTCGCGGCGAGCACCGCGTAGTAGGCCATCGGACCGTGCCCCTTGCTCAGCAGGAACCGGTCCCGGTCCGGGTCGTCCGTCCGGTCGGGTCCGACCCGCAGCACCCGGTCGTAGAGCACCCACAGCACGTCCAGCGTGGACGTGGCCGCCGGTCCGTGCTTCTCGTCGCCGGTCATCAGCCCCATCAGCCGGGGCAGCTCGGTATAGGCATATGCGGTGCGCCGTTCCTCGATGGTCGTCATGCCGACGAGCCTGCAACCTCAATCGAGGTTCAGGTCAAGCGAAGCCACCCTGTGTCGCGCCGGGAAACGGATGCGTGACCACCGGCCCGAGTGCGGTATGGTTTCCCTGCGCGTTCGGATGGGGGAAACCCCAGGTCAAACGGCACCGGGACGTGGCGCAGCTTGGTAGCGCACTTGACTGGGGGTCAAGGGGTCGCAGGTTCAAATCCTGTCGTCCCGACTTTGTGGAGTCGCGGATCAGGGGCGGTTTCGGAGGAATCCGAAACCGCCCCTGATCATTGTTCGGGGACCGGCGGAGCGGGAGTGGCCGGCGCAGGGGAGCGGACGGGAAACCCGCGGTGCGACCCGGCGGCGCGCGGAGGGCCGGACGCTGCCGTCCGGCCCTCCGCGATGTCGTCGACATCCCCTGCGGATCAGCCCAGTTGCTGCACCACCGTCGCTCCCCAGCCGCTGCTGCGGACCGTGATCGGCGAGCCCAGGCCCGCCGCACCGCCCTTGTAGAGGAGCAGGGCGCCGGCCGCGTCGGTGGTCCACAGGTCGGGGATGCCGTCGCCGGTGACGTCGGGGGTGCCGTAGACCAGCGGGAAGGCGGCCCGGGTGAAGGAGGACGCGGCGTAGACCTTGTCCCCGTCCAGGCTCCAGCCGGACTGCCCGAGGCTCTTGAGGACCGTGCCCTTGCCGCCGCTGTCGCGGATGCCCTTGCGCAGGATGATGTTGCCGGCCGCGGTGCGGAAGGTCAGATCCGCCGCGCCGTCGCCGTTGTAGTCGCCGACGGCGACGAAGTCCCGTTCGGCGTCACCCCACGCGCTCGTCGTCATCTGGACCGCCTCGGCGAACGTGCCGCCGCTGTATCCGCTGAACACCCACAGCTCGGCCCCGCCCGCGCCACCGGCCACGAACAGCTCCGGCCGCCCGTCGCCGGTGATGTCGCCCGCCGCCTTGATCTCCGAGAACGTCGACGGGGCGGGGGCGTTGGCGGGCAGCCGCACCTCGATGCGCTTGCTCACGTCGATCGAGCCGTAGCCGTCGCCGGGATAGACGAACAGGCGGCCCTCGGGGGTGCGGACCACCCAGTCCGTGACGCCGTCTCCCGGTGCGAAGTCGCCGTTGTGGGTGACGAGGGAGTAGGTGCCGTCGCCGTCCCAGATGTGCGGCGCGGTGGCGCCGCCCTTGAGCGAGGTGCCCTTCTCGTGTGTGCCGTAGGTGTTGACCTGGTAGGCGCCGTTCTGCGAGACCGCGCCGATCCAGAGGTTGCCCGCGAGGGTGACATGGCCGAGGTCGGCGGTTCCGTCGCCGTTCAGATCGCCCGGGCCGTCCGGCTTGGAGCGCGGTTTGACGTTGAAGACGTGCTTGGTGGGGCTGGGCGAGATGTTGCCGGCCGCGTCGACGGCCTTGACGTACAGGGTGTTCGGTCCTGCGGCCGGTGGCTGGACGCCGGTGACGGTGGCCGTCTTGATGGGCGTCGTACAGGACTTGGTGAGACCGCCCGTGGTGCCCTGCGCGCCGTTCGCGCAGACCCACCCGGCGTAGGTGGTGTTGTTGATGGAGTAGACGAACTTGACGATGTCCGCGTTCGGGTCCTTCGCCGGGTCGATCGGCTTTTGGACCTCGAAGGTGAAACTTCCGGGTTTGCCGAAGGGCTGCCTCGACCAGACGTCGGGAACATCGTCCTCCTCGTTCCCCTCGATCTCGTCGTCCTTGTCGCTCGGGAAGTCCGTCGAGATCACCGGCGCGGGGGAGTCGGGCAGGGTGGTGTCGTACGTGAACCGGCACACGCCGGCACCGCCGGTGGGCGCCCAACCGCCGCTCACCTTGGCGTCCCAGCCGCGCACCCGCCACGAGTAGGTCTTCCCGTTGGTCAGGTACGACTTGATCGCAACGGCGCCGGTCTCCCCGTCGTCCACGTTCTTGGTGAGCTTGCGCGTGGTGGTGTCCTGCTTGCCCGTCTCCCAGAGTTCGTACTCCAGCTTGGCGAGGTCGCCGTCCGGATCGGTCGCCTTGGCGCTGATCGCCAGCGTCTCGGACTTGCCGACCTTGACGTACGGGGAGGTACTGGTGTCGCAGGTGCCCGGGCTCATCGTCACCGACGTCGGGGTGTTGGGCTTGCGGTTGTAGGTGATGGTCACGGACGGCGAGCCGCTGCCCTCCGCCTGGAACTTCTTCCAGGAGTACGTGTCCGTCTCCAGGCTGCTCGCCGAACCCGTCGGCGCGGACGACGACGTCGACGCCACCATGCCCACGTTGAAGTCCGTCCAGCCGTTGTCGGCCGCCTCCTGGGCCAGCGTCGTGACGGTGAAGTTGACGTTCGTGTCCGGGCAGGCGCTGTTGGACTTCCAGCCGTAGGCGAACGACTTCGAGGTGATCTTCCGTTTCCAGGCGGGCTGGCGGTTCCAGGTGGTCTTGGTGTTGAAGGCGTCGGTGCGCCACAGCTGAACCGTGCGCTTGCTGCACGACCAGGAGTGCGTCTCCAGGACCTTCAGGGTGGCGCTTGAGACGTCCGCGCCCTTGATGGATTTCTTCAGCTTCAGCTTGAAGAACGACCGGGCCGTGCCCCAGGTCTGCCGCTCGAACCCGACCCGGGCCTCCTTGGTGTCCTCGTTGTAGTTCGCCCCGTCGTAGAAGCTGGAACCGGGGTATTTCTTGTACACCGTCGTCCAGTTGGAGCGGGTACCGATGGTGGAGGGGTCGAGGAACAGCGGGTAGGTCAGCCCCTCGGTCCGGGAGAGGTAGTCCTTCGGCGGGGTGATCGTCAGGATGTCACCGGCGAAGGACGCGCCCGCCGTGGAGGCGTGGGCGCCCTCACCGGGGCCGCCCGCCGCGGGCAGAGCGAGCGCGTTGCCCGCCGCGAAGGCGACCGGATCGGCGTCCGTGTCCGGTTCCTGCTCCACTGCGTGTTCGTCCGGGTCCTCGTCCCGGCTCTCCTCGGTCTCGGGAGCCTCGGGCGTACGGGACGGGCCTTCCTCCACCCGCTCGGGGTTCTCGTTGGTGCCGGCCGCGGCGTCCGGGTCGGCGGCCGGCTCGTCGCTGTCGTGGGTGCCCGCCGAGTCCCACAGGAACGGCGTCGGGGAGACCACGATCTCCTGGCCCGCTTCGTTCTTCGCCGTGAGCACATCGGTGGCCGGATCGAGCGTGAAGGAGAGGGTCGGCGAGGTGACCCGGTAGCGCGGCGGATCGGCGGCCAACGCGGCGGCGGCCTCGGCCGAGTGGACCACCAGGACATGGGTGAACCCGGTGTCGCGCGCCGACAGCATCAGGTCCACGCCCGGCAACACGCCCTCGTACAGCGCCCTGTTGTTCTCGACGACCGGCTCGGGCAGCGGCCCCGGCCACGCGAACGCGACCTCATGACCCTCGGCGGTCATCGTCAGCAGAGGAGACCAGGTGTCCCCGTCGGCCGCCTCGACGGCGTCGGCGCGGAACACGGCGGACCGGACCGACGCCCCGGACGTGCGCGTGCCCGCTCGGTTCGCGCCGGTACCGCCACCGGACGAAAAGGTCACTGGGTAAGGAGAGTTGACGGTGCGCCAGCCGTCCTTTCCGTCCGGCTCCAGCCTGGTGTCGACCGGGGCCCATGCGCCCTCTTCGGTGCGCGCGCGGAGCGGAGCGACCGACGCCCGGTACGTGAACGTGCCGTCCGGGTTGGCGTAGGTCGTGGAGAACTCGTCGTTCAGCGCCGTGACTTCGACCTTCCGGTCGGTCTCCCGCGCCCGCCGTTGCGCCTCGTCCTCGGACACCAGCCGGGCGGCGCGCGGTGACTTGGCGGCTGATCCGGTGTCGTCCTGAGCCCGCAGGGCCAGCACGATGCCGCCACCGGCCAGTACGGCGAGCGCGACGGTGGCCGCCACGGCACGCCGAACGCGCCCTCGGCCAGGGGGAGTCGGCCCGGCCGACTGCGCCGGGGCGCTCGTTCCGATGGCGCTGTCGAGGTCGCTCAAGGGCCCTTCTCCAACAGGCTGGGACGCGACACGGCGGTCACCGCGGCGGCGTGCTCTTTCTCGGCTGCCCTGGGCGTGGTGACTGCTCGTGACGGTCGCACGACATGCCGGAGTGGGCGCTTGGAGTATGAACAGCTCTACCGGGAGAGATCAACACCCCACGTTCGGCGACGACTTGGCAACGACCGGGCAAAGGGTGGAGGAGTCTTTCTTTGCGGTTCTTTGTCTGTTTTTGGAACGTGACATAGCTAACACAGAATCAGCACAGCTTGACGAAGATCTTCACGACCTCCGTATCTTCGTGCTCATTCTGTAAACCATTGCTCACCATGTGCCATCGGAGCGACCGCATCCGATCGTGGTGACGGGGGAAAGGTCGGCCTGGCCGTGCGTACGGTGCTGTCCTGGTGCGGTCGGGGTTCGCTGGCGAGATCGCCGCGCGAACGCCTGATCCGACGCAGAGCACGAATCGGTGTCGTCGCCGGTCTGTTCCTCGCCCTCAACGTCACCCTCCTGCCCGGCGCCGCGGCCGTCGGCCCCGCCGACTCCCGCACCGCCGTCGACCTCGCCGAGGAACAGCGGACGGATCCCGTCGAGATCGACGAGAAGAAGAGCGGCGACCTGGAGGAGCTCGCCGGCACGACCATCGAGGGCGTGCGGGCGTACGACCCGGACGCCGTGGCCGAGGTGCCCGCCGCATCCGGCACCAAGACCCTCGACCACCCGCCCGTGGGCGCCACCACCGAGGTCGCCAAGTCGGCCGACGGCACCATGACCATCGGTGTCGGCGCGCCCGAGGGCGCCTCCGCCGCCGACGCCGAGGCACTCAAGGGGGCCTGGAGCGTGGCCGCCGCGTCGGAGGGCGACGCGGTGGCGGGCGGCGCCCAGGGCTTCCTGCTCGCCGTCGACGCCCCCGCCACCGCCACCGGTGACGCCGTCGTCTCCATCGACGCCAGCAAGCTCGCCGAGGCCTACAGCGCCCACTGGCTCGACCGGCTCTCCTTCAGCCTGATGCCGGCCTGCTACACCACGACGCCCGAGCTGGAGGAGTGCTCCGCCGGTATTCCGGTGACCACTGCCGTCGAGCGCACCGGTTCGACCGTCACCGTGCCGCTCGACCCGGGGGACTCCTCCGGCTCCGAACCGGACCCGGGCGAGGACGGCGCGGGCGACGAGACGGAGGAGCCCGGCGCCACCACCGCCGACGTCCCCGAGACCTTCGTCAACGTCACCCTGGACACCGCCGATCTGAAGACCGTCGCGGCGGGTACGTCCACCGCGAACACGGCGGCGGACACCGGCGACAAGGCGGCCGTCGACTCCGCCGTGTGGCGCGGCGGCAGGGCGGCCGACGCCGTACGGCGGATCGCCGACTCCGCGAGCGGCGGACTGCTGGTGGGCGGCTCCTACGGCTCCGGCGCCGGCGGCGACTTCGGCGCGAGCCCGATCGTCTCGGCCGGGTCCTGGACGGCCGGCGGTTCCTCCGGCGCGTTCACCTACTCCTACACGATGGCCGCCCCGCAGGTCCCGTCGGGACCGTCGCCGAACGTCACCCTCAGCTACAACTCGCAGACCTCAGACGGCCGTACGTCCGCCACCAACAACCAGGTCTCCTGGGCCGGTGAGGGCTGGGACTACAACCCCGGCTCCATCACCCGCACGTTCGTGGGCTGCGCCGCCGACACCGCGAACGCCAACAACAAGGGCCACTTCACCGGCGACCAGTGCTGGGGTTCGTACAACGCGGTCCTCTCCCTGAACGGCACCACCACCGAACTGGTACGCGACGACACCACCAAGCAGTGGAAGAGCGCCCGCGGGGACAACCTGCGCGTGGAACTGCTCGACGCCGCCGACTACAAGACCCTGACGGGCATCAGCGGCTCCGGCAACGGTGACGACAACGGGGAGTTCTGGCGGGTCACCACCAGCGACGGCACCCAGTACTACTTCGGCATGAACCGGCTGCCGGGCTGGAGTCCGGGCAAGCCCGAGACCAACTCCGTGCTCAGTGTCCCCGTCGCCGGCAACCACACCGAGGACCCCTGCTACAAGCCGGCGTTCAAGGACTCCTTCTGCGACCAGGGCTGGCGCTTCCAGCTCGACTACGTCCTCGACACCAGCGGCAACGCGATGACCCTGTGGTGGGAGAAGGAGAAGAACGCCTACGCGCAGGACATGAAGGAGGCCAAGGCCGTCGCCTACGACCGGGCCGGCTACCTCTCCCACATCGACTACGGGCAGCGCGAGGGCACGCTCTACAGCGCCGAGCCGCTCGGCCGGATGCTGTTCACCGCCAAGGAACGATGCTTCGAGGACAACTCCCTCAAGGTGGAGTGCTCCGAGGCCAACTTCGCCTCCAAGCGCTCCGACCGCACCCGCCCCTGGTTCGACACCCCCGCCGACCTCGCCTGCACGAGCGGCAAGAAGTGCACGACCTACGCCCCCACCTTCTGGTCGCGCAAGCGCCTCGCCTCCGTCGACGCGTGCGCCCAGCGCCAGCAGGGCGTCCGGCTGACCGAGTACAGCGTCGACGCCGACGGCAACGAGACCGGCAGCCGCAACGCCTGCGGCCTGTCCGGCGACTCCGCGACCACGACACTGCTGTCCAAGGTCGACTCCTGGGGCCTGAAGCAGTCGTTCCCGTGGAACCTGACCGGCGAGTACACCGCGCTGTGGCTGGAGTCCGTCTCCCGCACCGGTTACGCGGTCGACGGCTCCACCCAGCGCCTCAACCCGGTCACCTTCGGCCACAACGGCGCCCCGCTGCCCAACCGGGTCAAGAACGGCTCCTCCGACACCGACCCGCTCTTCGCCCGGCTGCGCATCCAGGACGTCGTCTCCGAGTACGGCGGCCGCACCGAGGTCGTGTACAAGGCGCCCACCGACAAGTGCCTCACCGGCTCCGGCCGTCCGGCCAAGGACAGGAACGACCAGCTCTGCTATCCCGCGTACTGGCACGCCGACGGCGAGCTGGAGGACAAGCGGATCTCCTGGTTCCACAAGTATGTCGTCGAGAAGATCACCGAGCACCCGCGTCTGGCGGGGGCCGAGGAATCCAAGGACATCACCACGACGTACACGTACGCCACCGTCGGCGACGCCGTCGACAGCGCGCTGTGGGCCAAGAACCAGAGCGAGTTCACCCGGCCCAAGAAGCGCACCTGGGACGACTGGCGGGGCTATCCCCTCGTCACCACCGTCACCTCGGCCACGGACGAGGCCGAAGGCACCACCGGTGCCAAGTCGGTCACCCGCTACTTCCGGGGCATGGCCGACGACGTCCTCGCGGACGACACTCCCGAGAAGTCGTCCGATGACGTCAAGCGCGGCTCCAGGACGACCGACGTCACCGGCGCGGTCCTCGCCACCGACCGCAAGGCGTACGCCGGCATGGTCGCCGAGTCGCTGACCTACCCCGACGACCGGGCGGCCACCGCGTCCGGATGGATATCCCGATCCGTCAACATTCCCGACGCCCCGGTCCGCCTCGCCACCCGCAAGCGCACCGACGGCCCCGACGTCACCTCGGAGCGCGTCACCCTCGGCGAGACCAGGACGATCACCAAGGCTTCCGGCAAGGGCGCGGACGGCTCCACCCTGCGCACGGTCACCACCAGGACCGAGTACGACGAAACGTACGGACTGCCCACGCTGGTCCGGGAGCTGGGCGACGAGGCCGATCCCAAGGACAACTCCTGCACGGCGACCTCGTACGTGCACAACACCTCTGGGACCACCTACCTCGTCGGCCTGGTCGCCCAGACCGTCACCACCACCGGCACCAGCACGTGCTCCACCGACCTCTCCAGCGCCACCGCCAAGACCGTGGTCAGCGGTTCGCGCATGTACTACGACGGTGCGAGTTCGCACACCGCCACCCCCACCAAGGGCCTGGTCACCAAGACCGTCGCCCCGACCGGCGCGGGCACCGGCTGGCAGACCACCAACCCCGAGTCGCGCACCGAGTACGACACCACCGGCCGGGTCGTGAAGGCCACCGATCCGACCGGCGTCGAGAGCACCACGACGTACACACCGTCCGACGGTCAGGTCTACAAGACAGAGACGGTCACGGGCCACAAGATCGTCGACGGCACGGAGACCGGCTTCCGGGAAACCACCCTCGTCGAGCCCGGTCGCGGCGCCACCCTGAAGTCCACCGACGCCAACGACCGGGTCACCTCCTACGAGTACGACCCGCTCGGCCGCACCGTCGCCGCCTGGGACGCCACCCAGTCCGCCACCGACGACCCCACGGTCCGCTACGCCTACCACACCGACCCGGGCAAGCCGGTCTCCGTGGTCACCGAATCCCTCAAGGACAACCCCACCCGCGCCGCGGGTGACGGCACCTACCAGGCGTCCACCGCGATCTACGACGGCCTCGGCCGCGAGCGGCAGACCCAGACCCCCGCGGTCGGCGGCGGCCGGCTGGTCACCGACACCCTGCACAACGACGCGGGCCAGGTGCGCTACACGCGCAACGCCTACTACACGGAGGGCGAACCCGGCACCGAACTCGTCGTCCCCAGATCCGAGTCCGAGATCCCCAACGCCACCGGCTACACCTACGACGGCCTCGGCCGGGTCCTCACCGTCACCCCGGTGCACCACTCGTACCCGCAGACCGGCGCGACCGCCATGAACGGCGACAAGCCGGTGCCGACCACGGACCGCCGCACCCGCTACGAGTACGGCCTGGACTACACGGTGATCCGCCAGCCCCAGGGCACGCCCTCCTCCCGGGTATGGACGGACGCGCTGGGCCGCACGGTCCGCCAGGACACCTTCACCGACGCCGCCCTGACCGAGGCCGGCGCCGTCACCACGACGTACGACTACGACGTCCGCGGTGACCTGGTCACCACCACCGACGACGTCGGCAACACCCGCACCCGGACCTACGACGCGCTCGGGCGCGTCACCGACACCACCGACCCGGACACCGGTGCCACCCACACCGAGTACGACGCCTACGGGCGGGTCGACTCGGTGCGCGACGCCCGCGGCCAGACCGTCAACTACACCTACGAGCGCCTCAACCGCGTGGAACAGGTCAAGGCGACCCCGCCGGACTCCGCCACCGCCACGCTCGTCCAGACCTACACCTACGACACCGCGTCCGGCGGCAAGGGGCAGCTCGCCTCGGCCACCCGGTACACCGACGGCAAGCCGTACACCACCGCCATCACCGGGTACACCGCCGACTACCAGCCCACCGAGATGACGCTGGCCCTGCCGCCGGGCTCCACCGCCGGCCGGACCGCCGACGGCTTCTCGACCCAGTACCGCTACCAGTACGCCTACAACGACGACGGCCAGCTGGAGAAGTACACCGCCCCGGCAGCCGGCGGCCTCAGCGCCGAGGACGTCATCACCCGGTACAACGAGGCCGGCCTGCCGACCTCCGTCTCCGGTCAGGACTGGTACGCGGCCGAGACCTCCTACTCGCCCTACGGTCAGGTGCTCACCGCCACCGTCGGCGAGGCGGGCCACCGGCTGTGGCAGGAGAACACCTTCGACGAGTCCACCGGCGAACTCGCCACCAGCCGACTCGTCCGGGAGGCCGAGGACCCCGACACGGCGGTGGTCCCCGACAGTGAGGTCAGCAAGCGCTCCTACGCCTACGACCCCTCGGGCAACGTCCTGTCCGTCGCCGACCGCATGGGCACGACCACCGACCGGCAGTGCTTCACCTACGACGTCATCGGTCAGCTCAAGGAGGCGTGGACCACACCGGGTGGCGGCGCCTGCACCGCCACCGGCAGGACCACAGCCGCACCGGTCTACTCCGACGGACGGGTCAACGTCTCCTCGAACAACTCCGGCTACTGGCAGTCCTACGAGTACGACGTCCTCGGCAACCGCACGGCCAAGACCGACCACCGGGCCGACCCGACCTTCACCGACGGCAAGGTCGACACCAAGAACGACGTGGTCACCGAGTACGCCTTCGGCACCAGCGACACGGCGAAGAACGACCAGCCGCACACGCTGACCTCGTACACCACGACCTCCACGACCGCGGCCGGCGCGAGCGTGAAGACCCGCTCGACGCAGACGTACGACGCGGCCGGCAGCATGAAGACGCGCTCCACCGGTGGCGACACCGCCCAGGCCATCTCCTGGACCTGGGACGGCAAGACCGAGTCCGTCACCGGCTTCGGCGCCGACGGCTCCGGGGCCTGGGTGGGCGCCGGCGCCATGTGCCTCGACCTGGCCGGCGGCACCCCCGCCGCGGGCACCGCGCTCCAGCTCTACGTCTGCAACGGGAGCAGGGCACAGAACTTCCGCGTCCAGGCCGCCGACAAGGACGACGACGGCACGGTCGACGACACCACCATCGGCTCGCTCGTCGTCGCCGGACAGTGCGCCCAGCCGAAGAGCACCGCCATCGGGTCCGCTGTGCTGATCCAGCCCTGCGACAAGAGCGTGGAGTCCCAGCGCTGGGAGACGCTGAGCACCGGCCAGATCAAGCACGTCGACTCGAAGCTGTGCCTGTCCGCGCCCACCGCCACATCGGGCGCGGACCTGACCCTCGCGACCTGCGACACGACGGCGGCGACCCAGCTGTGGACTCCCGCCTCGAAGACCAGCTACGTCTACGACGCCATGGGCAACCGGCTGCTGGAGCGCACCAGCGCGGGCGCGGTGCTCAGCCTGCCGGACACGAGGATCTCCCTGACCACCGCGGGCAGGGTCCGCTACGTGGAGCGCACCTACGCGGGCATCGGCGGCCCGTCCGTGACGCGCTACCTTGAGGGCACCACCGCCGCGTCCGGTGTCACGGAACAGGTCTTCGCCCAGGCGACCGACCTCAACGGAACCCCGCTGGCGGAGGTCCGCCTCGACGGCGGCATGAGTGTGCGGGTGGCCAAGAAGGACCCGTGGGGTGAGGACCGCGCACCGAACCTCGCGCCCCGCTCGCACACCGGCTTCCACACCGGCGACGACGACACCGGCACCGGCCTGACCCACCTGGGCGCCCGCGAGTACGACCCCGGCACGGGCCGATTCATCTCGGCGGACCCGGTCCTGGACGACAGCGACCCACTCCAGGCGAACGGCTACGCCTACGCCAACAACAACCCGGTCACCCATGCGGACCCGTCCGGTCTGACGTCGTCGGCGTCCAGCTTCGACGCGTCGATCGCCGCGCTGGACGCGAAGATCGCCGACTACCAGAAGACGCTGAACCGCTCGATCGGCGACGTCATCCTGGCGACCGGCTGGGCCGTCTTCAAGGAGTTCGTCGGCTGGAACGACGTCGTCGGCTGCTTCTCCCAGGGCGACCTGTGGGCCTGCGGCAGCCTGCTGATGGACGCCATTCCGTGGACCAGCATCTTCTCCAAGGGCAAGAAGATGTGGCGTGCCTTCGAGGCGACGATGGGCGCGGTGAAGGCGTTCCGTGCCGCGAAGCGGGCCGCGGAAGCCGGCATCAAGGCGGCCCGCGCGGCGAAGGCGGCGCTGATCAGGGCGAAGAAGGCGGCGGAAGCGGCCGCGGCGGAGGCGAAACGCAAGGCACGTGAAGCAGCCAAGGCCGCGGCGGCCGCGGCCCGCAAGAAGGCCCACACCGGCTCTACGGGAGCCCGGGGCAACCCGGTCCAGGTGAAGGCCCGGACCCAGGCCCAGCACAAGGGCTCTGTGGGCGGCGGCAAGGCGGAGAACAAGTCCGGGGGATCGAGAAGCCGTTCGGGCAAGGAGGACTCAGGCGGCGGAGGCGACGGCGGCGGAGGTGGCGCTGACGCCTGCACGGCGAACAGCTTCGTCCCCCAGACTTTTGTCCTGATGGCCGACGGTTCCACCAAGCCGATCAAGGACGTCAAGGCCGGCGACCGGGTCCTGGCGACGGACCCGGAAACGGGCGAGACCCGGGCGGAGACCGTCACCGCGGAGATCAAGGGCCAGGGTGTGAAGCACCTGGTCGAGGTCACCGTCGCCATCGACGGCAAGAAGGGCGACAAGGGCGACAAGGGCAAGAAGGGCAAGAAGACAGCCGAGGTCACGGCGACGGCGGGTCACCCGTTCTGGGTCCCGGAACTCGGCGAGTGGATCGACGCGACGAACCTGAAGACGGGTCAGTGGCTACGGACGGGGTCCGGGACCCTGGTCCAGATCACGGCGATCCGACGCTGGACGGCGCAGGCCGCGACGGTCCACAACCTGACCGTCAGCAGCGCACACACGTACTATGTGCTGGCGGGCGCCACGCCGGTTCTCGTTCACAATTGCGGGGATAAGGTCTGGGAGCCGTTCCGTGATGGCGTCGACCACACCGACCAGGGAACTCTTCCGGCAGGTGCAGGGATTTCAGCAGGGTCCCCCCTTGCGGCAGGCGAGTATCACTTTGTTGTTCGTCACGACGGTTCCCTGCGCGCCATGCAGAACGAATCGATGTGGGACCTCAACCCCGATGCCGGACACACATCTCTAGGTGACCGTCGAGGGGTGCTCATGGCAGGAACGTTCGATGTTGATGCAAGCGGCATGATCTCCAGGATCGATAATTTCTCCGGCCACTATCGTCCGACGAACCTCCCGGGGTTCACTCCGCTGCTGGACGTCACACGTGGCGCCTTCCGCCGACATGGTTGGGACTTCGGAGATAATTCCTGGGACTACTATGCTGGACCACCAGGCCTCTAAAGTGGCACGTGTTTCCGTTGGGGGCAGTCTTGCGAAGGCTCCCCTCAATGGGCGTGACAATTTTCGCGATATGGCGGTGATGATGGGACATCAGGCGTACCCCGAGCCCGGCGTGCTCCTGGCGCGTCTCGCGCAGAGTCAAGAAGGCAGCCTCTTGCGGAGCGGCGAATTTTCAGTAGGCGAGCCTTCCTCGTTTTCTCCGGAGCAGCCTCCGACCAAGGCGTTCCTTCGCCGACTGGCGGATCAGGTCGGAATGCAGAGCCAGGACCTCTACCTCGTGGCAGGGCTTCCTGTCCTGGACGACACCTTGAGCTTCGACGAGGAGGCAGGCCGGGAGCTCCCTGAACTGGTACGTCTTACTCTCTCTTTGCCGCCATCGGGCAAGCAGCAGCTGCGTGAGTTCGCCCAGTCCTTGCATCGACTGCCGCGAACCGTGCCTCCACGGAAGCCGCGTCCTTACGAGCAGTACCCTCCGGGTTATGGCTCACTCTTCGTGAGGATGCTTGCCCTCCGGAACCTAGGGTGGTCTTCGGCAGCCAAGATTATGTATCTGATGTCCGGTGTCTACGTGTCAGCAGCGACGATTGGAGCGGTAGGGCGCGGGGTGAAGGAACTCGATACTGAGCTTCTCAACGGATTTGCTGCTGTTCTCGGCATTCCGGTCGAGATTCTGGGAAATCTAACTGGAATGCCTGAACTGGCCGTAGGTAGCGGTCTTTCGGTGAAAAATGCCGACACGGCCGCGCTGCTCTGGGATGTTCGGGATCTGGCCGCAGCGCAAGTGGGTGAAGTTTCTCGGCTGGCAGAGGCGCTGGGATGAAGTAAATCGGGGTATCGCAGTGAGTAGACCTTTCTGTCCAGCCTGTTCTCAGTTCCTGACGTGGTGCACGACGGAAGCGTTGGCTGTGGAGTCGATTTCTGCCGCCGCTTTGGCATTGTGCGCCTATCTTGAAGGGTCGTGAAACGGTGCATTTGATGCCACGGTCGGTGATCTTGAAGTCGATATGGTTTGAGCGGAGGGCGAAGCTGATTCTTCGTGCTCCGGAAGGTGTGTTTCATGGGACAGGTTGATGACTCAATGCGGACAGCAAATGCGCGATATTGCCGTCCTGTCTGACGGTGGAAATTCTGACGAGAAGCGCCTGTTCCACTGCGGTGGCGGGTGGGGCGTCGGGGCTGTTGTCGGTCTGGTCGAGGGCGGTGCCGAGAGTGTCGATGGCTTCGCGTTGGAGGCGGAGTAGGCCATGGGCGTAGACCCGGCGGTAACGCTGATGTGGGCGTGACCCGACAGCTCCTTGATCACGACGAGGTCGACTCCCGGAGAATCGGTTGTTGTTGCGCTGGATCCGCCCATGCTCGGAATGGGTGATCCGCGTGACGAGTCGGCCCCGGCCTCAGTGGCCCTGGCGATCGAAGTCCTTCTGCATGAGTGAACGGAAACCCGTCCGAAAAGCCGCTCCGGTGGGTCGCATGCGGTCTGGCGTCCTATGGCCGAGACCGCGTCAGGGGTGGGGTGGCTGGTTCTGGGGGCTGGTGGAGTTGGGGGGCAGGGGCGGGTTTCGGGGGCATCCGACGCCCGCCCCTGGTCATGTGTGCGGCCGGGCCTGCCCGGTGTGGGGGCGGCTCAGCGGGCCGGTTCTGGGGTGCGTCCGGGGAAGCCCTCCCGGGACAGGGTGAGCAGGGGACGTGCCTTGACCGCGGTTTCCTCGAACTCGTCCTCCGGGTCCGACAGGGCGACGATCGCGCCGCCGACCCCGTAGCGGACCTGGCCCGGGGTGACGACGAGCGTGCGGATGACGATGCTCAGGTCGGCCGCTCCGGACAGCGAGAGGTAACCGAGCCCGCCCGAGTAGATGCCGCGGGGTCCGCCTTCGAGCCGGTCGATGATCTGCATCGTGCGCAGTTTCGGGGCGCCCGTCATCGAACCGCCGGGGAAGGCGGCCCGTACGCAGTCGATGACGCTCGCGTCGTCGCGCAGTCGCGCCCGGATGGTGCTCACCAGCTGATGGACCGTGGCGTAGCTCTCGACATGGAACAGTTCGTCGGCCGTGACCGAGCCGGTGCGGGCGGTGCGGCCCAGGTCGTTGCGGACCAGATCGACGATCATGAGGTTCTCCGACCGGTCCTTCTCGCTGCCGCGCAGGTCCGCGACGAGCGCCGCGTCCTCGGCGGCGGAGGCGCCGCGCGGCCGGGTCCCCTTGATGGGCTTCGACTCGGCGACACCCTCGGCGGACACGCGCAGGAACCGCTCCGGTGATGTGCTCAGCACGGACAGGCCGGGGCCGAAGGTGAGCAGGGCGGCGAACGGAGCGGGGCTGGTGCGGCGCAGCCGCCGGTACGCCTGCCAGGGGTCGAGGTCGCCGCCGGCCGTGATCATGTTCGTCAGACAGACCTCGTAGGTCTCGCCCGCCCTGATCTCCTCCTGGCAGCGGTCGATCAGCCCGAGGTAGGTCTCCCGGTCGTGCCTGAGACGGATGTCGGTCAGGGGGGCGGTGTCCGGGTCCTCGCCGAGCGGGGGCGGCTCCTCGGCGGCGAGGCGTCCGAGACGGGCCGCCGTGGCGTCGAGCCAGGCCAGGGCCGGCGCCTCGTCGTCCTCGGCGAGGGCCAGCAGATGGGTCGTGCCCAGCAGGTGGTCGAAGACGATCGCCCGGTCGGCGAAGATCATCGCCGCGTCGGGTTCCGGGGAGCGATGGGCGCGCGCGCCGCCGCACTCGGCCTTGAGTTCGTAGCCGAGCACACCGACCCAGCCGAGTGCGAAGTCACAGGGCAGCGGGGGCAGTCGGGTGTCCATCGAGCGCAGGTCGGCGTCGAGCCAGTCCAGGAAGGCGCCGCGTTCGGTGCGGGTGCCCGTCGCGGTGGTGACCGTGACGGTGCCGTGCCACACGTCGGCGGTCGCGACGCGGGCCAGCGGACCGGCCGCGTCGCCCATCATCGTGAACCGGCCGCTGGCGCCGTCCCTGCGGCTGCTGTCGAGCCAGAACGCGTGGCCGCTGGCGCGGTAGAGGTGCCCGTAGACGGTCTCGCTGTCCCAGCGTGTCCGCAACTGCCGGGTGAGAACCCTGAGCCGGCGCCGCGGCGCCGCCGCACGGCCCGGCCGGGGCGGGCGCGGGGCCCGGCGCGCGGCGGCCGGGCGGACGGGCAGGCCGTGGCGCACCCGGTGCTCGCGGCTCAGCCGGGCGAAGTTGGCGAGTATCTCGTGCCCGTACTCGGTGGATATCGACTCCGGATGGAACTGCACGCCCCACAGCGGGCGTCGGCGGTGCCGCAGTGCCATGAGCACACCGTCCGGGGTGCGGGCGGTGGCCTGAAGCTCCTCGGGCAGGTCCGTGGCGGCGAGCGAGTGGTAGCGCACCGCCTGGAACCGGTCGGGAAGGCCGGCGAACAGGTCGGTGCCGTCGTGCAGGACGGGCGAGAGCCGGCCGTGCCGCGGTTCCGCGGCACGGCCGACCCTGGCCCCGTGCCACAGGGCCAGGGCCTGGTGGCCGAGGCAGACGCCCAGCACCGGCAGGGTGCCGTGCTCGACGACCTCGCGGCAGATGCCGACGTCGTCTGCGCGCACGGGGGTGCCCGGGCCGGGGGAGAGGATGACGTTGTCGTACGTGTCGAGCACCCCGGGGTGCCAGGTGGGGTCGTCGTTGCGGATCACGGTCGGTTCGACCCCCGTCACCTGGGCGACGTAATGGGCGAGGTTGAACGTGAAGGAGTCGTAGTTGTCGACGATCAGCGTGCGCACGTCTGCTCCGGTGGTCAGTGGGCCGCGGCCGGTCAGCCTGCCGCGGTGATCAGTTCAAGCAGCGTGTACTCGATGTCCTCCGTGCCCTCCCGCACGGTCGCCGAGGCGATCGGGCGCAGGTCCCTGCCGTCGTCGGCGACGCTGCGGCGCAGCGTCGCGAGGTCGCCGCGGCTGGAGAAGTGCAGGAGCACCCGGCCCCCTTCGGTCAGCCGCCGCGGGGCCTGCCGCAGATAGCGCAGGTGCGCTTCGTAGCCCGGGTCCACATAGGCCCGCTCGTGGACGTCGCGGTGACGGTAGTCGGGCGGGGCCAGCACGAAGTTGGAGTGCCAGTACACGGTGTCGAAGCGGTCCGCTTCGGGAAGGTGTGCGAACAGGTCGCTGCGCAGGGCCCGCACCCGTGAGGCGACGCCGTGGCGCGCCGCGTTCAGCTCGGTGTTGCGGACCGCGTGCGGGTTGATGTCGGCGGCGACGACACGGTCGCAGCCGGCGAGGGCCGCCGACACGGCGATGACGCCGGTGCCGCAGCCGATCTCCAGGAAGGAACCGGAGGGCGGCCGGCCGGACCCGGTGAGGCCGAGGAGATCCATGGCCACACCGGTCGACGGGGAAAAGGGCGGGGCGAACACATCGTCCAGCAGGTCCCACTGCCGGCCGTGCAGCGTGAAGACCTCAGGGCGGTCCTCGCGGCTGCGTGCGGCCCTGCTGCGGGCGAGCGAGCGTTCGTAGCTGCGGACGCTCTTCATGGGTCCCCTCCCTGGGTTCGCGGGCGCGTAGCCCCCGCCTCCTGCGCACCGCGATCCATCGCGCCTGCCATTGTGTGCACGGTAATGACCACGCAAAAGGTGGTCTCATGACAAGGTTGACGGTCTCTTGTAGTGCTCGCGTCACCACCGGGCGTCACGGCCCACCGCCCTTGGAGAGGAAGGACCATGTCCCCAGCGTCCCGCCGGCTTCCCACGGTGATGGATGTCCTGTCCGCACTCGCCGAGCAAGGAGCCGCGCATCGACTGGACGAACTGCTCCTGGACGCACGGACGCTCGGCGCGAGCACGCAGCAGATGCGGGAACTGGAGCAGGCGGTCGCGCTCGGCTCGTCCGTCCTGGACCGGTTCGCGCAGGCCCAGGACAGAGAGGCGACGCTGGTCTCGCTCGTGGACACCTCCCGTGATCTGGCCGAGGCGATGGCCGAGAGCGTGCAGGGCACCCTGCGCACCGCGGCGCAGCGGGCCCGCCGATTACTCCGGGTCGATCTCGCCTATCTGGGGCTGCACGAGCAGGCCGACGGGTCGATCACGGTCGTGGCGTCGGAGGGCGATGTGACGGCGCTGAACATAGGGCTGCGGGTCGTCGCCCCGTTCGGGATCGGGCGCGCCGCCCTGGACAAGGGGGCACCGTTCTCCACCTCCGACTATCTGGCCGACCCCTCCATCGAGCACTCGGAGGAGATCGACGAGGTGGTGCGCGCGGAGGGCCTGCACGGGATGGTGGCCGTGCCGTTCCGGGCCTCCGGCGGGGTGTCGGGAGCCCTGTACGCCGCGCATCGCGAGGTGCGCTGGTTCACCGCGCAGGAGATCAGCTCGCTGTCCACGCTCGCTTCCCTGACCGCGACCACCATCGGCACGGCCCGGCTGATCGAATCGCTCGGCGCGCAGAAGGCGGAGCTGGAGAGCGACGGCGCCCAGGCGTGGTCCATCGTCGGCGCGCACCGCCGGATGGAGGCGGCGTACGACCATCTGCTGACCCTGGTGGACGACGGCAGCCCACTGGAGACGATCACCGAGGTGGCGGCGACCGCGCTGGGCGGGGCGCTGGCGGTGCGCGAACTGGGCGGCGAACTGCTCGCCGCGCACGGCCGGCTGCCCGAGTACGAGGACGAGATCCTGACCCAGCGCAGTCTCGACGCGATGGCGGCGGGCGAACCGGTGCCGCTGGACGACGGGGCGTGGGTGGCCCCGCTCACCGGCGGCGGCGATCCGCTGGGCACGGTGCTGTTCCTGCCGGACACGCCGTTCACCGGGCAGCGGGGTCCGCGCGCGCTGCGGCTGGTGGTCAGGACGATCGCGCTGTCCCTGCTGCGCGACCGGAACCGGGCGACGGCCGAGGGGCGTTCCCGTGACGCCCTGTTCGAGGCGCTGCTGGCACCGGACTCCACGGGCCTTGCGTGGCGGCAGCTGGGGGAGCAGGCGAGCCGGCTCGGGATCGCGCCCGAGACGCCGTACGTCGTGGTCGTGGCGCGTCCGGAGGGCGGTTCGCTGCGGCGGGCGACCGCGTGGGCGACGTCGTACGCGCATCGCAAGCGGGGACTGAAGAGCGTGCGGGGCGACTGTCTGTCGTTGCTGCTGCCCGGCGGTGACGCGGCGGCCGCCGCGCAGGCCGCGCACAAGGAGCTGTCGCCGCTGCTGGGCGTGCCGGTGACGGTGGGGGCCGCGGGGCCGCGGACGGGCCTGCTGGAGGTGGCGGGGCTGCACGCCGACGCCCAGCGCTGTCTGACCGCGCTGACCGAGCTCGGCAGCCAGGGCAGTGTCGCCACTCCGGAACAACTGGGCTTTCTGGGCGTGCTGTTGACGGATGTGCTGAGCGTTCCGTCGTATGTGGAGTCGGTGCTCGGACCGGTGCTGGCCCACGACGAACAGCGCTACACGGAGTTCGCCCGCACCCTGGAGGTGTACTTCGCGGCCGGGGCGAGCCCGCGGCGGGCGGCCCGCGTGCTGCACATCCACCCGAACACGGTCGCCCGCCGCCTCGACCGCATCACCGAACTGCTCGGGGAGAACTGGCAGGAGCCGGGCCGCACCCTGGAGATCCAGCTGGCGCTGCGGCTGCACCGGACCCGCAACACACTGCTCGGCAGGCTGCCGCGCACGGCCCGGCGTCAGGCGGACAGCGGCAACGCGTAGGAGGTGTGCGCGTCCGAGGCCGCCGACACCGTGTGGGCCACCGAGGCGAGGGTCATGTGCCGGTGCCAGCCCGGGAAGGAGCGGCCCTCGAAGTCGCGCAGGCCGACCCGGTCGCCCAGCGGCTCGCCGTCGGCGCGCACCCGGGCCGCGTACTTGGTCAGGCGCAGCAGCGTGCCCGCGGAGGCGCCGCGCACCCAGGTCAGCCACAGGGCCGCGGGCGGGCGCCGCGGATCGGTCCACTCGCCGAGCAGCAGCAGCCGGTGCCCGGCGGCGGCGCGGCCCGCGCGGACCGGGACGGCGGCCACCAGGGAGCTGCGGCGCACCCGGGTGCGGCCGGGGTCGGGCCAGGTCACCGGGCGGCGCAGCCCGCGCAGCGCCTGCAGGATCTGCCCGGCGGGCAGCGGTCCCGCCCCGGCGCCCGGCAGCGCGGGGTCCGCCACGGTGAGCGGGGTGCGCGCGGTGATCCGGGCGAGGAAGGGCACACCGGCCCGGGTGAACGCGTCGGCGACGGCGCCGGGCCTGGCCGGTATGTGATCCAGCGCCACCGGGCGTCCCGTGGTGCGGCCCGCGCCGCCGATCGCCAGGGAGACGGCGCACTCGTCCAGGTCCTCCGGTGCGGCGGACGCGGGTATCTCGGCGCGGGCGCGTCGCGGGGCCTCGCTCAGCCAGCTGTCCGGCAGATGCAGCCGCCAGTCGACGGGGGCGGCCAGCTGCTCGGCGGCGCACCACAGGCCGAACGCCAACTGGCCGTGCACGGACTGGCCGAGGCCGGGCACATAGAGCCGGTCCACGCCGACCGAGTGGGTGCCCGCCTTGGGTATCGGCAGGGCCCGCACCGTCCACACATGCCGCGGGGCGCGTTCGGCCAGCGTCTCGGCGAGCGCCGCGCGCACCGGGGCCCAGTCCCAGGTCGAACTGGTGATGAAGTGGTGCAGGCTCTGTTCCGTGGCGCCGTCGCCCGCGCCGCTGAGCGAAGCGGAGATGTTGCGCACCGATTTGCGGCCCTCGGTGGCGAGCAGTCCCGTGAGGTAGAGCTCCGCCTTGGTGCGCTGGTCACGGCGGCGCAGGGACGCGAAGAGCCTGGAGGACAGTCCGGGTCCGGCGGATGCGATCACGATGCTTCTTCTCCCGCTGTCACAGGGGTACGGTCACCACGCGATGTGTGTCTCCACCGTCGGTGCCACAGCCCGCTCGGCGGGAGGGCCGCCGACCACACACTTCGGTGCCTCCCTCGTTGTCCAGGTCACCGGGGAGCGCCGCCACCTGGGGAAACGTCGGGTGCTCCGGTGACATGACACAGTCGGTGCGAGTCGATCGGGAGGACGCGCCAAGGCTCATAGCGTGGGTGGATGGACCGAGAACCGTCCCGTCCGCCGGCCAGGGAACTCACCGTGGGGGAGCTCGCGGCACGCAGCGGCGTACGCCCCTCGGCACTGCGTTTCTACGAGCGCCAGGGGCTGATCCACAGCCGTCGTACGGGCGGCAACCAGCGGCGCTACCGCCGGGACACGCTGCGCCGGGTCGCCGTCATCAGGACCGCGCAGGCGGTGGGGATCTCTCTGGCCGCGATCCGGGAGGCGTTCGCCGAACTGCCCGAGGGCCGCACCCCCACCCGGGAGGACTGGGCCAGACTGGCCCGGTCCTGGCAGCCGGAACTGGACGCCCGTATCCGCCAGTTGCGGGCGTTGCAACAGCGGTTGACGGAGTGCATCGGCTGCGGCTGTCTGTCGCTGGAACACTGCGCGCTGTCCAATCCGCACGATGTGCTCAGCCGGCAGGGCCCGGGGGCGCGACGGCTGCCGTGAGGTGCCCGGCGGCACGGGCGGCGGCGCGGACGTCGTCGGTCAGACGGGCCAGGTCCGCGGAGCGCTCGGCCGCCGCACGGCAGGACTCCGGGTCGCGGACGGCCGCGGCGAACGCGGCGACGGCCGCCGCGCACTGGTCGGCCGCGGGCAGTGCGATGCCGCGGACGGCGCCGTCCCGCTCCAGCGTCACAGCGGGCCGGTGGTCCGCGGGTGGCGTAAACGCCCGGTCGACGGTGATACGTCCCCGGGTGCCCCACAGTTCGTAGCGGGACGTGTAGGCGTGCTCCATGCCGAAGGACAGCTGGGCGCACACCCCGTCCGCGCGGCGCAGCAGCACCGACCCCTCGACGTCGACGCCGGTGGGGCCCTGCCGCAGGGCGGCTCCGACGACGGCGAGGCCGGTGCCGAGGAAGTGCTGCGCGGCCCTGAGCGGATAGACACCGACGTCCAGCAGGGCGCCGCCGCCGAGGTCCGGCCGGTGGCGTATGTCGTCGGCGGGGCGCGGCGGGATCGCGAACGCGGCGGACATCTGCCGGAGTTCACCGATCTCGTCCCGGAGCAGGCGGCGCACCCGGGCGTGCTGCGGATGGTGCACGAACAGGAAGTTCTCCACGAGGGCGAGCCCGCGCCCCGCGGCCCGCCGCACGGCCTCCCGGGTGAGGCCGGCGCCGGTGGTGAGGGGCTTCTCCGCCAGGACGTGACGGCCCGCGTCCAGGGCGCGCAGCACCCACTCGGCGTGCAGCGCGTTCGGCAGGGGGATGTACACGGCGTCCAGGCCCGGGAAGTCCAGCAGCCGCTCATAGCCGCGTACGGGGCTGCCGCCGAAGCGCGCGGCGACCTCGCGGGCCGCCGTCGGGCGGCGGCTGGCGACGGCGGCCAGTTCGATGTCCGGGCTGCCGGCCATGGCGGGCAGCATGCGGCGCAGCGCGAACTCGGCGCAGCCCATGACCCCCACGCGTACCGGCCGCTGCGGTCTCATGCGATGAACCCCATGCAGGTCAGCAGGTTGCGTGTCTCCACGTTGAGCAGTCCCCCGTACTGGTTGATCCGGGCCAGCTGGCCGCAGGTCGCCCAGTGGAAGCCGTCGGGGACGTCGACGGGGAAGTCGTCATGGACCTCGACGGCCCGGTAGCGGTTGCGGGCGTGGTAGAAGCGGCCGCCCTCCTCGGAGTGCACCACGTCGAACAGGACGCGCTCGGGGTGTGCGGACAGGACGGTGTCGAGGTAGCGGGGGCGCACCCCGTCGGCGAGGTGCGCGTAGTTGCCCGGGCTGCACTGCACGGTCGGGGCGATCTCGACGCCGTCCGGGGTGCCGGCCTCGGCCCTGGCCTGCACGAGGACGTGCGGGACACCGTCGATCCGGCGGACGACGAAGGCGACGACGCCCTCCCCGCAGGGCGCGAGCATCGGCTGGGACCAGTGCGCGACCTCGCGGTTCTCGGCCCGTACGTCGACGCCGACGACACGGAAGTAGCGGTCGTGCTCGTGCCGCAGTTCCTCGTCGGTCAGCCGCCAGCCCTCGGTCTTGGCGAGCGGCACGGTACGGCGCGTCGTGCGGTCCATGGTCTTGTGGTGGGTCAGCCAGCTGAGCAGGTCCGCCAGGGAGTGGGCGGGGGCACCGCGAAAACGCCCGCCCGCGGGCAGCAGCGCGTCCGGCAGGTGCGACAGCACGGTACGGGTGTCCATGTTGACCAGGTCGTGCACCTTCAGCAGGTCGCCGATCTGGTCGAGGGAGAGCCAGCAGAAGTCGTCGAGGACCGGGATGTCGTCGTCGATCAGCAGCACGATGTTGCGGTTGCGCTTGGCCAGGAACCACGAGCCCTGTTCGCTCTGCAGCGCGTCGGCCAGCGGGCGGCCGTGTCCGCGCGCGATGAACAGCTCCAGGTAGGGCACCGCGCGCCCGCGGTGCACGCGGGTGTAGTTGCTCCGGGTCGCCTGCACGGTCGGGGAGAGCTGGAGGGTGTTGATGTTGCCCGGCTCCATCTTGGCCTGGAGCAGGCAGTGCGGCACACCGTCGAACTCCTTGACCAGGATGCCGAGGACACCGTGTTCCGGCTGGTTGATGATCGGCTGCTGCCAGTGCCCGACCTCGCGCCCCGAGCCGGTCACGTCCAGGCCGTGCACCGTGAAGAAGCGGCCGCTGGTGTGGTGGAGATCGCCGGTGACCGGGTCCGCGGTCCAGCCGTCGAGCCGGTTCAGCGGCGCGGGCGTCACCCGGTACTCGTTCGCTTCGTGACGTTTCGCAAGCCAGTGGTGGAAGTCCGCCAGGTCCGTGAACACCATCGCACTCTCCTCGAAAGACCGTCGTGGGCCGGCCGGCGGGGGCAAGCCCCGGCCGTCGGGACCCAGGCTCGCCCACGGCCCTAGAGACTTCCTGACGGGAATCTGGGCCCCCGACCGACCTGACGAAGTGCGCGAGCCGCACTGGACCTCAACCGAACTTGACCTTCTACGTTCGGTGCTGTCCGCGTCATATCCGGGAAGGGAAAGCGATGAGCACAGCCGGAACGAAGTCATCTCCACCACAGTCGAGTCCGGCCATGACGCTCGTCGTTGTGCTGCTCGGCGTCCTCGTCGTCCCCATGTCCATCTCCGGGGCGGCCGTGGCGCTGCCGGACATCGGCAAGGACCTGGACACCTCGGGCGCCCCCCTGATGTGGGTGGTGAACATCTACAACCTGCTCTTCGCGGCGATCACGCTCGTCGCGGGCTCGCTGTCCGACCTGTTCGGACGGCGCCGGATCTTCGTGCTGGGCGGCGGGCTGTTCGCCGTGGGCTCGCTGATCAGCGCGCTCGCTCCGCACATCGCGGTGCTCGACCTGGCCCGCGCCGTCGCGGGCGTCGGCGCCGCCGGCGTCCTGGCCAGTTCCGGTGCGATCCTGGCGACCACGTTCGACGGGGCGGCACGCACCCGTGCCTTCGCCGCCATGGGCACCGTGGTCGGCATCGGCATCGCCTTCGGGCCGACACTGTCCGGCTGGCTCGTGGGCAGCCTCGGCTGGCGCGCCAGCTTCCTATTCTACGTGGTGGTGCTGGTCTTCGTGCTGCTGGGCACCGTCAAGGTCGGCGAGTCGCGGGCCGGGGAACGACCGCGCGTCGACGTCCCCGGCGTGGTCACCTTCGTGCTCGGTCTGGCCCTGGTGATGATCGGCCTGGTGCAGGGGCCGGAGAGCGGCTGGACGGATCCGCTGATCGTGGTCAGCCTCGTCCTCGGCGTGGTGCTGCTCATCGTGTTCTCGATCGTCGAGCGCCGCAGCGCCCACCCGGTCCTCGACCTGACCCTGATCAAGAACCGCCGCTACACCGGCTGGTGCGTCGGCACACTGATCACCTCGATCGGATTCGTCGGCACGCTGACCTATCTGCCGACCTACTTCCAGGGCGCGAGCGACGCCTCGGCGACCAGCGCCGGTGTGACCATGCTCCTGATGACGGTGCCGGTGCTGGTCGCCCCGCAGATCGGCGGCTGGCTGATCACCCACGGCTTCCCGCCGCGCATCCTGATGATGCTCGCCCTGCTGTTCATCGCGGCGGGCAGCGCATGGCTGACCGTCCTGGAGCCCGGGATCGGCGCGGGCCGGCTCGCCGGGCCGCTGGTCGTGATCGGCATCGGCATGGGCATCTCGTTCGGCATCACGGACGGCCAGGCCATGAGCCAGGTCGAGCCGGAGCGGGCGGGCATGGCGGCCGGGTTCCTCAACACGATCCGCGGCGGCGCCGAGGCCCTGGTCCTGGCGATCTTCGGGTCCCTGCTGGTCAGCCTGATCCAGAGCCGGGTCGGTTCGGCGCACCTGGCCAAGGAGATCTCCGCGGGCAATCTGCCCGAGGGCCCCGAACACGCCGTGCTCGCCGACCACTTCAGCAGCGCCTGGCACATCGCCTTGTGGTGGGTGGCGGGCGTCTGCGCCCTCGGCGCGGTCCTCGTGACGGCCATGCTCTCCGGCTCCGCCGCGCCCCGCTCCGCGGGCCCGGCCCCGAAGCGTGCGTCCGAGTCCGAGAACCAGCCCGTCTGAGACCGGCGGCCGGAGCCGGAGCCATTCCCCCGTCGCCGGCTCCGGCCGTCCTTTCGTCCACCGTCAGGCCCGACGCGCCACCCCCTCACCCTTGGGAGCCCGCATGTACGTCATAGCCAACCGGATCACCGTCACCGGTTCGACCGAGCTGTACGAGGAGATCTACGCCCGAGGCGGCGCCTTCATGGAGCGGCAGCCGGGGCTGATCCGCCATCAGCTGGTGCGGTCGCTGCACGAGCCCGACGTGTACTTCTCGCTCGCGCTGTGGGACGACCAGGAGTCCTTCGAACGGTGCGCGGCGCAGGCGGAGTTCCAGCAGATCTTCGGCCGGACCAAGGGGCTCGTCGACATCGACCATCATCGCTGCGCCGTCGTCAGCATGGGGGAGCCGGCCCCGGCCGCGCAGTGACCGCCGCCCGCTCATCCGCCGGAGGAGAACTCATGGTCAAGACAGGCATCTCGTACTCGTCCCTCAGCGCGCCCGACGGCTCGCTGCCCACCCCGCAGGAGGTGGCACACCGCGCCGAACAGGCCGGCCTCGACTCCCTGTGGGCCAGCGACCACCTGGCCACCGGTGCCCCGTTCCTGGAGAGCACCGTGGCGCTGGCCGCCGCTGCCGCCGCCACCAGCAGGCTCGAAGTGGGCTTCGGGGTCTTGCAGTTGGCCCTGCGCAGGCTGTCCTGGGCGGCCAAGCAGATCGGTTCACTGCACGCACTGGCACCGGGCCGGCTGCACCTGGGCGTCGGCCTGGGCGGCGTACCGGCCGAGGAATGGCAGGCCGCCGGGGTGCCGGTCGCCGAGCGGGCCCGGCGCACCGACGCGGCGCTGCGCGCGCTGCCCTCGCTGCTGGCCGGCGAGGTGACACCGCTTCCCGACCTGCCGCACACGACGGTGGCCCTGGCCCCCGCGGTGCCCGTGCCGCCGGTGTGGATCGGCGGCGGCTCACCGGCCGCCCTGCGCCGGGCCGCGGCACTCGGCGACGGCTGGCTGCCGGCCGCGATCACCCCTGAGGGCGTCGCCGAAGGACGGGAGACATTACGGGAGTTGAGCGCGGCGGCCGGGCGGTCGGTGTCGCGTGTCACGGTCACCGTGTTCGCCGCGCTCGACGGGCACATGGGCGGACTGTCGCACGACGCGCTGGTGGACGTGCTGCACGGACAGTTCGGGTTCCCGCGTGAACTCGCCGACGCGGTCGCGGTGTCCGGGCCGCCCGAACTGATCGCCGAGCGCATCACGGCGTACGCGTCCGCGGGCGCCGAACACGTCGTGGTCTGCCCCGTCGGCGGGTCCTGGGAGCAGCAGATCGAACTGCTCGGGAAGGCGCGGCAGTTGATCTCCTGATTGCACGGCGGGGCCGACAACGCATTGTGCCCGGCGTCCTTCGCCACCTGACAGAATATACCCGGTTCCGTTGCACCCCGATCGATCCGTGCCAGAAAGTGGGGGCCTCACGCGGCAGGATCCGAACTGCCCCCATATCGTTCAGGGGAATCAATGGAATTTCGTGTCCTGGGGCCGATCTCCGCCATGGACGATGGGATCGAGTATCTTCCGACGGCGCCCAAGCAGCGGCATCTGCTGGCCCTGTTACTGCTTCACGCAAATCTTCCGGTGTCCACCGAGATATGCAGTCAGGAACTGTGGGAGAACAATCCACCGCCGAGCGCCTTACCGACCCTGCAGACCTACATCCTGCAGATCCGGCGCTCCCTCGCCCGCTCGCCCTCGATCTGCTCGTTGAAGTCCGCCCGGAAGAAGCTGGTCACGGGCTCGCGCAGCTATCGCATCGTCACCGAACCCGACGCCCTCGACCTCACCCGCTTCAGCCGGCTGCTCCAGGAGGGCCGGGTGGCGCAGCGGGGCGGTGACGACCGGGCCGTGTCGCGGATCTTCCGGGCCGCGCTGTCCCTGTGGCGGGGTGAGGTCCTGGCCGACGTGACGCCGGGGCCTCATCTGCGCGAGCGGGTCAACAGCCTCACCGAGCTGCGGCTCGGCATGATGGAACAGTGCTTCGAGGCCGAGCTGCGACTCGGCCTGCATCACCAACTCCTCAGCGAACTGGGCGCGTTGTCCGCACGGCATCCGCTGAACGAGAACCTGACCGCCCAGTACATGCTGGCCCTGTACCGGTCCAGCCGGCAGGTGGAGGCGCTGGAGGCGTTCCACCGGCTGCGGCGGACCCTCGCCGAAGAACTCGGCATCGAACCGTGCCTGCGGGTCCGGCTGCTGCACGAGGCCATCCTCACGGGCGACCCCCGGCTCGACACCGACCTCGTGGACGGGCTCACCCCGGGCCGGGAGAGGGCGGCCGCCGGTTCCTCGGCCCGCCCGTCGTGGTGAGGGGCCGTGCGGAGCGTCCCGCGCACTCAAGGCCGCGGGGTGGCACCGGGAACCCGGTGCCACCCCGCGGCCGTGTCCGTGGCCGGTGGAATCAGCCGGCCAGGTCCTCCAGGGCGCCCACGACCCGAGCGGGCAGCGGCATGGCGGCGATCTCCGCGGCGAGCGCCTGCGAGCGCTCCCGGTAGGAGGGGTCGCCGAGGATCTTCTCGCAGGCGGCGACCACGGCGTCCTGGGAGTCCTCGCCGTCCGGCACCATCAGCGCGGCACCGAAGTCGACGAGGCGGCGCGAGGGCGGCACCAGCTTGGGCATGTTGGGGATGAGCAGCTGCGGAACGCCCGCGTTCATCGCCGTCAGGGCAGTGCCGCCGCCCGCGTGGTGGACGACCAGGTCGCAGGTGGGCGCGACCACGTCCAGCGGCATCCAGCCGGCCCGCACATGGTGCAGCCCCTCGGTCAGCTCGCCCGCGACCTCGTCGGGCACGGCGATGAGCAGTTCGGTGGCCAACGCGCTGACCTTGCACGCCAGTTCACGCACATACTCGAAGTACTGATGGCGGCTGACCCGGCTGCCCGCGGTCACCAGGATCCTCCGGCGGTCACCGGGGACGTACATCCACGGCTTAAGGGCGCGCTGTCCGTTGCCGGGGACGTACCGCATCGGCAGCGCGTCGAAGGCGTCCTCGGGGCGCAGGCTGGGCGGGCAGATGTCGATGTACAGATCGTGCTCCGGCAGCCGGTCCAGGCCCAGCGCGGTCAGCTCGGGCTCCATGACGCTCGCCGCGGCGCCGTCCACCTCGGCGGGCTCGCCGGTGTCCCAGGCCTGGCGCACATAGGGGACGCCGAGGGCCTTCGCTGCCAGCGGCGCGGCGAAGCAGAGCATGCCGCCGACCACCAGGTCGGCCTTCCAGGCGCGGCCCACCTCGATCAGCGCGGGCAGACTGTCGGCGGCCATGCGGCCGAAGCCGCGGCCGATGAAACGGATGTGCTCCTCGGGGTCCTTCGGCCACTGAAGGGCCTCGCCCGAGCGGCCGGTCGTCATGAAGTCACGGATCGAGCGGGCGGTGACGGGGACGCCCGGCAGCCCGGCGCCGGCGGCCACCGGCATCATCTCCTCGGTGGAGGCGAGGAACACCTGGTGCCCCGCGTTCCGGGCGGCCGTGGCGAGCGGCGCCAGGCCGAAAATCGTCGCCGGGCTTCCCCCGGCCAGAAAGAGAATATGCATGGCCGTCACCCTAGGAATGCGTTCTAGGGAACTCACAGGAGATTTCTGGAGGGCACTCGCCGGCCTGCCTTGGCAGACCGCTAAGACTTCTCAAGGGCACCGCAAGACCGTTGCGGCATTGTCGTACCCGGCGCTTCCCCACCTATTGAGTGAGAGGTTGCAATGAAAGCACTCGTCCTGTCGGGTGGAATGGGAACCCGGCTCCGCCCCCTGACCCACTCGATGGCCAAGCAGTTGGTCCCGGTGGCGAACAAACCGGTCCTGGTGCACTGCCTGGAGAACATCCGCGCCATCGGCGTGAGCGAGGTCGGCATCATCGTCGGGGACCACGCCGCGGAGATCGCCGCCGCGGTCGGCGACGGCACGCGGCTCGGCCTGCGGATCACCTACATACGGCAGCAGGCGCCGCTGGGCCTCGCGCACTGCGTGGCCATCGCCGAGGACTTCCTGGGCGACGACGACTTCGTGATGTACCTCGGGGACAACGTGCTCGTCGAGGGCGTCGCAGAGGCCGCCGAGTCCTTCCTGGCGCGCCGCCCGGCCGCCCAGATCATGGTCACCAAGGTGCTGGACCCGCGGCAGTACGGCGTCGCCGAGGTCGGCCCGGACCGCGTCGTGCGGGCCCTGGTGGAGAAGCCGCGGCACCCGCGCAGCGATCTCGCCGTCATCGGCGTGTACTTCTTCACCCCGCTCATCCACGAAGCGGTGCGCGCCGTCCCGCCCGGCGCGCGGGGCGAACTGGAGATCACCGACGCCATCCAGCACCTGGTCACGCGGGGCCGCACGGTCACCGCCGTGGAGTACGCCGGATACTGGCAGGACACCGGGAAGATCGACGGCCTGCTGGAGTGCAACCGCGTGCTGCTCGACCGGGTCGTGTCCGACGTACGCGGCCGGGTCGACGAGGAGAGCGTGCTGGGCGGCGCCGTGATCGTCGAGCCCGGCGCCACCGTGGTGCGCTCCCGGCTCACCGGACCGCTCGTCGTGGGCGCCGACACCGTCGTCCAGGACAGCCGGATCGGCCCGCACACCGCGCTCGGCGCCGGCTGCACCGTGCACGGCGCCGACATCGAGGACTCCATCCTGCTGGACGGCGCCGTGCTGGACGGGGTCCGGCCGGTGCGCGCCTCGCTGATCGGCCGCGGCGCGAAGGTCACCTCGCCGCCCGGCACCCGTGCGCACCAGCTCGTCGTCGGCGACGACTGCCGGGCGGTGGTCGCGTGACACACCGCGTCCTGGTCACCGGCGGCGCCGGGTTCATCGGCTCGCACTTCGTGCGCAGCCTCCTTCAGGGCCGTTACGAAGGCTACGAGAGAGCCGAGGTGACCGTCCTCGATCTGCTCACCTACGCCGGCAACACCGCCAATCTGCCGCTCGACCACCCGCGGTTGACGCTGGTCAAGGGCGACATCTGCGACGAGGAACTGGTGCGGGCGCTGCTGCCCGGCCACCGCGAGGTCGTGCACTTCGCGGCCGAGTCGCACGTGGACCGCTCGCTGCTCGGGCCGCGCGCCTTCGTCACGACCAATGTGCTCGGCACCCAGACGCTTCTGGAGGCCGCCCTGCACTGCGGTGTCCGGACGTTCGTGCACATCTCCACCGACGAGGTGTACGGCTCCATCGAGACGGGCAGCTGGGACGAGGCGGAGCCGCTGCTGCCCAACTCCCCCTACGCGGCGTCCAAGGCGTCCGCGGACCTGCTGGCCCGCGCCTACTGGCGCACGCACGGCCTGGACGTGCGGATCAGCCGCTGCTCCAACAACTACGGTCCGCGCCAGCACCCCGAGAAGCTGATCCCGCTGTTCACCACCAACCTGATCAGCGGCCTGAGCGTGCCGCTGTACGGGACGGGCCACCAGATGCGCGAGTGGCTGCATGTGGACGACCACTGCCGGGCCGTGCATCTGGTGCTCGCCCGGGGCCGGGCCGGCGAGATATACAACGTGGGCGGCGGCACGGGCCTGACGAACCGTGAGATCACCGAACGGCTCCTGGAGCTGTGCGGCGCGGACGCCTCCCGGATCCGGCTCGTCACCGACCGCAAGGGCCACGATCTGCGGTACGCGATCGACGACTCGAAGATCCGCGAGGAGCTGGGCTACCGGCCGCTGAAGCCCTTCGACACGGGACTGCGGGAGACGGTCGAGTGGTACCGCGGCCACGAGGACTGGTGGCGCCCGCTCAAGCAGGGCGGGACCGGCCCGGCGTGACGCCCGGGCCCCCGTGACGCGAAGGCCGCCCCGTGCACCGGGGCGGCCTTCGCGTGCGGCGTGTCTCAGCCGACGCCGGGGGCGGCGAAGGAGCGCTCGCCGTGCAGCCACTGCACGGCGTCGTACAGATCGGTCACCGACAACGCCCCGAGCATCGCGTTGCGTTCGGCCGCGGCCCGGCCCGCGGGGTGGTAAAGGCGCTCGCCCATCTGGCGCGCGACCCGCTGCGCCCTGGCCGTCCGCTCGCGGCGCGCGGCGGCGTACTTCTCCAGCCGCTGCGGTACGTCGTCCAGGGCCGCCCCGTCGAGCAGCCCGCCCAGCACCACCGCGTCCTCCAGCGCCTGGCAGGCGCCCTGGGCGGCGTACTGGAGCATGGGATGCGCGGCGTCGCCGAGCAGGGCGACGCGGCCCTCGGTCCAGGTCCCGACGGGGTCACGGTCGCACAGCACCCAGCTGCGCCAGTCACGGCCCAGCTCCAGCAGCCGGCGGGCGAAGGCGCCGAGGCCGGGGAACTCGCCGAGCACCCGTTGCCTGGGCACCGGCACCCCGGCCACCGCCTCGCGCGCGCCGTCGTCCCGGGTGACCGCGAGATTCAGGAACGCGCCGGAGGCTATCGGGTAGTGGACGAAGTGCCACTTCGGGCCCGCCCACAGCGTGACGGCGTTCCAGCGCAGCTCCCGGGGCACCGTGTCCATCGGCACCACGGACCGGTAGATCGTGTGCCCCGACACGCGCGGTTCGCCGTCGCCGACGAGCTGGGCGCGCACGGTGGAGCGGATGCCGTCGGCACCGATCAGGGCGTGGCCCCTGGCCCGTCGGCCGTCGGCCAGGACGGCGGTGACGCCGGCCGCGTTCTGTTCGTAGCGCACCAGGCCGCTCGCCACCCGCAGGCCGACCCCGGCCTCGCGGCAGGCGTCCAGCAGCGGCCGGTGCAGGTCGGCGCGGTGCACGACGGCGTACGGGTTGCCGAAGCGGGTCACATACGCGCCGGTCAGCGGCATCGCGGCGATCGTCTCGTCCGTGGTGCCGTCCATCAGGCGCAGCGCGTCGATGCGCACGGCACGGTCACGGACGGCGTCGCCGACGCCGAGCCGGTCCAGGGCGTGGAAGGCGTTCGGGCCGAGCTGGATGCCGGCCCCCAACTCGCCGAAGGCATCCTGGCGTTCGAGTACGGTGACCCGGCATCCGGCCCGGGCCGCGGCCAGGGCGGCGGCGAGCCCTCCGATGCCGCCGCCCACGACGACGAGATCCATCACGCGGCCGGGCTCCTCTCCGCGTAGGCGAGACCGAGCCCCGCGAGATCCGGCGTGCCGTGCCGGCCCTCGGTCACCGCCTCCACGTCGAAGACATGCACCTCCGCGGGCGGATAGCCGATGATCTCCGCGGCGCGCGCCGGCAGTTGCTGAGCCGCGGCCTGCGCGGACTCCCACAGGAAGAACGCGCCCCAGCGGCCGGTCGGCGCGTCGGACATCCACACCTTCAGCCGCAGGCCCGCCACCTGAGCGAACCGGGCGACGGCCTCCTCGCGCAGGAACGCCCGCAGCGACGCGGCGTCGCGTCCGGACGGCGCGAGATCCCACCAGGCAACGACGGCCTTCACGACCTGAGCACCTCCTTGATCAGCGAGCCCACGATGCGCGGGCCGTTCTGGGTGAGCAGTGACTCGGGGTGGAACTGAAGCGACGCGAAGCCCGGTCCGCGCAGGGCGTGCACCTCCCCGGTGTCCGGGTCCCGGCAGACCTCCACCGCGCCGACGCCGCCCACGTACACCTTGTCGTCGGTGCCGTGCGCGGCGAAGGTGTTGTAGAAGCCGGCCCGGACCGGCTCGCCGAACAGGTCGATGCGCCGCTGCTCGCCCTGGCTCGGGCGGGGCCTGCGGCGCACGTCGAGCCCGAGCAGCGAGGCCAGCACCTGGTGGCTGAGACAGACCCCGAGGAACGGCAGCCGGCGGTCCAGGAGTTCATGGAGGCCCGCGCGCAGATACGCGATCTTCGGATGGCCGGTGTCGGTGGGATCGCCCGGTCCCGGGCCCATGACGACGAGGTCGTGCGCGCCGAGGACATGCGGCTCGTCGTAGCGGCGTACGGTGACCGCCATGCCGAGCGCGCGCAGCTGATGGGCGAGCATCGAGGTGAAGGTGTCCTCGGCGTCGACCACCAGCGCGGTCCGCCCGCCGAGACCGGCCGGTGTGTCGTCCGCGCCGGACGCCAGCCAGAAACCGGCGACGCGGGTGTTGCGGCGGGCGAGTTCGGCACGCACCTCGGGGTGGTCGGCGAGCCTGCCGCCGCGGCCGGCGAGCGCGTCGAGCAGCCCGGCCGCCTTCGCCCGGGTCTCGGCGACCTCGGCGGCGGGATCGGAGTGGCGGACCAGGGTGGCCCCGACCCCGATCTCGACCCTGCCGTCCTGGGCCAGGTCCGCGGTGCGGATGAGGATGGCGGAGTCCAGGGCAGGACCGCCCCGCTCGTCCCGTCCGATGAGCGCGGCCAGCCCCGC
This sequence comes from Streptomyces diversicolor, assembly GCF_057537855.1. Lineage (NCBI taxonomy): Bacteria > Bacillati > Actinomycetota > Actinomycetes > Kitasatosporales > Streptomycetaceae > Streptomyces > Streptomyces diversicolor. Next base: position 176,121 of record NZ_BAAJXA010000001.1, read on the forward strand.
GTAGTAGCCGCGCCCGCCCGGCTCGTAGCGCGCGATGACACGCGCGGCGTTCTCCAGCGGGCTGCCGGTGACCGTCGGGGCGAACAGGGTCTCGTGCAGGATGTCCGGGATCGGGCGGCTGCAGCGGCCCTCGATGAAGTACTCGGTGTGGGCGAGCCGCGCCATCTCCTTCAGCCGCGGGCCCACGACCCGGCCGCCGCCCTCGCAGATACGGCCCATCATCTTCAGTTCCTCGTCGACGACCATGTACAGCTCGTCGGTCTCCTTGGTGTCCCGCAGGAACTCCATGACCTCGTCGAGGACCGGGCCGGTGGGCGGATAGCGGTAGGTGCCGCTGATCGGGTTCATCACCGCCCGCCCGGCGTCCAGGCTGAGGTGCCGCTCCGGGGAGGCACCGACGAGGGTGCGTTCCCCGGTGTGCACCAGGAACGTCCAGTACGCCCCGCTCTCCTGGCCGAGCAGCCGGCGGAAGAAGCGGACGGCGGTGTGCGCGTCGTGGCCGTCGACCCGGGCCACGAAGGAACGCTTCAGGACGAAGTTGGCGCCCTCCCCGGTGCCGATCTCGTCCTCGACGACGCGCCGGACGGCCGCCGCGTAGGTCTCGTCGTCGGGTTCGAAGCGGCCACCGCGCAGCACGGCGGGGGTGGCGGGGACGCGGGCCAGCACATCGGCGAGCGCCACGCGGGCCTGCTCGCGCACGACGAGGGCGGTGAGCGGCGTGCCGTCGTCGGGTGCCGCGTAGCCGCGTTCGGCGAGCTGCCGGTACGGCACGAGGACCAGGGCGTCATGGCGTACCGCGGCGCCGTCCGGGCCTGAGGCGGCAGCGGGCAGGGCCGAGAGGTCGGACAGGGTGTCCAGGGTCACGGTGTCACCCGCCAGCACCTCCACGACGCCGGGCCCCGTGGCCTCGGGCCGGTACAGCAGCGCGTAGGCGGCCACGGCCCCGCCGAGCACACGCTCCACAAGGGCGTCGGTCATGGCCGCTCCCCGCGCCCGCCGGCCGCACGCACCGCCGCGTCGAAGTGCCCGGCCCCGATGACGACGGCGCACCGCCGGGCCGCGTACCGCAGGGCCATGCGGTGCTCGTCCGCGCCGAAGTCGGCGACCGCGTCGGCCACGACGAACGGCTGGATGTCGTGCGAGAACGCCTCGCACGCCGTCATCAGGACACCCACATGGGCGTACACGCCGCAGATGACGAGCTGGTCGCGCCGCTTGCTCCGCATCCAGTCGAGCAGCCGGGTGTTGACGAAGGCGCTGTAGCGCCATTTGGTGAAGGTGTGGTCGGCCGGGGACGGCGCGAGGTCGCCGACGACCGCGCGGTCCTCGGCCGACGGGGTCATGCCCGGCCCCCAGAAGTCCTTGAGGAGACCGCGCTGACGCGGTGTCATACCGCCCGGCTGCGCCGTGTAGGCGACGGGCATCCCGGTGTCGGCCGCGGCGCGCCGCACCAGCGCCGTGTGGGCGATCAGCGGTGTGCGCACCGATTCCGGGAAGGGGCGCAGGAAGAAGCGCTGCATGTCGTGGACGAGAAGCGCGGCGCGCCGCGGATCGGGCGTCCAGCGCGCCGTGTTGGCGGGCAGATCGCCGGGGCCCGGCAGCGGATAGTCCTCGATCGCGGGGATGCCGGGGGCGTCCAGCGCCCGGGTCATGCGGACACCCCCAGAGCGGCGCCGCCGTCGACGGTCAGGGACTGCAGCGTGATGTGCCGGGCCTGGTCGGAGAGCAGGTAGACGACGGCGTCGGCGACATCGCCGGGACGGGCGATCCGGCCGAGCGGGATGCCCACCCGGTACGCGTCGGGCACGCCCTCCAGGGTGCCGGTGCGCCCGGACGGATCGCGCCACAGCGAGGCGAGCATGGGGGTCTCGGTGGAGCCGGGCGCGACGACGTTGCAGCGGATGCCGTACCGGGCCACTTCGAGGCCGAGGCACTTGGTGAACATGGTCGCGGCCGCCTTCGACGCCGCGTACGCCGCCATGTCCGTGCGGGGCGTCGCCGCGGCGTTCGAGGCGACCGTGACCACGGCTCCCCGGCGGCGCGCGTCGAGCATGCGGCGCACCACGCCGCGGGAGACCAGGAAGACCCCGGTCGCGTTGACGGCGAAGGTGCCGGCCCAGTCCTCGTGGCTGAGGGTGTGGGCGGGTCCGGGCCTGAGCACTCCGGCCGCGTTCACCAGGCTGCCGACGCCGCCGAGGCGCTGCTCGACATCGTCGAGCAGCGCCTCGACGGCCCGTTCGTCGCTGACGTCGGCGGTGAACGCGTGGACGTCGAGCCCGTCGGCGCGGGCCTTCTGCGCGAGGACGTCGGGCCGGGCCCCGGCCCGGTCCACGGCGGCGACGGTGACGCCGTGCTCACCCAGGGCCCGTACGATCGCGACTCCGATGCCGCCTGCCGCGCCGGTGACCAGGGCCGTGGCCCGGGGCAGGTCCGTTTTCGGGTTCAACTTGCCTCCAATGACATGTCGTTGGTCCCCCGTGCCGTCAGCCGCGCCAGGCCGCGGCCACGGCGATGGCCTGGGCGGGGTTGAGCCGCGGGTCGCAGAAGCTGGTGTACTTGCCGGCGTCCCGTTCCTCGGGCGCCTCCCGGGACAGGCACTCGGCGACGTCGTCGGGCGTGGTCTCCAGGTGCAGCCCGGTCGCGGTGCCGCCGGCCTCGTAGACCGCTTCGTAGAAGGTCTCCACCTCGTGGACGACCGTTTCGAGGAAGCGGGTCTTCAGGCCGTCCGGGCCGGTGACGGTGTTGCCGTGCATCGGGTCGCACAGCCACAGGACGGGGTGGCCGGCCTGCCGTACGGCGCGGACCAGCCGGGGCAGCCGGGTGCTGACGGCGGCGGCGCCCATGCGGGCGATCAGCGTCAGCCGGCCCGGGTCGCGGTGCGGGTCGAGCCGGTCGCACAGGGCGAGCAGTTCCTCGGGGGTAATGCCGGGACCCACCTTGCAGGCGACCGGGTTCACGACGGCGGAGTGCAGGGCGACGTGCGCGCCGTCCACCTGCCGGGTGCGCTCGCCGATCCAGGGCCAGTGCGTGGACGCCAGATACGGGGAACCGTCCGCGTCCTCGCGCAGCAGGGGCAGTTCGTAGTCGAGGACGAGCGCCTCGTGGCTGGTCCACACCGCGGCGTCCACGTCATGCCCCGGAGTGGGCTGCTGCCAGCCGAGGTGGCGCAGCACGCTGCTCGCCGCGTCGTAACCGGTCAGCAGCCGGCGCGGGTCCGGTGTGCGCAGCAGCGGGTCCGGCTCGGGGCTGTTGACGAGGTGCCCGCGGTAGACCGCGAGGGCCCGCCCGGCCACGGTCTCCGTCGGCTGCGAGCGGGGCTTGGCGAACTGGCCGGCGATCCTCCCGACGCGCAGCACCGGCTTGTGGGACAGCGACTTGAGGGTGCCGGCGAGCAGGTCGAGCAGCGCCGCCTTGCGCGCGACGTATCCGCGCGTGCACTCCTCGGGGTCCTCCGCGCAGTCTCCCGCCTGGATGACCTGGACGGCTCCGGAGGCGGCCCGCGCCAGCAGGGAGCGCAGCCGGTGGACATCCCGCGCCCGCACCAGCGGGGGCCGGGCCGCGAGATCGTCCCGTACCTGGTGCAGTGTGTCGTCGTCCTCCCACTCCGGCTGCTGGGAGGCGGGCAGTCGGCGCAGGAGCGCGAGATAGTGGTCCACTGAAACCTCCTTCTGGACGGGTGCCGTGAATTCTCCGGGGCTGGAAATAGCACCGGAAAGGAATCGCTGCGGACTCCGTCAAGTCATCTTCCGGGAAGGCGAGGTGGGCCATCGGCGCACTTCACGGGCTGTGGAGCGGCCTGCTGAAATTCCCTTTCGGGGCGCGCTCGATCCTTTGGCCTCCCTATAGAACGCCTCCAGAACTCCATCAAGAATTCCCCAGGAAATCCCTGTGCGGCGCGGGTGCCGGACGGGACCCCGCGCTCGCCAGGCACAGCAGGGCGAGCGCGGCGGACCCGGTCATCCCGAGGAACATCGGCAGTGCGGTGCGGTCACCGCCGAGCCCCATCAGCGGGGCGGCCAGGGCGCCGAGCGCGCTCTGCGCGGTGCCGAGGACGGCGGAGCCCGCGCCGGCCGCGTGGGGCACCGCGCCGACGGCGAGGGTCGTGCCGTTGGCGAAGACCAGGCCGAGTCCGAGGAAGGCGAGCCCCAGCAGGGTGAAGGCCTCGATCCGGCCGAGCCGGCCCAGGGCCGTGACGGCGAGCGCGGCCGTCGCGGCAGCGGCCAGCAGGACCAGCCCGGCCAGCAGCAGGGACCACGGGCTGAACCTGCCGACGAGGCGGGCGCTCAGGGCGCTGGACAGGGTGGCCGTCAAGGCGCCAGCGGCGAAGGCCGCCGATGCCTGCCCGACGCTCAGTCCGAGCACGTTCTGCAGCAGGAACGGCGAACCGGCGATGTAGCAGAACAGCGCGGCGCTGCCGAACGCGAAGGCTCCGGTGAAGCCCAGGTAGGCGCGGTCGGCCAGGACGGAACGCACCGACCGGGCCACCGCGGCCGCCCCGACGGGGGTGCGCCGCGCGGGCGGCAGGCTCTCGGGGACGATCGCGTAGGCGGCGGCGAAGGTCACCAGGGAGGCCGCCGCGAGGACCCAGAACACGAGGCGCCACCCGGTCGCGGTGACCACGGCACCGCCCGCGAGCGGCGCCACGACCGGGGCCACGCCGCCCAGCGCCATGAGGATGCCGAACAGCCGTGCCGCCCGTTCGCCCCGGGCGAGGTCGGCGACCACCGCGCGCCCGACGACGAGTCCGGCCGCGCCGCCGACGCCGGTCAGCCAGCGCAGCAGGATCATCCACTCCAGTGTGGGTGCGACGGCGCACAGGGCGGTGGCACAGGCGCACACACCGGTGCCGACCAGAATCGGCCGCCGCCTGCCGAACCGGTCGGACAACGGCCCGAACACCAGTTGTCCGAGGGCCAGTCCCACCATGAAGGCGGTCAGTGTGAGCTGCACCCCGGAGGCGTCGGTGCCCAGGTCCCTCGCCATCCGCGGAAACGCGGGCAGGTACATGTCGGTGGCGAGCGGCATGACGAACGACAGCAGTGCGAGGACCGCGGTGAGCGCGGCGGACTCCCGCGCCGGCCGGACGGCACGGGACGGGCGCGGGGGCGACGACGGCGACGACGGCGACGACGACGGCGATGACGGCGACGGGGGCGGCGAGGGCATACGAGGCTCCGAGGGCGAGGAGCCCGCGCGCCCGAGGCACCGGGCTCCGGACGGGTGCACGGAAGTACGGGAGATAGGTCAGACGCGGAGGGGGTGTGGTCGGTAGTGGTGTGAGCAACTGGTGTGGGCGGAAGGCGTGGATGCGGGTGGTGTGGCGGGGCCCCATGTGGGCGGGACCGGTGTGGGCGGGGAGGGGGCGGGGTGCCGGGGTGTGGGCTGTGGCCTGGTGGTGGGGGTCAGGTGGGCGGTGGGAGGCCGTGCCGGGCCTCGGCGGCGTCGAGGAACGCGTCGGCCCAGCCGGGGTCGAACGCCTCCAGGCGGGGCAGGCCGCCGGTCTGCGGGTCACCGGTCCAGGTGAGCCGGACGCCCGGGTTGTGCGCGGTCCAGCCGTACGGTCCGAACAGGTGCGGGCTGCCCCGCACTGCGGTGTCCCGCGCGGCACGCCACTGCGCGAAGACCTCGGCGCGGCCGGACCCGCGGGCCAGCGCCCCGGCCAGCGCGTCCGCGTCGACCTCCGGGCACCCGGCCGCGACGTCGAGGATCACCGGGACGACGCTGACGCAGCGGCTCTCGGCGTAGAAGGCGTGCCGCAGCGCGGCGTCCAGCGCGTCCGAGCCGCGCAGCCCGCCGATCGCCGGATCCTTCGCCGCCTGGACGGCCTCCAGTGCGGGCAGCGTGGTGCACGGATAGGCGGCGTCCCGGCCGGCCCAGACCCGCCAGCCGAGTTCGGGCCGCGCGGCCCCGATGACGACGACCTCCGGTTCCACGATGTGCCGCGGCGTCGGCTCGGCGTTGAACAGCTCCAGCGGGAAGGCCCGGTGGTCGATCAGCAGCTCATGGCCCCGGGACCGGGCGGCGGTCCGCACGGTGTGCAGCGCGAGCCCGGCCCAGGGACAGCCGATGTCCGACCAGACGGTGAGCACGGTCACGGGCTCAGAGCTCCACCTGTACGCCGTACCGGGTGACCCAGGCGTCGAACTCCAACAGCCGCTCCAGGACCGCGCGGGCGCTCCACGGCCCGCCCATCGCATACGCGCCGACGGGCCGGCCGAGAAGCTTGCGGACGGCGTCGGCCGAGACCAGCCGGAGCACCGGGGAGCCCTCGGTGAGCAGGCCCTCCACCATGCGGCGCAGGGCGAGTTCGTAGGTCACGTCCTGGGTCGAGGGGTAGGGGTTCTTCTTGCGGTCCAGGACGGAGTCCGGGAGGATCCCGCGCATCGCGGCGCGCAGCAGGCTCTTCTCACGGCCGTCGTGGGTCTTCATGGCCCAGGGGACGTTGAAGACGTAGTCGACGAGCCGGTGGTCGGTGAAGGGGACCCGCACCTCCAGGCTGACGGCCATGCTCATGCGGTCCTTGCGGTCGAGCAGGAAGTTCTCCCAGCGGGTGATGTTGAGGTAGCCGACCTCCCGCATCCGGGCCTCCAGACCCTGCTCGCCGTCCAGTCGCGGCACTTCGGCCAGGGCCTCGGCGTACCGCTGCTTGATGTACTCGCCAAGACCGAGCCGGTCCCAGATGCCGGCGTCGCGCAGGGCGCCGATGCCGCCCGCCTGCTCGAAGGGGTGGTGCCAGGGGAAGGTGTCGGCCTCGACGGCCGCCTTGTCGTGGAACCAGGTGTATCCGCCGAACAGTTCGTCCGCCGCCTCCCCGGACAGGGCGACGGTCATCCGCTTCCTCAGGGCGCGGCACAGCAGATACAGCGAGTACTCCATGTCGCCGGTGGACACCGGCAGGTCCTGCGCGCGCAGCACCTTGGCCCGCACCTCGGGGTCGAGCACGTCGTCGCTGTCGAGTTCGACGACGACATGCTCGGCGCCGACGTGCCGGGCGACCTCGATCGCGAACGGGGTGTCCGGGTCCTCCCACTGGACGTTGGCCTCGAAACGCTCGCTGTGCCCGGTGAAGTCCACGGAGAAAGCGCGCAGCGGCTGCCGTTCGCCCTGGGCGGCCAGGGCGCGGGCGGCGAGCGCGGTGACGGCGCTGGAGTCCAGACCACCGGAGAGCAGCGTGCCGACGGTGACGTCGGCGACGAGCTGCCGTTCGACGATGTCCTCCAGCAGTTCGCGCACCCGGCCGATCGTCGTGGGCAGGTCGTCCGTGTGCTCGCGCGCCGTGAGCCGCCAGTACTCGTGCTCGCTCAGCCCGTTCTCGTCGAACCGCACGACGGTCGCCGGACGCACCTCGCGCATGCCGCGGAACACCGCGTGCCCGGGCGTCTTGACGATGCTGAACATCTCGCGCAGCCCGTCGGCGTCCACGACCGCCTCGGCCTCCGGGTGGCTGAGGATCGCCTTGGGCTCGGAGCCAAAGAGGATGCCGTCGTCGGTGAGGAAGTAGTAGAGAGGCTTGACACCCATCCGGTCGCGGACCAGGAGGAGCCGTTCGGTGCGCGGGTCCCACAGGGCGAAGGCATACATGCCGTTCAGCCGCTCCGTGAAGTCCTCGCCCCACTCCAGGTAGCAGCGGAGCAGCACCTCGGTGTCGCTCGCGGTGCGGAAGCGGTGCCCGCGGCGTTCCAGCTCACCGCGCAGTTCACGGAAGTTGTAGATCTCACCGGTGTACGTGACGACCGGCGCGTCCGGTGCGCCGGGCGCGGCGGCCATCGGCTGCTTGCCGCCCTCCAGGTCGATGATGCTGAGGCGCTGGTGTCCGAGCAGCGCGTGGGCGGAGGCCCACAGCCCGTGTTCATCGGGGCCACGGCACTCCAGGGTGCGCGTCATTGCGGACGCGATGCCGGTGTGCCGGGTCAGATCACGTCGCAGACTCACCCATCCCGCGAGACCGCACATCGTCAATCGGTTCCTTTCACTAGGGTCCGTGGGCAGCATGTGCGGGGCGCCGACCCCGAACCACAGGAGCGCGGTTACCTCGTCAGGTCCCGCTCCGCGACCGGGACTTGGGGCCGCGGACCTGACGAAGTGGCGGGCCGCCCCTGCACCGACCGGGCCCGGCCCGCCTAACCTGGCTCCTCACGATCCGCGAGATGTACGGAGCGCCAACGCGAGGCGGCTCCCCGGTGTTCGCGCGGAAGGCAAGAGAAGAAGGGCCACTCGATGAACGCCGGTGACACGACCGGCCGTCACCTCAAGCGGTTGCGCGCCGAGGGGGTCTCCGTCTGGCTGCGGGGGTTCCATCATCCCGATCCGGAGGGCGAGTTGCCCGGCCTCGTGGCGGCCTGGGACCTGGGGGGAGTGACCTGGACGGTCGACGACGTCCTCGCGGGGGGCGGCCGGGCCCGCCTCGCCGAACTCCGCGAGGGCGGGGCCGACCCGGCCCGGGCCTGGCGCCGGCTGTCGGCGGACGCCACCCGCGCCGCCTGCGACGCGCTGCTCCCGCTGTACGAGGCGAGCCGCAGCCGGACGGGGCTTGTCTCGGCCGATCTGCCGCCGGCCGTGCCCGGCCGGTCCGCGGCGCAGGAGGCGCGGGCCCTGTGGTGGGCCGTCGACCGCTCCAATCTGCTGCTGAAGATCCCGGGCACCCCCGGCGCCCTGGAGACGGTCAGCGCCCTGGTCGCCGACGGCATCGGCGTCGACGTCACACCGGTGTTCAGCGCCATGCGGTACGAGCAGGTCTTCGACGCGCTGTGCGCGGGCCTTGAGCAGGCGCGGGGGGCGGGCCGCGCGCTGCACCGCATCTGCTCGGCGGTGTCGCTGCCCATCGCCCCGGTCGACGCCCTGGTGGACCGCCGGCTGCGCGAGCAGGGGCTTGCCGCCGCCCGCTACCCGACGGGCGAGGCGGCCCGCGCCCACGCCCGTGTCGTGTACCACCTGCACGAGCAGGCGATGAGCGCGCCGCGCTGGCAGCGGCTCGCCACGCACGGCGCGCGGCTGCCGCACCTCGTGTGGACGGACCTGGAGCCGGCCGGACCGGTCCGCTACGCCGACCACCTCGTCGCGTGGGGAGTGGTGCACGCCCTCAGCCGTCCCGCGCTCCCCGCCGTCGCCGGTTCCACCCTGATCGGCGACGCCCTGTCAGGCCGCCACATCACCGCGCGCCAGGACCTGGAGGCGCTGTACGCCTTCGGCCTGTCCTACGAGGAACTGGCGAGGGAACTGGAGACGGCGTGGCTGGCCGACCGGGAGGAGCAGGGGCGGGCCCTGTGGCGGGATCCGGCACACGGAACCAACCCCACGACCCCGCCCCCGGCAACCACAAACCCCACCTGAGCCCGACCCCCACCTGGGCCGGACTCCGTCGGGGCCGGACTCCGCCTGGGCCGGGTTCCGCCTTGGCTGGGCCCCGCCTGGACTGGCCGCCGGCTGGGCTGGGCTCTGCCTAAGGCCGGCCCTCACCCGAGACGGCTCCGCCGGGGACGGACTCCGCCCGGGCCGGATTCCGCCTGAGACGGCCCCGCCGGGGACGGATTCCGCCCGAGACGGATTCCGCCCGAGACGGACTCCGCCCGAGACGGGCTCCGCCGGGGGCGGACCTCGCCCGGGCTGGGCTCCGCCTGAGGCCGGGCTCCGCCTGGGCTGGGCTCTGTCTGAGACCGGTCCCCGCCCGGGACGGTCCCGCCGGGGGCGGACCCCGCCTGGGCCGGGTTCCGCCTGAGGCCGGGCTCCGCCTGGGCTGGGCTCTGTCTGAGACCGGTCCCTGCCCGGGACGGTCCCGCCGGGGGCGGACCCCGCCTGGGCTGGGCTCCGCCTGAGGCCGGGCTCCGCCTGGGCTGGGCCCTGTCTGACACCGGTCCCCACCCGAGACGGCCCCGCCGGGGACGGACCTCGCCCGGGCTGGGCCCCGCCGGGGGCGGAACCCGTCGGGGGCGGAACCCGTCGGGGGAGGGCCCCGGCTGGGCTGGGGCCTTGGTTGGGCTCGGGTGGCGGCCGGTTCGGGGCGTTGGGTGGGAAAACGCTTGGACCGGGTGAGGGCGACCGCGGGACACTGCCCGTCCTGTCCGCCCGTACCGCGGGTGGCCGTCGTCGGCCGCGTGCGGACGCGGGCCGCCCTACGACACCACAGGGTTGGGATGCAAACGCCTGAATCGCGTGGGAATCCTCAGCGCAGGGGCTCCGTGCTCCTCGCACTTCGTTACTACGGACGGGAGTTGGCCCGACTGCGACGGCTCACCGCGCCCGCGATGCTGCTGCCGGCGCTGGGCAACATCGGCATCGCCTACATCGCGCCGCTGATCGTCGCCAAGCTCGTCGCCGACCTCGCGCACGACCCCGGAACCGCCGTCGGCTCCGTGCTGCCGTACGTCCTCGGCTTCGCCGGCGTACTGCTGCTCGCCGAAGCGCTGTGGCGGATCGGACTGCACTGCCTCAACCGCGTCGACGCCCTCGGCATCGAGCACCTGTACGTCATCGGCATGGACGAACTGTTCGCCAAGGACGCCGCGTTCTTCCACGACAACTTCGCCGGGTCGCTGACCAAACGGGTGTTGAGCTTCGCCTCCCGCTTCGAGGAGTTCGTCGACACCCTCACCTTCAACGTCGTCGGCAGCTTCGTACCGCTGGCGTTCGGCTCGGTCGTCCTGTGGCGCTACGAACCGCTGCTCGTCGTCGGCCTGTTGACGATGATCGCGCTCACCGCGGTGTGCGTGGTGCCCCTGATCCGCCGCCGCCAGGCCCTCGTCGACGAACGCGAGGAGGCCATCGCCCGGGTGTCCGGGCATGTCGCCGACAGCCTGATGAACATGGACACGGTCCGGGCGTTCGCCGCCGAGGAACGCGAGGCCGCCGAGCACCGCTCCCGCGTCGCCGCCTCCCGCCGGCTCACCCTGCGGTCGTGGGACTACGGCAATCTGCGCATCGACACCCTCGTCGCACCGATGTCCGTGCTCACCAACGCGCTCGGCCTGCTGCTCGCGGTCGCGCTCGGCGGCGCCGAGCACGGCGTGGAGGCCGTCGTCGTCGCCTTCACGTACTACACCAACGCCACCCGGATCATGTTCGAGTTCAACCAGATCTACCGGCGTCTGGAGAGTTCCATGACGGAGGCGGCGCAGTTCACCGAACTGCTGCGGACGTCGCCGACCGTGCTCGACCCCCCGTCGCCGCAGCCGCTGCCGACCCGGCCCGCCGACGTCCGGTTCGAGCGGGTGAGCTTCGCCCACGCGGGCGCCGAGCCGCTGTTCCAGGGCCTCGACCTGACCGTGCCCAGCGGAACGAAGGTCGGGCTCGTCGGCCGGTCCGGCGGCGGCAAGACCACGCTCACCCGGCTGCTGCTGCGGATGACGGACATCGACTCCGGCCGGATCCTGATCGGCGGCCGGGAGATCAACCGGCTGCGCCAGGCGGACCTGCGCGGCCTGATCGCCTATGTGCCGCAGGACCCGGCCATGTTCCACCGTTCGTTGCGGGACAACATCGCGTTCGCCCGGCCTGACGCCACCGACGCCGAGATCCGCCGCGCCGCCGAGGCGGCGCACGTCACGGAGTTCGCCGACGCGCTGCCCGACGGCTTCGAGACCATGGTGGGCGAGCGCGGCGTCAAGCTGTCCGGCGGTCAGCGCCAGCGGGTCGCCCTCGCCCGGGCGATCCTGCGCGACGCGCCGGTCCTGCTGCTGGACGAGGCGACCAGCGCCCTCGACTCGGAGAGCGAGATCCTGGTCCAGGAGGCGCTGTGGCGGCTCATGGAAGGGCGGACGGCGCTGGTGGTGGCGCACCGGCTGAGCACGGTCGCCTCCATGGACCGGCTGGTCGTGCTCGACCGCGGGCGGATCGTCGAGCAGGGCACCCACCGGGAACTGCTCACCGCGGACGGCGCGTACGCCAAGCTGTGGCAGCACCAGTCGGGCGGCTTCCTCGACGCCGTCCCGCCCCAGGCAGGGCCGCGCTGAGGACCGCCTGAACTACTGGACGAACCGGGGACCGCGGCGGGTCAGAACACCTGGCCGACGTGGGCGAGTGCCTGCTTCAGCAGCGCCCCGTGCCCGCCGGGCATCTCGCTCAGCACCGCCTCGGACGCGGCCTCCCGCGGCGTGAACCACACCAGGTCCAGCGCGTCCTGCCGGGGGCGGCAGTCCCCGGTCACCGGGACGACGTAGGCGAGGGACACCGCGTGCTGCCGTGGATCGTGGTACGCGGTGATCCCCGCCGTCGGGAAGTACTCGGCGACCGTGAACGGTTGCAGCGAGGCCGGCACCCGCGGCAGTGCCACCGGCCCGAGGTCCTTCTCCAGATGGCGCAGCAGTGCGTCGCGCACCCGTTCGTGGTGCAGCACCCGGCCGGAGACCAGGGTCCTGCTGACCGTGCCGTCCGGCCCGATGCGCAGCAGCAGACCGACACTGGTGACTTCGCCGCTGTCGTCCACGCGCACGGGCACGGCCTCGACGTACAGGATCGGCATGCGGGCGCGCGCCATCTCCAGCTCGTCGCTGGTCAGCCAGCCCGGCGTGGTTTCGGTCATGTCAGACATTGCTTGATCATACTTTCCGGTGCGGTGCGCGCTCAGTCGCGAGCGGGGTCGGATGCGGGCAGTCGGTACAGGCGGCGGGCGTTGTCCCGGCCCGTCCAGGCGGCGATCCGCAGGGCGTCGGGCAGGCTCAGCTCGTCCGCGTCCACCCGGTCCTGGAGCAGCGCGGCGAGCCCCTGCCGGAAGCACAGCGCGCCGAGGTGGTGGAACTCGGCCAAAGCGTACGCGTCGGAGCTGTACAGCAGTTTGCGGAACGGGGTGATCTCCAGCGCCTCCTCCAGGATCGCCCGGGCCCTGGCCGGTCCCGCGTGGTGCAGGGCCAGCCCGACGTCCAGGTACACCTGCTCGAACACCGCCGCCAGATAGGCGGCGTTGCGCTGGTAGGGCCAGCAGTGCAGCAGCAGCACGGGCACCGTGCCCCGGATCAGCCGCAGCCAGTCCGTCAGCAGGGCGGGGTCGGCCCGGTGCAGCCGCAGGTCGGCGTCCCCGAACCCGGTGTGCAGCTGAAGCGGCAGCCCCAGGTCGACGGCGGTCCACAGCAGATGGCGTACCAGCACCGGGTCGGCCAGCCGGCCGCCCGCCGCGAGCCGGCGCCGGGCCGCCGCGGTCACCTCCGCGTCCGTCGGCCGGGCCGGATCCAGGGCGAAGCCGGTGCGGTAGGCGGCCACCGACTTCACCGCGACCACGCCGGGCCGGCGCACCGCCCGCTCGGCCGCGGCGCGGAACACGCGCGCGTACTCGCCCGGTTCGACCCCGTCACGGGCCACCGTCTCGGCGACTGTCTCCAGCCGCACCACCTCGTACGCCGTCGCGCCCGCCGCCGCGGCCAGCTCGGCGGGCGTGGTGAGGGGACGCGGGGCGTACCCGGTGTCGACGCAGAACGCCCCGGCCGCCGCCGCGGACAGCAGGCGCCGGTTGACCTCCGCCCAGCCCAGGGCGGTGCGCCGGGCCAGATAGTCGGCGGCGCTCGCGTGCCGGGGCAGGTCGAGCAGGGGCGCGCAGTGCCGGCGCACGGCCACACCGACCGGCGTGTCGAACGGGGAGATCCCGCTGCCGGGCCGGGCCTCGCCCTCGGTGAGCAGCGACGCGAACTCGGCCGGGGCGAGCTGGGCGGTGACCGCGCCGTGGCAGTGGTGGTCCACCAACGGCAGTGCGGCGAGCGCTTCCTGGAGTGCGCCCATGGTCAGTACCGCCAGCGGTAGGCCGCCGCCACCCGCGCGTCGTCGAGGCCGTCGACGGCCCGGGCCTCGCCGAGGCGGACCGCGCTCACCGCGTCGGCCAGGACCGGCCCCAGCGCGGCGCGCAGCACCGGATCGGCACGGAACGCCTCGACCGCCGCCGTGAGCGTGGTCGGCAGCCGGCGCACGCCCCGCGCTGCCGCCTCGTCGGCGTCGAACCGGGCCGGGTCCCCGGTGATCTCCTCGGGCAGCGGGGCCGCGCCGGCGAGACCGTCGAGACCGGCGGCGATGACACAGCCGAGCGCGAGATACGGGTTGGCGGCCAGGTCGACCGGTTTCACCTCCAGATTGGCCTCCCGCTCCCGGCGGCCCGCCATGCCGGTGACGACCCGCAGCGCCGCCTCCCGGGTCTCCCGGCCCCAGCAGGTGAACACGCCCGCCCACTGGGAGGGTCGCAGCCGCAGATAGCTGGCCGGGCTGGGCGCGGTCACCGCGGCCAGCGCGGGCAGCCGGGCGAGCACCCCGGCCGTGAACGACTCCGCGGCGGCCGTCATGCCGTACCGGCCCGTGCCACCCGCGTGCAGGTTCGCCCCGCCGCGCCAGCAGGACAGATGCAGATGCCCGCCGTTGCCGACGCCGGTGGCGAGCACGGCCGGGGCGAACGACACCCGCAGTCCGTGCCGCCGCGCCACCGCCCGGACGGTCTGCCGCACGAGCACGCTGCGGTCGGCCGCCGCCACCGGGTCGAGCGCGCCCACCGACACCTCGAACTGCCCGGCCGCGTACTCCGGGTGGACCTGGTCGACGGCCACGCCCTGCGCGGCGAGCGCGGCGAGCAGATCGGCGGTGCAGTCGCTCAGCTCGACCTGCCGGGTGGCGCTGTAGGCCGGGCCGGACACCGCCGGGACGAACGCACCATCGGGCGCCGTGTCCAGGCCGACGGTCCACTCGATCTCGACGGCCGCCCGGACGGTGATGCCGAGCCGGGCCTCGGCGTCCGCGACGACCCGGCGCAGAAAGGTGCGGCCGCACCCGGGGTGCGGCTCGCCCTCCTGTGTGATCCGGTCCACCGGTGCCCAGGCCCAGCCGGGCTGGCCGGCCAGCTCCACCAGCTGGTCCAGGTCCGGGTACAGCCGCAGATCGCCGTCGGGGGAGCCGAGGACGTCCGTGGTGACGTTCGAGTCGTCGGCCAGGAACGTGTCGAAGACCGGTGACATGCCGACGCCCCAGGCCGCCGCGTCGGCGAGCCGGGCCGTCGGGACCGTCTTGACCCGGCCCACGCCCGCCGTGTCGACGTAGGCCAGCACGATCCCGTGAACGCCCCGGCCGGTCAGCTCGGCGGCGCGGGCCACGGCCCGCTCCACGTCACCGGGGCGCCCTCCGGGCACGGGGTCGGCCAGCGTGGTCATACGTCCTCCATGACGGGCTCGGCACTCCGGTCGGGGGTCAGGGTTTCACGGCCACCGCGCCGAACTGGGGCACCACCGCGGGGGAGTCGGGTCCGGCGCGCCACTGCGAGCACGGCACCAGGCCCGGTTCGAGCAGGTCGAGTCCGTCGAGGAAGGCGGCTACCTCGTCCTTCGTGCGGGCGATGATGGGCGGCGTGGCGTTCTCGTTCCAGAACTCCATGGCGGCCACATTGCCCGCGCCGCCGAACTCGGCGTCGAACGTGGGGTGGGTCAGCGCCAGGAAGCTGCCGGCGGGCGCCGCCGCCATGACCTGGCGCACGATGTCCCGCGCCGTGTCCGTGTCGAGCACGAAGTTCAGGATGCCCAGCATCATCACCGCGACCGGCCGCGACAGGTCCAGGGTCTCGGCGGCCCGCCGCAGGATCGCCTCCGGGTCGTGCACATCGGCGTCGATGTAGTCGGTGACGCCCTCGGCGCTGCTGGTGAGCAGGGTGCGGGCGTGCGCCAGCACGATCGGGTCGTTGTCGACGTACACGATCCGTGACGCGGGCGCGATCCGCTGCGCTATCTCATGGGTGTTGTTCACGGTCGGCAGCCCGGTGCCGATGTCGAGGAACTGCCGCACCCCGCGCTCCTCGGCCAGGAACCGGACCGCCCGCCCCAGGAACTCCCGGTCCGCGCGCGCGACCGCCCGGATCACCGGGAACAGCCCGGCGACATGCTCGCCGACCTGCTGGTCGACCTCGTAGTTGTCCTTGCCGCCGATCCAGTAGTTCCAGACCCGCGCGTTGTGGGCCACGGAGGTGTTCAGCCTCACCGGCCCGTCCGCAGGGGGGTGCCCCTCGCTCACGTCACTGCCCTTCTCGTCCGGGGTGGCCCGCCCCTCTCGTCCGGGGCGGCCCGCCGACATTCTGCCGCCCCATGATCGGGACTGTCCCGGGAACAGCGCAGCGGACGGCCCCCGGGGGACACCGGGTCCGGTACGCGGGGCGGCGGGCGCTCGCCGAGTCCGCCGTGCGGCGCGGGCGTTCGGGCCCCGGACGGTTCCCGGTACGGCTCAGGCCGGCGGCACGGGGTACGGCTCAGGTGGGCAGCACGGTGTCCAGGAAGCGGAGCAGGTCCGTGAAGACCTCGGCCCGGTTCGTCTCGTTGAAGACCTCGTGCCGGGCCCCGGCGTAGATCCGCTCGACCGCCGTGCCGCCGCTCAGCCGTGCCACGCCTGGCCGGCTGCCGGCCGGCGGGACCAGCCGGTCCTCGGCGCCGTGCAGCCACAGCACGGGGAGTCGGCCGACGGCGCCGCCCGCGGCCACGGCATCCAGGGTGCGCGCGAACGCCCGCAGCGTCGGCCGCTTCATCGGGCCGTGCCACACCAGCGGATCGGCGGCGTACGCGGCACCCACGGCCGGATCGCGGGACAGCGCCGCCGGGCTGACCGGGGTGTCCGGGATCTCGTCGCGGGCCAGCAGCAGCCCGGGCAGCTCCCAGTCGCCGATCACCGGTCCGGACAGCACGAGCGCGGCGGCCTCGCCGGGGTGCCGCTGCGCGTGGCGTGCGGCGATCAGACCGCCCATGGAGTGGCCGAGCACGACCAGCGGCAGCCCGGGGTGCGCGGCGCGGGCGAGGTCCGCCACGGCGTGCAGATCGGTGACCACGTCCTCGAAGTCCTCGATCAGCACGCGCTCGCCCGCCGATCTGCCGTGGCCCAGATGGTCGGGCCCGTACACGGCCGCGCCGTGCCCGGACAGGACGTCGGCGAGGTGTTCGTAGCGGCCGGTGTGCTCGCCGTAACCGTGCGCCAGCAGGACGAGGCGGCGCGGCGCCGGGTGCGGCCACTCGCGTGCGCTGAGCGCGCCCCGGACGCCGGTCAGGACATGCTCGCGGGCGTGGGCCATGGGACCTCCGGGTGCCTCGGCGCGGGTACGGGTAGATCTTCCCAGCGGTCCGGGCGACGGGCTAGAGTCTGAAACTAGCAGTGCTCGTTAAGTCCGCTGGTCACCAGCGCCGACGGTCAGGAGCCCAGCCGTGCGCCCCGTCCATTTCGCGGCCGCCCGCCGCACCCCCATCGGCAGGCTGCGCGGAGCCCTGTCCTCGGTGCGGCCCGACGACCTCGCGGCGGCCGTCATCCGCCGACTGGTCGCCGACGTGCCCGCGCTCGACCCGGCCCGGATCGACGACGTCTACTGGGGCGCCGCCAACCAGGCAGGCGAGGACAACCGCAACGTCGCCCGGATGGCCGCCCTGCTCGCGGGCCTGCCCGAGACCGTGCCCGGCGCCACCGTCAACCGGCTGTGCGCCTCCGGCCTGGAGGCGGTCACCGCCGCCGCCCGCACCGTCGCGGCCGGCGAGGCCGACATCGTGCTGGCGGGCGGCTCCGAGTCGATGAGCCGCGCCCCCTTCGTGCTGCCCCGCCCCGACGAGGCGCTGCCGCACCGGATCGAGACCGCCGACACCCGGCTCGGCTGGCGCCTGGTCAACCCGGCCATGCGTGAGCTGCACGGGCTGCTGTCCATGGGCGAGACCGCCGAGCAGGTCGCCGAACGGTACGGCATCCCGCGCGAGCGCCAGGACGAGTTCGCGCTGCGCAGCCACCAACGGGCCGCGGCGGCCCGCAAGATGGGCCACTTCGACGACGAACTGCTGCCCGTCGAGCGCCCGGACGGCATCCTCGTCGAGGACGACGAGGGCATCCGCGAGGACACGTCGCCGGAGAAACTGGCCCGGCTGAGGCCGGTCTTCCGCGAGGACGGCACGGTCACCGCGGGCAACGCCTCGCCGATGAACGACGGCGCCGCCGGACTGCTGCTGGTCAGCGAGGAGGCCCTGAACGAGCTGGGGCTCGTGTCCCTCGGCCGGTACACGGCAGGCGCCAGTGCCGGCGTCCACCCCGATGTGATGGGCATCGGTCCTGTGCCCGCCACCCGCAAGGCGCTGGCCCGGGCCGGCTGGCGGATCGGCGACATCCAGGAGGCCGAGGTCAACGAGGCGTTCGCCGCCCAGGCGCTCGCCTGCGTCGACCTGCTCGGCATCGACCACGAGCTGGTCAACCCGTACGGCGGGGCGATCGCCCTCGGCCACCCCCTCGGCTGCTCGGGCGCCCGTATCCTCACCACCCTGCTGCACCGCATGCGCCGCACGGGTGCCCGGCGGGGGCTCGCGACCATGTGTGTGGGGGTGGGACAGGGCAGCGCGGTGCTCGTCGAGCGGCCCTGAGCACTCCGCCCGGACCCGCCTGGGCACACCGTGCGGCTGGGCACACCGTGCGGCCGGGCGTGCGGTGTCGTTGGACATGCGGTGCCGTCGGACGCGCCGTGCCGTGCCGCGCCGTCGGCCGGCCCCCTCGGCGCCGTGACCGGTCGGATGCCTCCCGCGGCCCCACGGGAACGCTTCCTTACGCGCCCCGAATGCGTGGGCATAGCATCGGTGCCCGCATGAACACGATGACGCTCTGGCACATATCAGGCGGGGAGTTCGCCGCGCTGGCCTTCGCGGCGCTCCTGGTCGGCTTCTCCAAGACCGCGGTGAGCGGGGCCAACACGGTCAGCCTCGCCGTCTTCGCGGCGGTGCTGCCCGCCCGCGCCTCCACCGGCGTACTGCTCCCGGTGCTGATCGCGGGCGATCTGCTCGCCGTCGCCACCTACCGGCGGCACGCCCACTGGCCCACGCTGTGGC
Source organism: Streptomyces diversicolor (assembly GCF_057537855.1). Lineage (NCBI taxonomy): Bacteria > Bacillati > Actinomycetota > Actinomycetes > Kitasatosporales > Streptomycetaceae > Streptomyces > Streptomyces diversicolor. Next base: position 194,897 of record NZ_BAAJXA010000001.1, read on the forward strand.
GGCTGTTCCCCGCCGTCGCGGCCGGTGTGGTCGTCGGCACGCTGTTCCTGATGTGGGCCGACGACGGGATCGTACGGACCTCGATCGGCGCGATCCTGCTGCTGATGGCCGCCGTCACGCTCTGGCGGCGGCGCCGGTCAGGCACCGAGGAGACGCCCGAACCGGACACCGGCCGGGCGGGCCGCGTCAAGGCCCGCTCGTACGGCGTGCTCGGCGGCTTCACCACCATGGTCGCCAACGCGGGCGGCCCGGTGATGTCGATGTACCTGCTGTCCGCGGGCTTCCGAAAGCTGGGCTTCCTGGGTACGTCGGCGTTCTTCTTCCTGATCGTGAACGTGTCCAAGGTCCCCTTCAGCGTCGGCCTCGGACTGATCGACGGCCACTCGCTGCTCCTCGACGCCGCGCTCGTCGTGTTCGTCGTGCCCGGCGCGTTCCTCGGTACCTGGGCCGTGGGCCGGATCAACCAGCGGCTGTTCGAGCGCCTGGTGATCGCGGCGACGGTCGTGGGCGGCGTACAACTGCTGCTGCGCTGACACCGACCGCTGTCCGCGCGGTCCGAGAAACGCGGGCGGGTCCGCCAACGAGTCCGGCAAGCCGACGCCGACCGTCAACCGCCCAGTCCGAGGAGCGCGGGCAGGTCGGCGAACGAGTCCAGCACATGGTCCGGGGTGCCGCTCGCCGCGGCGAGCGCCTCGGGCTGGTACTTGCCCGTGCGGACCAGCACCCCGCCGATCCCGGCCCGCTGCGCCGCCAGCACATCCGACTCGATGTCGTCGCCCACCATCAGCGCCCGGTCCGCGCCCACCCCGAGCCGGGCCAGCGCCGCCGCGAAGAACGCCGGCGACGGCTTGCCGGTCACCACCGCCTCGGTGCGCGCCGCCCGCTCCAGGCCCAGCAGGAAGGCGCCGGTGTCCAACTGCAGACCGCGGTCCGTGCGCCAGAACAGATTGCGGTGCATCGCCACAAGCCGCGCGCCCCGCTGGAGATGCCCGAAGACCCGGTTGAGCGCCGCGTAGCCGAACTCAGGTCCTGCGCCGCCCACGACCACCACGTCCGGGTCGGTGTTGTCGTCGTAGTCGTCGTTTTCGTCGACGAGCCGCACGCCCTCCAGGTCCTCCCGGACGTCCCCGCTGTTCAGCAGGGCGCAGCGGGCGCCCGGGAAGTGCTCGGCGAGATGCCTCGCGGTGACGGCGGGCGCGGTGAGCACGTCCTCGGCGCCCACCGCGAAACCGGCCTCGTCCAGGGCCTCGGCGATCGACGCCCGCGTCCGGGACGTCGTGTTGGTGACCAGGGCGACGCCGAGCCCGGCCGCGCGGATCTCCCGCAGCGCCGCCACCGCGCCGGGCAGGGCCCGCCACGAGACGGTGAGCACCCCGTCGATGTCGATCAGCACGGCACGCACGGACGTCGAACGGCTCTCCATACCGGCCAGGTACCCCGACCACCGCACCCCGACCACACCACCGGCCTGGACGCCCGCACGGCACGCCCGGATGCCGGTGCCGTACGCGGATGCCCGGACCGGACGCCCCGACGTCCGCGGGCCGCACCCGGACGGCGGCGGTCCGGGACCCCGTACGCTCACCGCATGTCCCCGCACGTCCTGATCCTCGGCGGCACCGCCGAGGCACGCCTGCTCGCCGCCGAACTCGCGTCCGTCCCCGGTGTCCGGGTCACCGTGTCACTGGCCGGGCGGGTGACCCGGCCGGCTCCGGCGGCCGGGGACGTCCGCACCGGAGGGTTCGGCGGGGCCGAGGGGCTGGCCGCGTGGCTCGCCGAGCGGCGGGTGACCGCCGTCGTCGACGCCACGCACCCCTTCGCGGCCCGGATCACCGCCCATGCGGCGCGGGCCACGGCGGCGACCGGGGTGCCGCTGGTGGTGCTGCGCCGCCCGGGCTGGCGGCCCGGCGACGGCGACCGCTGGCACCCGGTGGCCTCCCTGGCCGCCGCCGCGGACGCGCTGCCCGGCCTCGGCCGGCGCGCCTTCGTGACCACCGGCCGGCTCGGTCTCGCCGCGTTCGCCCACCTCGCCGGCGTACACCTCGTCGTACGGTCCGTGGAGCCGCCCGAGCCGCCGCTGCCGCCGCACGCCGACGTCCTCCTCGCCCGGGGCCCGTTCACGGTGGCCGACGAGACGGCGCTGCTGCGCCGGCACCGGATCGACGTCCTGGTCACCAAGGACAGCGGGGGAGCGGCCACGGCCGCCAAGCTGACGGCCGCCCGCACGCTCGGCCTGCCCGTGGTCGTCGTCCGCAGGCCGCCACTGCCGGCCGCAGTGACCGCGGTGCCCGACGTCGCGGCCGTACTGGAACGACTGGGCCACATCCCGCCACGCCCGACGCCCTGAGCCGGCCGCCGCACCCGACCCCGCGGTACGGGGCCGTCGTCACCGCTCGTGCGGACGGCGGCGCAGCAGATACGTGTCCATGATCCAGCCCTTGCGGGCACGGGCCTCGGCGCGCAGCCGCTCGATGCGCGGACCGGCCTGCGCGATCGGACCGGAGTCCAGGATCTCGTCCGGGGTGCCCAGGTAGGCGCCCCAGTAGATGTCGATGTCCTCGCCGGCGTACCGCCGGAACGCCTGCTGGGCGTCGAGCATCACCACCACGTCGTCCACGCCCTCGGGGAAGCCCTCGGCCAGCCGCCGCCCGGTGGTGATCTGCACGGGCCGGGCCACCCGGTTCAGGCCGGTGCGGTGCCGGGCGACGAGCGCCGAGACACTGCTGATGCCCGGCACGACCTCATGGGCGAAGGCCACGGCGCCCCGGGCCAGCACCTCCTCCAGGATGCCCAGCGTGCTGTCGTACAGCGCGGGATCCCCCCACACCAGGAACGCCCCGGTCTCGTCCTCGCCCAACTCCTCGGCGATCAGCCGCTCGTAGACGTCGGCACGGGCGCTGCGCCAGGCGTCGACGGCCGGCGGGTACGCCGCGCCGCCCGCGCCCCGGTCCCGCTCCGGGTCGCGCGCCTGAACCAGCCGGTACCTCCCCGGCGGCAGGTGCGCGTCCAGCATCTCCCGGCGCACCCGGGCCAGATCGCTCTTCACCTCGCCCTTGTCGAGGAGGAAGAACACGTCCGTGCCGCGCAGCGCCCGGACCGCCTGGAGGGTCAGCTGCTCCGGGTCGCCCGCGCCGATACCGATGACAAGAATCCTTCGCACGCCCCGAGTCTGCCCCATGCCCCTGACCGCGCCCGCACCCCGTCCCACCGGGCGCTGAGCGCTCCGCTGGACATGCCGCGCTGTGCCGTCGGTCGGCTGCGGCGCCGTCGTGGCCGGTCGCGCCCCACGTTCTCGGCCTCGCTCGAACAGGGGGACCCCATCGCGGCGCAGCCGCCTGTCCATACAGCCCCGCACCCCTTTGGGCGCTGTCGAACCGCACCGGACTTCACCGGACCTGCTCGGGACGGCTGCCGCCGCGCAGCCGAGGAGCCCGCGCGGCGGCGTCGACGGGCTTCTCCGTCCGCTCCACCGCGCCCGCCAGTTCACGCGCCCAGGCCCCGAGCCCGGCGACGTCCAGCCCGTACGGCCGCTGCCGCCCGCTGTGCGCCGCCCACTCCTCGACCGCGCCCGCGCCCCGCCGCAGCAGCCGCGGCCCGCCGGTGACATTGCCCCGGGCCGCATGGGTGAGCCCCACCGCCAGCTGGGCCAGACCCCGCCACAGCGTGCGCTCGTCCTCGGGCCCGGACTTCCAGGCGTCCTCGAAGACCTCGTGCGCATGGAAGGGCCTGCCCGCGTCCAGCAGTTCCTGCGCCTCGGCGAGGGTCCGCGACGGCGTGCGCACGACCCCTTCGGGCTGACGCGCCACGCCGTCCGCGCCGTACGGCAGGGGCCGCCCAAGACCGTCCCGGGGCCGTGCGTTGCGGGCCCGGCCCGCGCTGTCCCGGTCCCGGGTGCCGGCCGGCCCTTGCGATGATGCGCCCGTGCTTCCCATACGACGATTGTCCCCCACCGGTCCGGCCGCACCCGGCGCCGCTTTCGGCACGGCCCGGTGCTTGGGGTAAAGTGCTCCTCGCGCGCTCGCACGGGCCACCACCCACGAGCGCACCGGGACGTGGCGCAGCTTGGTAGCGCACTTGACTGGGGGTCAAGGGGTCGCAGGTTCAAATCCTGTCGTCCCGACTGGAGACAGTCGCAGGTCAGGGGCGGTTTCGGAGGAATCCGAAGCCGCCCCTCGATCGTTTTCGGGGACCAGGTGGGCACCGGTGCTCCTTGACCGGTGCCAGCGAGTCATGACGATCGCGCTCGGCGAAGAGCGTGGGGCGCGCAGCGCGCTCAAGCGTGCGCAGAGGGCGGCCTTGGCGGCCGTGATCCTGTGCACGTCGGGGTGCGGACGGCGCTGGGTGGCGATCAGCGACCCGTGGCCGTCGCGCGACGTGCTCGATGAGCGGCCCGGCCGACGGATCGCCAGGCACAGCGCGGTCTCGCCTCGCACGCGGCGAGCCCTGCGCGCGCCCACTTGATGATCCTTCGTGTCTCACCCTTCCCTCTCCGGCGGCACCCCGTCGTGAGGTCCCGGTGCGGGGCGACTGAGGAGTTCAGCCAGCACGGCAGCGGCTCGACGCACCGCCGCAGCACGGTGGGACGCCAGTTCCTCAAGGGATCTGTGGTCGGCTGCGGAAAGTGAGGCCACCAGAGTCCGCCGCGCGGCCAGGGCGGTTGACGGCAGATGGACCTGGGCAGCGCATTCGCCGTCGGCTACTGCCACTGCTCTTTCCTGTCGGCGGACGGCTGCTGTGGCGCCGTTGCGCTGATATCGCTCCCGCAGCGCGCTTTGCGCGGCCGAGGGCGTGTCGTACCGGTAACCGCGGCTGGTCATGCACCTCCGCCAGGCGGCGAGCGCCGCACGATATGCGGGCGCCTGTGCCACCTGCCCGGCCAGCCGGTTGTCGTACTGGTCCGGGGTGTAGACGATGCGCGCCCACAGGGCAAGACTGCCGGCCACGGCCCGACGCCCGTCCGCTTCGCACCCCTGTCCCGGCATGCCCACGGTCTGCCGCCCGCCGACACCCAGGGTGACCCGGTCCGTTTTCTGGCCGAACAGGACTATGTCGTAACGTCGTTGCTCCCGCGGGGGCAGCCGCTCGTAGTACCGCTCCTGCGCCTGCCGCGGCGGCGAGCCGTCCCGGTCCGGTCCCAGGCCGTATCCGTGATCGCGGCGGCCTGGCAGGTCGATCGCCGCGGTCTCGTCCTCCGGCGCGGGCAGGGGCGGCGGATCCCCGTCAGGGACATCGAATCCATGTGCGTCGAGGCACCGCTGCACCAGTCGGCTGACCGCCGTTTCAAGGAGGTGCTGGGAGGCCGGCCACGCGCCCGATCGGGTCGCCAGGTCGGTGACCGATACGCGGGGCGAGGCCGGTGCGGTGCCATCCGGGTGCCGGGCCGGCCGCGCGGAGACGCAGCCGGCCAGACCCAGGGCCAGGATCAGTGTCAGACACCGGCCCCCACGTGCGATTCTCACCGTCGGCCTACCTCGGTGTGCACCAGTGCAGCGAGCTCACCGAGTCATTGAACGACGGGTCCCCGTATCCGGCCGGTGGTCCGGAACGCGACCCGAAGTCCACGATGTAGTCCCCCCGGGACAGACTGTGGTAACTCCCGCGGTAGTTGATGCTCGTCCACAGGTACACGGTGCACTGGCGACCGTCGTTGTAGGCCGAACTCGCACAGTCGTTGAACCCCGCGTGAGTGCACCCCGCGGGCCGGCTCAACCGGGTGAAGTCGGCGTAGTCGTCCTTGAAGTAGTACGCCGATCCGCGGAAGTTCGCGTGGGGCCACAGGCAGGTTCGCCCCGACTGACAGGAGGGTGCCGCCAGTTGACCGGCCGAGGACGCCGTGCCGGCGGCGGGTCCTGGACCGGCCACGGCGGCCGTGGTGCCGGCGAAGAGCAGGGCGGACACCAGGGCCATGGCACCGGTTCCCCAGCGAGCGAGGCGCAGCTTCGTCTGTCTGCCCTCCTCCGTGCGACGAGGAAGCCGCCGCGATGCGGACCACGAGGGTTCCGACGACCTGTTCATACGTTCCCCCTTTCGAGCGTGGTGCCGGTGGTCGTCCGGCACCGTCGTGATCCCAGAACGTACGGTCCGAGCTGTGTGACCCGCGTCCCACAGGGGGTTGAACTCCCTTGCAGACCGGTGCAGTAGCCCTCCCGTTCCTACAACTTGCGGGGTACCGCGAAAGGTTGACGTCCGCCCGCCGGGGCCGGCGTTACGCTGCCACGGTGCGGATCCGCCCTGTCGCCGTCGACACGCTGATCGCCGCGGCGCTGGCCGGTGTGGCCCTGCTGCTGGGGCCGGAGGCCGCGCGGCAGGGGCAGCACCCGCTCGATGCGAGCGCGTATGCGCTGGTGGTCCTGGTCCACCTGCCGCTCGTGCCGCGCAGCCGGGCTCCCGTCGCGGTCTGCTGCCTCGTGCACGCGAGCTGGCTGGTGTACATCACCGCCGGCTACTGGCCCGTGGTGTGCAGCTTCGGCCCCATGCTCGCCGTCTACACGGTCGCCTCCCTGCGCCCCGTGGGCATCTCTGTGCCGTGTGCGGGCCTGATGGGCGGGGTCTGGATCTACGCGGGCGCGGTGAACCACACCGACGGCTGGCCGTCCGTCGTCGGTCAGGCGATCGTCTACCCGGCGGTGCTGTGGCGATTCGGCGTCGTCGCCCGCCGCTCTGCCGAACTGGCCCGGCAGCTACGCCGTGAACAGGCCGAGCGCGCCCGGCGCGAGGTCGCCGAGGAGCGCGGCAGGATCGCCCGCGAACTGCACGACGTGGTCGCCCACCACATGTCCGTGATCTCGGTGCAGACCGGTCTCGCCCGCTTCGTCTTCGACACCGACCACAACACCGCACGCACCGCGCTGGAGACCATCGACGCCACCGGCAAGGAGGCCCTTGAAGAACTGCGCCGCATGCTCATGGTGCTGCGTGCCGCCGACGACGGCGCCCCGGCCGCACCGATGCCGGACCTCACCCGTCTCGACGACATGGCCGAACGCGTCCGCACCGGCGGCGTTCCGGTCACCCTTGCCGTCGAGGGTACCCCGCGCCCGCTCGCTCCCGGCGTCGAACTGTGCGCCTACCGAGTGGTGCAAGAGGCGCTCACCAACGTGCTCAGACACGCACCCGGATCGTGTGCGGAAATACGGCTGAGGTATGAGCCGCATCAGGTGACCGTTTCGGTCACGGACGATGGAGAGGGGGTGATTTCGGACAGAGTACGAACCGGCGGCGGGCACGGCTTGATCGGCATGCGCGAACGGGCCAGGCTTTACGGCGGGCAGATCAGCATTGGCCCGCGGGACCAGGGCGGCTTCGCCGTACGGCTGACCTTGCCGACCTCCGCGCGGGCCGCGGCGCAGGGGGACGACGCGACCACATGACCACCGTGCTCGTCGTCGACGACCAGTTCCTCATCCGAGCCGGACTGGTCGGGCTGCTGCATGCCGCACCGGGCATCGAGGTGGTCGGCGAGGCGAGCGACGGCGCGGAGGCTGTGGCGCTCGCCGCCGAGACGGCCCCCGAGGTGATCCTCATGGACATCCGGATGCCCGGCATGAACGGCATCGACGCCACCGAACGCATCCTCGCCCAGGCCGCCGACCCCGCGCCCAGGATCCTCATGCTGACCACCTTCGACCTCGACGAGTACGTGTACGGTGCGCTGCGCGCCGGAGCGTGCGGGTTTCTCCTCAAGGACTCCGGCCCGGAACGGCTGCTCGCCGCGGTGGCCGCGGTCCGCGGTGGCGATGCGCTCTTCGCGCCCAGCGTCACTCGCCGCCTGATCGAGGCGTACGCGCGTCAGTCCGCGGGCCGGCAGCCCGTCGCCCTGAACGCGCTGACCTCCCGGGAGGTGGAGGTCCTGAAACTGATCGCACGTGGCCTGTCCAACCTGGAGATCGCCGGCCGCCTCTACATCAGTGAGGCGACCGTCAAGACCCACCTCAACCGCACGATGACCAAACTGGACCTGGCCAGCAGGGCGCAGGCGGTCGTGGTGGCGTACGAATCAGGGCTTGTGACCCCGGGCCGATAGCGGCGTCGGCGATGCCGGCGCGGGTTCACATCCTGTCGTCGCGACGGGAGAAAGTCGCAGGTCAGGGGCTCTCTTTGGAGGAGCCCAGGGCGCCGTGGCACGAGGGGCGGCTAGGTCTCGGTTTGTTTTACGTCGATGCCGAGGGCGGCCCACAGCTCCCGCTCCAGCTCGCTCGGCGGTGTCGTGCACGGGCGCTCCGGGTGCCAGGCCGGGGGCGTGTGCGGGGCTGCCGGCGGTTCGGCGCCCCGCTCCGGGCGGTCGGGGTCCGGGCCGGGGTCGGCGTAGTGGATGCCGGGCAGCGGTCCGACGGAGAAGGCGCCGAGCTGGATGAGCAGCTTCATCGCACCGGCGCCGGCCCTGCCGAGCCAGAACCTCAGCCTCATGCCGCCCCTCTCCTTTCGAGCCGGTCCCGTGGCCGCCCTGGGACGGCACCCGTCGGCGCCCAGGGTCGCCGCTCGCCCTGAAGCATTGCTTAAAGCGGGCCGCGCAATGCCGTGACCATGAAAAATTCATACCCCGGGGCAGCCAGATTCCCGGCCGAAATCATGATCGGCTAAGTGTCGGTGTAGCCGACAACGTGTCAGTGTTCCGGCAGGCGGAAGGAGCAGTGGCATGGAGATCGGGGTTCTCGGGCCGCTCGTGGTGAGCATCGACGGCACCTCCGTGGTGCCGAGCGCGGCCAAGCCGCGGCAGCTGCTCGCGCTGCTGGCGGTCAACGCGGGCTGGGACGTCAATGTGACGACCCTGACGGAGGAGCTGTGGGAGTCCAGACCCCCCAGCGGGCCCGCCGGAGTGGTACAGACCTATGTCAAGCAGTTGCGCCGGGCCATCGGGCACGCCCTGGGACCGGAGCACGCATGCGCGCCGAAAGAGGTGCTGAGCCGCGGCTACGCCGGATACGCGCTGAACATGCCGGCGCCCGTCCTGGAGGCCGACATCTTCCAGCAGCTCAGCGGGCGCGGCCTGCGGGCCCTGGAAGCGGGCGACGACGAGACGGCCGCGAAGCTGCTGGGGCGGGCGCTCGCCATGTGGCGCGGCCCGGTCCTCGCCGACGTACGCATCGGACCGGCGCTCCGCGTCGAGCTGCTGCGGCTTGAGGAGGCACGGCGCTCCGCGCTGGAGGGCCGCATCACCGCGGATCTGCGGCTCGGCAGACACGCCGAGGTGATCGGTGAACTCCTCGCGCTCACCGAGCGTTTCCCGCTCCAGGAGAGTCTGCACGCCCTGCTGATGCTGGCGCTCTACCGGTGTGGACGCTCATGGCAGGCGCTTGAGATTTTTCGGAAGCTACGCGCGTCGACCAGTCAGGAGCTGGGCATAGAGCCCTCTCTGCGCCTGCAGAAGCTGCATCGGGCGATCCTGGCCGCCGACCCCCGGCTCGACCTCACCGTGCCGAGTTTGGCGGCCTTTTAGCGGGCCGGGGCACCGTGGGGGCGCGTCGGCCGGGTCCGGCCCACCCGTCGTCGCACCGCGGACCCGGTCGGCCCGCTCACCCCTGGACGGAACCGAGACGGAGCACCATGACGCGATACCTGTCCCGGAAGCGCCCGGACGACGAACCCGGCCCCGCGACCCGGCTGTTCTGCTTCCCGTACGCGGGCGGCGGAGCCTCGGCGTACCGGCGATGGCAGCGCGGCCTCGACGCCCACGACGCCGGGGTACGGGTGCTGCCCGTGCAACTGCCCGGCCGCGAGGAACGGTTCGCCGAACCCAGGTTCACCGATCTGGACGCCCTCATCGACGACATGGACGCACAGCTCGACGAGGAGCTGTCCGCACCCCACATCCTCTACGGACACAGCATGGGGGCGCTCATCGCGTACGCGCTCACCCGGCGACGGCAGCGGCGCGGCGCGGCGCTGCCCCGGGCACTCGTGCTGAGCGCCTACCGCGCCCCGCACCTGCCGGCCCCGCCGATCGCCGACCCGGACGCCGGGGACGCGGAACTCGTCGCCGGCCTGGCGGCACTCGGCGGCATCCCGCAGACGCTGCTCGACCACCCCGAATTCCTCTCCGCGCTGCTCCCGGTGGCCCGCGACGACCTGCGGCTGTGTCTGCGCAGCCGCGCCGTGCCCACCGAGCCGCTGCGGGTGCCGCTGCACCTGTTCGCGGGACGCGGGGACCGGCTGGTCGGCGTGTCCGAGGTGGCAGCCTGGGGACGGCACGCGGGACGCGGCTGCGATCTGCGCACCATGCCCGGCGGGCACTTCTTCGTCAGATCCGACGAGGGAGCCTTCCTGGCCGAACTCGCCTCCCTGACACGCCGGTACGCCACGGAGCGGGTCGCGGCGTGACGGACGGTCACCGCGACCGCGGCGGGCCGGTCGTGAGAATCTCACGCACCGGTCATTTACCCGTCATACCGGGGCCATGGCGGCGTCCCTGCCGCCCGCTTGCGTTCCGTCGGCCCCGAGGACCGGCAAACGGCGGGCACATCGGCCCGTCCACGACCACCGCCGCGCGGCCGCCGTGCCGTCCCGAGCCCGTACGGAACCACCGAACCCCCCGCGAAAGGAAACACCTCCCGTGCCACACCACGCCGCCGAAGGCGCCCCGAGGAGTCCCGCCCCGCCGCAGTTCCGCGTCGCCTGGGGGGTGCTGGCCGCCCTCCTGCTGATCTGGCTGGTGTTCGAGACGGCGAAGTACGGCGGCTGGGTGATCGTCGCCGCCGTCGCCGGTGTCGTCGTACCCGACCTCTCCTTCCTCGCCGGGATCACCGGCCCGCACGAGCACGGCCGGATGCCGCGCAGGGCCGTTCCCCTCTACAACCTGCTGCACCGGCCCGTCGTCGCCGTCGTCGTCATGCTCGCCTGTCTGATCCCGGACTCCTCTGCCGTCGCCGTCCCGCTGTTCAACTTCGGTCTGGCCTGGCTGGTGCACATCGCCGCGGACCGGGCCCTCGGGTTCGGGCTGCGCGGCGCGGACGGCCGGCCCCGCTGATCCGCGCCCGCGGGGCGCTTTGGTGCCGCGCAAGGCCCCGCTGCGAGGCTCGTCCGGGTTCCCGGCCGCGCCTCGCGCCGGGCGGCGGCCCCTCGCAGCACCGCACCCAAGTAACCGCTGAGCACCTGTTGCCGGAGGAAACGCATGGACACGACGGACACGACGCACGGCGGGCCGCAGACCGGCCGGCCCCTCATGGACTACCCGTTCCACCGCCCTTCGGCCGTCGAAGTACCCCCCGTCTACGAGGAGTTGCGGGCCAAGTGCCCCGTCGCCCATGTCCGGCTGCCCAGCGGCGACGAGGGCTATGTGGTGACCCGCTACGACGATGTGCGCACCGTGCTCGCCGACGCCAGGTTCAGCCGGGCCGCCACCATCGCACCCGACGCGCCCCAGTTGACCACCACGCCTCCGGTGCCGGGCAGCCTGTTCACCACGGACCCGCCCGAGCACACCCGGCTGCGCAGGCTCGTCTCACGGGAGTTCACCGCCCGCCGGGTGCAGAACATGCGGCCCCGGATCCAGGAACTCACCGACGCGCTCCTCGACGAGATGGAGAAGCAGGGCGGGCCGGTCGACCTCAACACGGCGCTGGCCTTCCCGCTGCCGGTGATGGTGATCTGCGAACTGCTCGGTGTGCCCTTCGAGGACCGCGACCGCTTCCGCGAGTGGTCCGACGCCTTCGTCTCGCTGACCGCGCACACCCCGGAGGAGACCGCCGCCCAGCGCCAGCAGATGATCGAGTACCTGGCGGCACTCGTCGGGCGCAAGCGGGAGGAGCCGACGGACGACCTGATGGGGGCGCTCGTCGCCGCCCACGACGAGGAGGGCAGCCTCAACGAGTTCGAGCTGATCGTCATGGCGGCGACCATCCTCGTCGCCGGCCACGAGACCACCGTCAGCATGATCGGCAAGATCGTGCTGACCCTGCTGCGCCACCCGGAGCACCTGGCCACGCTGCGCGAGCACCCCGAGATGATCGACCACGCCATCGAGGAGCTGCTGCGGGTCAACCCGATCGGCGACGGCGGACCGCTGCGGATCACCCTGGAGGACGTGGAGATCGGCGGCACCGTCATCCCCAAGGGCAGCGCGGTGCTGGCGGCGGTGTGCTCCGCCAACCAGGACCCCGCGCGCTTCCCCGGCGCCGGGGCCGACGAGTTCGACCCCACCCGGCCGGAGGCCGTCCACCACGTCGCGTTCGGCCACGGCCCGCACTTCTGCGTGGGCGCGGCGCTGGCCAGGGCGGAGCTGCAGATCGTCGTCACCTCGCTGCTGAACCGGTTCCCCGGGCTGCGGCTCGCGGAGGACGTCGAGGCGCTGGAGCTGACGACCGGAATGATGGTCCACGGCCTGACCCGCCTGCCCGTCACCTGGTGACACCCCCCACGACCACCGGCTGACGCCAGGCCGCCGGCCCACCCCACCACCCCGAGCACGGCGGCGACCGGCCGACGCGCCTGCCCTGCCCTGCCGGGCTGGGTGCGGCGGCGGCTGGATGGCCGGTCGGCGTGGCTGCCTTGCCCGGGTCGGGTGTGGTGGCGTCGGGGTGGTGGTTGGGGGTGCTGGGCCGGGTGCTGTGGCCGGGTGGCGGGCCAACCCGCTGGTCGGGGCGTGGCGGTGGCCGGTCGCTGTGGGGCGGCTCGGTTCGTTGGTGCGGTGTCTTGACCGCGCGGTCCCTGCACGCGCGCGGTCTTCGCATGCGCGCGGTGCGCGGTCTTTGCGTGCGTGTGGTCCGCGCACGCGGTCGTTTCGGTGCGTGCGGGCTCGGGGGCGTTCGGGCAGGGGGAGGGCCCGGCCGTACGGTTTCGTACGGGCCGGGGCCTTGGTGTGCGGTACGGGGCCGGTCGGCGTCCGTGGGACCGGGGGCGTCGGCCTGATGCTCAACCGGCCCCGACGGCCACCGGGCAGGTGCCGAGCCGTCGGTCAGACGCGGGCGGTCGGGGACTGTGCCTCCACGGCGTGCGGTCCCGGTCGCTGCAACTGGAAGTACGCGCCTGACAGCACCCGCTCCTTCAGCTTCTGGCTGCGGTCGACCACCCGGTACAGCGAGCGGCGCGCCACACCGCCGGCGCCGTGCAGCGCGAACAGCCTCTCCTGGCGCAGTTGCAGACCGCGCGACGTGGCGACCGACTCCTCCCGTGCCCGCTGGAACCGCGCGCCCGCCTGAAGCAGCGCCCCCTCGTCCCCGCCCGCGTCGAACGCCTCGCGCAGCAGCGGGGCCAGCGTCACCCCGTCGATGATCGCGTGATTGACACCCTGCCCGAGGATCGGCGTCAGCGTGTGCGCCGCGTCGCCGATCAGCACCAGACCCGGCATGGACCAGCGCGGCACCACCGTGGTGAAGATGTCCAGCATCGAGGTGTCGGACCAGGACCGGATCTGTGAGCGCACCGACTCGGCCAGCTCCGGAGCGAGCCGGTCCAGCCGCTCGTACAGCGCGGGCAGACCCTCGGCGCGCAGCTCCTTCAGCCCGCCCTTCGGGATGTTGAAGCCGACGCGCACACTGTCCGGGTGGGTCGGGATGAACAGCCCGTGGTGGTCCCCGCGGATCCGGATCCGGTACGTGCGGTCGTCCCACTCGGTGGGGAACGGCAGCTTCAGCCACACCACGTCACGGTCCAGCGGCAGCTTCGTGTACGACAGCCCCGACATCTCGCGGACCTTGCTGAACCGGCCGTCCGCCGCCACCGTGAGCGCCGCGCGCACCGTCAGCTCGCCCTCCGGGGTGCGCGCCGCCACCCCCGTGACCGGGCCGCGCTCGCCGTCGGCGCGCAGCAGCCGGGTGGCCGTCGCCCGGCGCACCAGGGTGAAGTGCTCCGGGTGCTCCTCCTGCCCGAGCGCCGCGAGGGCCGAGAGCAGCGCGGGCTGGGGCAGCTCCACCGGATAGGGGTGCGGGTACCGGAAGCGGCGGAAGTCGGCGCGCAGCACCGTGCTGCCGGAGTCGACGATCTCCATTCTGTGCATCTGCTGGTAGGCGCCGCCCAGCCGGCCGAGGACGCCCAGGCTGTCCAGCAGCCACACCGAGTCGGGGGAGACCGACTCGCCCCGGAACGACCGGTCGAAGTGACCGCTCTGCTCCAGAACCACGACGGAGACCGAACGCCTGGCGAGTTCCACGGCCAGGGTGAGTCCCGCCGGACCTCCTCCGACCACACACACGTCCGCGGTCAGCTCAGTTGTCGTCATCGGTGCTGCCTTTCCGAAGGAGTCATCCTCCACCGATGGTCCGCAGCCCGCCTAAAGCAGCTCTTGCGGGCGCTGCGCGCGCCCCTGCACGCCCCCTGCCCGTGCCCTGCCCGCTCGCCCGGGCGCAAGCCCGTCTTTAGGGCCGGGGCACAAGCTCCCAAGCGCCCGCCCGCCCCGCAGAGAGGCGAACCGACCGTGAGCACAGCAGTGACGACGTCCGACCCGGAGCGCACCGGCCCCGCCGGCCCCCTCGACCGGCTGCGCGCGCTGTACGGCGAGCGACGGCTCGCCGCCGAGTACCCGGCGGTGCCCGGACTGCTCGCCGAACTCGCCGAGCCGGACGACGGATTCGCCCAGCTGTCCCGCGCGGGCCGGCTGCTCGCCAAGGTCGCCCCCGAGGACATCGTGGCGGCGCACCCCGGCATCGTGCCCGCCACCGTCGCCGTCACCGGACACGGCACCCTGGACGCGCTGACCGCGTCGCTCACCGCGGAACTCGCCCGGCACGGCGTCCCGTTGCGGCTGAGCGCCGCCGACCACGACGCCTGGCTGCGCGACGTGCAGGACACCGGAAGCCACCTGTACGCGCCCGGCACCGAACTCGCCCTGTGCCTGCTCGACGCCCAGATCGTCTTCGACGAACTGCCGCTGCCCTGGCGGGCGGACGACGTCGCCGAGGCCGCCGCCGGCACACTCGAACTGCTCGACCGGCTCGCCGCCCGCTACGACGAACACGGCACCGGCACGCTCGTACTCAACACCCTGCCGCTGCTGCCCCAGCACACCCGGCAACTGGTCGACCACCGTTCCCGTACCGAACTGTCCATTCTCTGGCGGGAGTTCAATGCCGGTCTGCTGCGGCTTGCCGCCCCGCACCCGCGGCTGCACGTCGTCGACCTGGAGCCGCTGATCGCCGACGGCGGACCGGTGCGCGATGCGCGGCTCGCCGCCTACGCGCAGGTGCACCTGGGCGAGGGGGTGCTCGCCGGCTACGCGCGGGAGGCGGGCCATCTGCTGCGCACCCTGCGCGGCCGGGCCAAGAAGGTGCTCGTCCTGGACCTCGACAACACCCTGTGGGACGGCGTCCTCGGCGACGACGGACCCGACGGGATCGCCGCCGCCACCACCTACCGCGGCGCGGCCTTCGGCCGGTTCCAGCGGGTCGTCAAGCAGATCGGCAGCCAGGGCGTCCTGCTCGCGGTGTGCAGCAAGAACGACCGCGAGCCGGTGCTCGACGTGCTCCGCGACCATCCCGACATGACCCTGCGGGAGGCCGACTTCGTGCGGATCAGCGCCGACTGGGAACCCAAGGACGGCACCATCCGCGCCATCGCCGCCCGTCTCAATCTCGGCACCGACAGCTTCGTGTTCGCCGACGACTCGCCCTTCGAACGCGGACTCGTCGCCGCCACGCTCCCCGAGGTCGCGGTGATCGCGCTGGACGAGGAACCGGCGCTGCACATCGACCGGTTGCTCGCCGACGGCTGGTTCGACGTGCGGGAACTGACCGCCGAGGACCGGGGCCGCGCCGTGCAGTACCGCCAGGAGGCGGAACGGCAGGACCTGCGGCAGGCCGCGGGCTCGATGGAGGAGTACCTGCGCGCCCTCGACGTGCGGGTCGAGGTGGCCCCGGTGCGCGACCACGAGGTGGCCCGGGTCGCCCAGATCACCCTGCGCACCAACCAGTTCAACCTCACCACCCGCCGGCTCCAGGTGCCCGACGTCCGCGAACGGCTCGACTCCCCGGACCATCTGGTGCTCGCCGTGCGCTCCCGCGACCGCTTCGGCGACAACGGAGTCGTCGGCGCCCTGTTCGCGCACCGGGAGGACGAGGCCCTGCGCATCGACAACATGCTGCTCAGCTGCCGGGTGTTCGCCCGCGGTATCGAGCAGGCCGCCGTCGCCGCGCTGCTGGCGCACGCGGCGGACTCGGGCGCCGCCGAGGTACGCGCCGGCTACCGGCCCACCGCCAAGAACCACAAGGTGCGCGACTTCTACCCGTCGCTCGGCTTCGAGCGGGCCGCCGAATCACCGGACGGCACCGTCGAGTTCAGGCATCCGCTGACCGAACTGCCGGACGTACCCGGGCATGTGGGTCTCGACGCGGACTTCCGGGCCGGTACCGGCTGACCTGAACAGGGGCGGGCCCTCGGCCCGGTCACTGAAGGACGGACCGCCGTCCAACGGCCACCGGGTGCCCGGAACGCACAAGCGTCTCCTTAGTGCCCCGGACGACGATCGTGATGTCAGAGCAACCCGTGCCGGCGCCACGCCAGCGGAACTCGCAGAGGTCGGAGAAAGACGTTGACGAACTTCCGGACCTTCACGGAACTGGTTCTGGAACGCACCGAAGCCCGCAGCGCCGCGGATGCCTTCATCTTCCTGCCCGACGACGCCCGCGGCTCGGTGCCGCAGCACCTCAGCTTCGCGGGGCTCGACCAGGAGGCGCGCCGGGTCGCCTCCTGGCTCCAGGAGCGCGGGGCCGCGAACCGCCAGGTGCTGCTGCTCTACCCGGCGGGCCTGGACTTCATCAAGGCGTTCACGGCCTGCCTGTACGCCGGTGCCGTCGCCGTGCCAGGGCCGCTGCCCACCGAGCAGGGCCAGCACTTCTCCCGGGTGTCGGGCATTCTGCGCGACGCCGAGGCGTGCGCCGTGCTCACCGACTCGGCGCACGCCCCCGAGATCTCCGCCTGGCTCGCCGCGGAGGGCTTCACCGATGTGCCGTGCCTGGCCACCGACGATCCGGCCCAGGGCGCCGCGGACGCCTGGCACGCCCCCGCCCTCACCCCGGACAGCCTCGCCTTCCTGCAGTACACCTCCGGCTCGACCAGCGATCCCAAGGGCGTCGTGGTCTCGCACCGCAATCTGCTCGCCAACGAGGCGGCGATCCAGCGGTCCATCGGCACCGGCCCGCAGACCGTGTGCGGGGGCTGGCTGCCCTTCTACCACGACATGGGCCTGATCGGGCACATCCTGCACCCGCTCTATCTGGGCATCCCCGCCGTGCTGATGGCGCCCTTCACCTTCCTCAAGCGGCCCGTGCGCTGGCTGAAGATGGTCGGCGACTACAAGATCACCACCGGCGGCGGCCCCAACTTCGCGTACGACCTGTGTGTGCGCAGGGTCACCGACGCACAGCTCCAGACGCTCGACCTGTCCTCCTGGACGACCGCCTGCAACGGCGCCGAACCGGTCCGGGCCGAGACCGTCCGTGCCTTCACCGAGCGTTTCGCGCCCGCGGGCTTCCGGTCCGAGGCGTTCTTCCCCTGCTACGGCATGGCCGAGACGACCCTGCTGGTCTCCGGCATCCCGCGCGGCGCCGCGCCCCGTGTGCTCGACGTCGACGCCGAGGCCCTGGAGCGCGGCGAACTCGCCGACCCGCGTGCGGACCGGCCCACCCGTTCCCTCGTCAGCAGCGGGGTCGTGCGGGACTTCGAGGTCCGCGTCGTCGACCCGGAGACCCGCGTCGAGCGGCCCGCGGGAGGCGTCGGCGAGATCTGGCTCAAGGGTGACAGCGTCGCCTGCGGCTACTGGAAGCGGCCGCGGACCAGCGAGGAGATCTTCGACGCGGCGATCTGTGACGCCACCGGCGAGGACGGCGGCGGCTGGCTGCGCACCGGGGACATGGGCGTCCTGCGGGACGGACAGCTCTATGTCACCGGCCGGCTCAAGGAGATGGTCATCCTCGCGGGCCGCAACCTCTACCCGCAGGACGTCGAACGCGCCGTCCAGTCCGTGGACCCGGCCTTCGGCACCGGCGCGGGCGCCGTCTTCGCCGTCGAGAGCGACCGCGAACACCTGGTGGCGGTCCAGGAGGTCCGCCCCGGCGCGGTCGCCGGCGACCTGCGCACCCTCGCCTCCGGCGTGCAGAGCTTCATCGGCAAGGAGTTCAGCGTCCCGGCCGGCAACATCCTGCTGGTCCGCCCCGGAACGGTACGCAAGACCACCAGCGGCAAGATCCAGCGGACCCTGATGCGCAAGCTGTTCCTGGAGGGCCGGATCACCGCGCTGTACGAGGCACTGGAGCCGGCCGTGCGCGAACTGATCGCCCCCGCCGAGGCCGGCCCGGCCGCCGGCGCCGCCGCCGAGTCCCTGGAATCGGTGGTCTGACGTGGAACACCCGCCCTACCGGCTCGCGGAGGAGTTCGACCGCTTCCTCGGCGACCCCGACGACCCCGACGAGGTCTTCTCCTACGCGCGCTGCGCGGAACTCGACGACAGGGAGGAGTTCCCCGCCGACATCTGCCGCCGCTTCGAGGAGTGGGGCCTGCCCGACCAGTACGTACCCGTCGAGCACGGCGGCCGGCTGCGCGACTACGAGCAGGTGCTCCAGCTCGTCCGCGCCGTCGCCCGCCGCGACCTGACCTGCGCCATCGGCCACGGCAAGACCTACCTCGGCGGGGTCTGCGTCTGGGTGGCGGGCTCCGCGGAACAGGGCGCCCGGCTCGGCGCGGACATCATGGCAGGGGTCCCGGTCTCCCTCGGCCTCACCGAACGCGCCCACGGCAGCGACCTGCTGGCCGGCGAGGTGCACACCGTTGGCGCGGCGCCCGGTACGCCGCCCGGGGCGGCCCCGGACGCGGCGTCCAGCGCGGCCTCTGACGCGGCGTCCGGAGTGGTCCGTGGACCGGCCCCCGACACGGCGTCCGGAGTGGCGCCCGAGGCGGCCCCTGAAGCGGCCCCCGACGGCACGGCGCCCGAGGCGGCCCCCGCCGCGGCTTCCAGCGCGGCCTCTGACGCGGCGTCCGGTGTGGTCCGTGGAGCGGCCCCTGAAGCGGTGTCCGGCGGTGCGGAGCACTGGCTGGTCAGCGGGGAGAAGTGGCTGATCAACAACGCCACCCGGGGGTCGGTGCTGTCGCTGCTGACCCGCACCCGCCCGGAGGGCGGCCCGCGCGGCTTCAGCGTCCTCCTCGTCGACAAGCGCGAACTCGACGAGGGCAGCTACCGCCACCTGCCGAAGATCCGCACCCACGGCATCCGCGGCGCCGACATCTCCGGCATCGCCTTCGACGGCGCCCGGGTGCCGCGCGGCGCGCTCGTCGGCGCCGAGGGCGCCGGACTGGAGATCGTGCTGAAGGCCCTCCAGCTCACCCGCACCATGTGCGCGGCGCTCTCGCTCGGCGCCGGCGACCACGCGCTTCGGCTCGGCCTTGACTTCGCCGAGGAACGCGAGCTGTACGGCAGGCGGCTGATCGATCTCCCGCAGGCCCGGCACCAGCTCACCGGCGCCGCCGCCGACGTTCTGCTGCACGAGGCGGTCGCCCTGGTCGCCGCCCGCGCCGTGCAGAGCCAGACGGCGGAACTCGGCGTCACCTCGGCCGTCACCAAGTATCTGCTGCCCACCGGCACCGACCAGGTCATCGCCGACCTGACCGGGCTGCTCGGCGCCCGCGCCTTCCTCAAGGGCGTGCACGCCGACGGCCGGTTCGCCAAGCTCCAGCGTGACCACCGCATCGTCGGGCTCTTCGACGGCAACACCCTGGTCAACCTCAACTCCCTGGTGAACCAGTTCCGTTCACTGGTGCGCGGCTTCAGTCGCGGCACCGGCGACACGGCGGGCGGCGCCACCGCCTGCGACCTCGGCGCACCGCTGCCGCCGCTGGACCCGGCGAAGCTGTCGCTTCTCGCCCGGCACGGCAGCGGACTCATGGCGGGGCTTCCCGCGTCCGTCGAGGAGGTCGCCCGGCGCGCGGTGCCGAACCCGGCGCTCGGCCCGGTCGCCGAGGCCGCGCGGCGGCTGCTCGCCGTCACCACCGCGGTGCACGCCGAGATGGAGGAGTACCAGGGGGCGCTCACCGAGGTGCCGCCCGCCGCCTTCGAGACCGCGCGCCGCTACACCCTGTGCTGGGCAGGGGCGGCCTGCCTCGGCCTGTGGACGCACAGCGTCGACCGCTTCGTCGGCGACCCCGGCGACCCCGGTGAGGCCGGTGCCCCCGCCGGTCCCGGTACCCCCGGCGGCCCCGGCGACTTCGCCACCGGTGTGCTGTGGCGTGACGGCCTGTGGCTGCACACCGCCCTCGACCGGCTCCTGGTCCGCCTCGGCGAACCGGCGGCGGCCGGCCCCGAGACCTACGAAGAACTGCTCGGCGCCCTGCGGGCGGCCCGCTCCTCGGGCCGGCTGTTCTCGCTGCTGCCGCAGCGGGGCCCCGAGCGGCGGCCCGCGGCGCCCGGCGAGAGGGACCAGAGGGACGAGAGGGAGAGGACGTCATGCTGATCGCCACCGAGGCCCAGGAGCCGCACCCGGCGGGAGCCGCCGGGGACGGTCAGGGGCCGGCGGGCCAGGAAGCGCGGGCCGCGGCACGCGTCGCCGAGCTGGACCGGCGCCTCGGCGACCCCACCGACGAGTCGGGCGAACTGTGCTACGCCCGGCTGATCGAGGCCGACGAGGCCGGTGAACTGTCCGCGGCCGGCGAGCGCGCCCTGGACGAACTGCGCCTCGGCGCCGACTTCGTGCCGAGCGCCGAGGGCGGCCGCCTGGAGCGGCTTGACACCCTGGTGCGCGTCATGCGCCAGGTGTTCCGCCGCGACGTCGCCCTCGGCCTCGGTTACGGCGTGACCTCCTTCATGGCCGCTGTGAACGTCTGGACCTCCGGCGACGCCGCGCAACGCGCCCGCCTCGCCCGGATCCTCACCGGCGGCGGCAAGGTCTCGGTCGCCTACCACGAACTCGCGCACGGCAACGACTTCGTACGCAACGAGTTCGCGGCCCGCCCCGCGCCGGACGGCGGATACCTGCTCAGCGGCGCCAAGCAGGTCATCAACAACGCCGACCGGGCGGACGCCTGGGTGCTGTTCGGCCGCACCAGCCCCGCACCGGGCAGCCGCAGCCACTCCGTGCTGTTCGTCGAGCGCGCGGGACTCGACGCGGACACCTGGCGGGTGCTGCCCCGCTACGACGCCGTCGGCGTGCGCGGCTGCCACCTGTCAGGACTGCGCTTCGACGACACACCGGTGCCGTCCTCGGCCCTGGTCGGCGCGAGCGGCACCGGCGTCGAAACCGCGCTGCGCGCCTTCCAGATCACGAGGGCCGCGCTCCCCGGCATGGCCGTCGGCACCACCGACACGGCCCTGCGCACCGTCGTGCGCTTCGCCCTGGGCCGCCGGCTCTACCGCAGGTCCGTCCTGGACATCCCGCACGCGAGGGCCACCCTGTCCGGCGCCTTCACCGACCTGCTGACCTGCGACAGCCTCTCGCTGGCCGCGACCCGGGCGGTGCATCTGCTGCCCGAGCAGACCAGCGTCCTCGCCGCCGCCGCCAAGTACCTTCTCCCGAAGCTGCTCACCGACGCCCTGCACGAGCTGTCCATCGTGCTCGGCGCCCGCTTCTACCTCCGCGACGGTGAGCACGGCATCTTCCAGAAGCACCTGCGTGACCTGCCCGTGCTCAGTCTCGGCCACGCCGGCTCCGCGGCCTGCCAGGCCACGATCATCCCCCAGCTGTCCCGGCTCGCCCGGCACTCCTGGTTCCGCGACGAACCGGCACCCGCGGACCTCTTCCGGCCGCGCGCCGGACTGCCTCAGCTGCCCTTCGACCGGCTCACCCTGGCCGGCGGGCGCGACGGGCTCGGCGCCACCCTGGTCGCCGCCGCCGACACACCGCCCGGCGCGAGCCCCGAGGAGCGGGCCGTGCACGGCCTCGTGCGGCACCTGGTGGACGAGCTGCGGCAGGTCCAGGAGGCCGCCAGGACCCTCGCGCCCCAGGACCGTACGGCGCTCGCCCGTCCCGCCGCGTTCGCGCTGGCCGACCGGTACGCCGTCCTGCTCGCGGCCGGAGCGGCGCTCGGCGTCCGGCAGCAGGCGGTGCGCGACGGCGGCGACGCGTATCTCGCCGACCCCGCCTGGCTCGCCGCCGCACTGCACCGGCTCGCCCGCCGGCTCGGCAGGCGGCCCGCCGCGCTCCCGGCGTCCGTGGACGCCCGGGTGCACGACGAAGTGCTGCGCCGATTCCACGCGCGCACCAGCTACGACCTGTACGACACCCCGCTCACCGGCTGACCGACGCCGGCCGGCCCGCCATGGACCCCGGCCGTCCACGACGGCCGCCGGACGGCACCGCGACAGCACGCCACCACCGCTCACCCCGCCGAGGAGTGCACCATGCCCGTTCCGACCACCGGACACACCACCGAGTCTTTGACCACGTGGTTGGCCGAGCGCATCGCCCTCTACCTCAAGCGGCAGCCCGCCGACATCGACCCGGACGTGCCGCTCGCGGAGTACGGCCTCGACTCCGTCGCCGCGCTCAGCCTGTGCGGCGACATCGAGGACGACTTCGACGTCGTGATGGAGCCGACGGTCGCCTGGGACTACCCGACCGTGCACGCGCTCGCCGGCCACCTGCTGGAGGAGCTGGCCGCGGACACCGCGCAGGGCGGCGCTTGATGGAACCCGTGGCCATCGTCGGCATCGACTGCAGATTCCCGGGGGCGCCCGACACCGGCGCCTACTGGGACCTGCTGATGCGCGGCGCAGACGGGGTGGGGCAGGTGCCCCGGCAGCGGTGGGACGCCGAGGCGTTCCACTCGCCGGCCGGGCAGGAGGGACGCACCAACACCACCGAGGGCGGCTTCATCGCCGACCCGGACGCCTTCGACAACGAGTTCTTCACCATCTCCCCGCGGGAGGCCGCCGCCATGGACCCCCAGCAGCGGGTGCTGCTGCAGTCCGCGTGGCGGGCGGTCGAGGACGCGGGAGTCGCGCCGCGCAACCTCGCCGGCACCCGCACCGGGGTGTTCGTCGGCATCATGGGCAACGAGTGGGCGCATCTGCACCTGACCGACTACGCCAACGTCACCGCCCAGGTCGGCTCCGGCAACGGCTACTGCATGACCGCCAACCGGATCTCCTACCACCTCGACCTGAAGGGCCCGAGCCTCGCCGTCGACACCGCCTGCTCGTCCTCGCTGGTCGCCGCGCACCTCGCGGTCAACGCCCTGCTGGCCGAGGAGTGCGACCACGCGCTCGTCGCCGGCGTCAACGTGGCCCTCACCCCGGCCCTGTCGATCTTCTACACCCAGGCCGGGCTCTCCGCCCCCGACGGCCGCTGCAAGCCGTTCAGCAGCGAGGCGAACGGCATCGGCCGCGGCGAGGGCGTCGGCACCGTCGTGCTGCGCAGGCTGCGGGACGCGATCGCCGACGGCCAGCGCGTGTACGCCGTCATCCGCGGCAGCGCCGTCAACCAGGACGGCCGCAGCAACGGGCTGACCGCGCCCAACCGGTGGGCCCAGCAGGAGGTGCTGGGCGCCGCCTACCGCAGGGCCGGGATCGAGCCCGGCGACGTGGTCTTCACCGAGGCCCACGGCACCGGCACCGCCCTAGGCGACATGATGGAGGTCAAGGCGCTCGGCCACCACCACGCCGGCCGCGCCGGCACGCCCATGGCGCTCGGGTCGGTCAAGGGCAACCTCGGCCACACCGAGGGCGCCGCCGGCATCGCCGGCCTGATCAAGGTCGCCCTGTCCCTGCACCACCGGGTGGTCCCGGCCAGCCGGTACGCGGCCAAGGAGAGCAAGCAGCTCAAGCTGCGCGACCACGGGCTGCGACTGCTGAAGGCACCGCTGCGGCTGCCCGCGGGACCCACCGTCGCCGGGCTCAGCAGCTTCGGCATGGGCGGCACCAACGCCCACGCCGTCCTGGAGTCCGCGCCCGCGCCCGCCGCCCGCCCCGTACCCGCGGCCGGCGCCGCGCCCGGCGGCATCGGCGCCGCCGTCTTCACCCTCACCGCGCCGAACGCCGAGGCGCTGCGCCGCAACCTGCTGGCCCAGGCGGACGCCGCCGCGGCCCGCCGGGTGCCGCTCGGCCCGCTGGCCAGGTCGAGCAACCGGGTCAAGACCGGCCACCGGCACCGCTTCGCGACCGCCGCCGGCGACACCGGTGAACTCGTCGCCCGCCTGCGCGAGTCGGCGGCCGACCCCGAACT
The DNA here is from genome assembly GCF_057537855.1 of Streptomyces diversicolor. NCBI lineage: Bacteria > Bacillati > Actinomycetota > Actinomycetes > Kitasatosporales > Streptomycetaceae > Streptomyces > Streptomyces diversicolor. Next base: position 218,968 of record NZ_BAAJXA010000001.1, read on the forward strand.
GCTCGCCCGGCTGTGCGGCGGTCCGGCCGGCCGGCCGCGCATCGCGTTCCTGTTCACCGGTCAGGGCTCCCAGTTCCCGCGGATGACCGCCGCACTGCACGCGGGTTCGCCGCTGTACCGGCACTTCTTCGACGAGGCCGACGCCGCGCTGCTGCCGCACACCGGGCGGTCCGTGCGCGATCTGGTCCTCGCCGGCGACGAGGCGGTGCACCAGACCCGGTGGACTCAGCCGGCGCTGTTCGCGGTCGGCTACGCCCTCGGCCGCACCCTGACGGAACTCGGCGTGCACCCCGGCATGCTCCTCGGGCACAGCGTCGGCGAGTTCGCCGCCGCCGTGCTCGCCCGGGCGCTCCCGCTGGACGGCGCCGCCCGGCTGGTCGCCGCCCGCGGCGCCCTGATGCAGGAACTGCCCGCCGGCGGCGGCATGCTGGCCGTCCGGGCGGCCCCCGCCGACCTGGCGGAGTGGATCGAGTCGGAACCCCTCGTCGGCGTCGCCGCGGTCAACGGCCCCAATGCCACGGTGCTCTCCGGTGACCTGGCGGCGCTGGAACGCGTCGGCGCCGAGATCGCCGCGAAGGGGTTCGGCACCCGCAGGCTCCAGGTCTCGCACGCCTTCCACTCACCGCTGATGCGGCCCGTGCTGGACCGCTTCGCGGCGATCGCCGGCGAGGTCGGCGGCACGGTGCCCGAGATCCCGGTGTACTCGACCGTACGCGGCCGGGTGCTCGACGGCGAGGCGATGGACGCCCCGTACTGGGTCGAACACATCGGCGCCACCGTGCTGTTCGGCGACGCGGCCGGCGCGCTGCTCGCCGCGGACCCGACCCACCTGGTGGAGATCGGCCCCCAGCCGGTGCTCTCCGGGCTGGTGCGCCGCCTCGACGGGCCCGCCACGGGCGCCGACCCGGCCCATGTGCTGCCGGTGCGCGGCCCCGAGTCCGCCGGCCGTGACCTCGCCGAGGCGCTTGCCGAGCTGTACCGCGGTGGCGTCGAACCCCACTGGGACGCCGCGTACCCGGTGGGGGAACGGGTCGCGCACCCGCTGCCGCCGTACGCGTTCTCCACCCGGACGCGCTACTGGGCGAGGCATTCCGTGCGGAGCGCGGAAACGGCGGCCGGGCCCGCGGCCCCCGACCCCGTACCGCACCGGGACGCGCGGACCGCCCCCGGCCCCGCCGCCGTCCGAGCCCCGGACCGGCCCGCCGGCCCGGCGGACCCGGTCGCGGACGCCGTCCTCGACGCCGTACGGCTGGTCGGCGGCTACGCCGAGACCGAGATCCGCCCGCACGACCGGCTCTACGAGGACCTGGGCTTCGACTCCGTCATGATCATGGAACTGAAGAACCGGCTGGAGGCCCGGCTCGCCGGCATCGGCACCCTGACCGTCCAGGACCTGCTGCCCCGGCTCTCCTCCGTCGGCGACCTCGTCGCCTTCCTGCGCGAACGCGGCGCGAGTCCGGTCCCGCCCGGGCACCGCGGCGACGGCGCGCAGAACCAGACGCCCAGGCAACAGGAGACGGCATGACCACCCCGACGACCGCGACAAGCCATCTCGCCGCCATCGGCACCGCGCTGCCCGGGGACCCGGTGGACAACGCCACCCTGGCCAAGGTGCTCGGCATCAACGAGGAGTGGATCGAGGTCTTCATCGGCACCAGGACCCGGTACTTCGCGCGGGACCTCGGCACCGGCGTGGTGCGCTGGTCGCTCGCCGACCTGTGCGCGCAGGCCGCCGAGCGGGCGCTCGCCGCCCACGGCACCGACCCGTCCGAGATCGAGTTCATCGTGCTCGGCACGGCCACCCCCGACACCCTGATGCCCGCCACCGTCAACCATGTCGCCGACCAGCTCGGCCTCGACCAGGTGCCCACCTTCCAGCTCCAGTCCGGCTGCGCGGGCGCCGTACAGGCCCTCGGCGTCGCCCAGGCGATGATCGCCTCCGGTCAGTACCGCACCGGACTCGTCATCGGCGGCGACGTGTGCAGCAAACACCTCGACCTGGGGCGCGACGTGTCCGGCGCCGCCCCCGGCGACCTCGTCAACTACGTGCTGTTCGGCGACGGCGCGGGCGCGGCCGTCCTCACCGACGAGCCGCGCGGACAGGGCGTCGCGCTGCGCCACGTCCTCAACCGGTTCACCGGTCTGGGCCGTGCGCCCGGGCAGATCATCGAGTGGTTCGGGCTCGCCGACCGGTACGACGACCGGCAGGCCCTCACCGAGGACTACAAGGCCATCGAGGAGTCGGTGCCCGTCATGGCCGTCGAGATCCTCTGGGAGATGCTGGGCGAACTCGACTGGGAGGCCGACCAGCTCGACTATCTGCTGCCGCCCCAGCTGTCCGGCCGGATGACCCGCCGCATCACCGAGGAGCTCGACATGCCGACCGCGAAGGACATCTCGTGCGTCGCGGACACCGGCAACAACGGAAACGCCCTGCCCTTCCTGCAGATCGAGAAGTTGCTGGAGCGGATGTCCGGCGGCGAGCGGGCCCTCGCTCTCGCCGTCGAGTCCAGCAAGTGGATCAAGGCCGGCTTCGCACTGGAGAAGATATGAGCACCGACGGCACCGCCCCCGCGCCCGCCACGGGCGGCTTCACCCTCGACGACTACGTCCGGCTCGTCAACGACGAGATCGGCATGCCGCTCACCGCCGAACAGGTGGCCGCCGACTTCGACGAACTGCCCGACTGGGACTCGCTGTACCTCCTGAAGCTCGTCACCGCCCTGGAAGCCGCCATCGGCCGCAAGGTCCCGGTCGGCAGCATCCTGGAGGCCCGCAGCCTCAAGGAGATCCACGACCTGGCGGTGGGCGGGTGAGCACCACCGCCGCCGCCGTACGGCGCCGCCGCCACACCCTGTACTTCCTGGAGTGGGCGGCGGCCCAGCGGCCCGTGCACCTGGACACGGACGTCGACATGACCCGTATCCAGGCGCACCGTGCCGCCGCCCGGGAAGGCGGCCGGCGCTACTCGGTCGTCAGCTATCTGCTGTACGCGGCAGGCCGGGTCCTCGACCGGCACCCGGACGCCAACGCCGTCATGGCGCCCGGCTGGCCCGCGCTGCTGCGCCGCCCGAGGATCGTCCGCTTCGACGGCGTCACCGCCAAGGTCGCCCTCGACCGGCCCGTCGAGGGCGAGCGCACCGTCCTGTCGGCGCTCGTGCCCGGCCTTGAGGCGGCGAACCTGCGCGAGATCCAGCAGCGCATCGACCGCTACCGGGGGGAACAGGCCGCCGAACTCCCCGAGTTCAAGGGCGTACGGATGCTGGGCCGGCTTCCGGTCCCGGTCGGCAGGGCCGCCTTCGCCGCGGCGCTGCGCGACCCGCACCGGCGGGCCGGCGTCTTCGGCACCGTCTCGGTCAGCTCGCTCGGAAACCGGACCGTCGACGGCTTCCACTCGGCCGGCGGCACCGCCGTGACCCTGTGCGCCGGCCGCATCGTGGACCGTGCGGTGGTCCGCGACGGCGTCGTGGTGCCCGCGCCGATGATGCGGCTCGGACTCACCTTCGACCACCGGGTGATCGACGGCGCGACCGCGGCCGACGTGCTGTCCGATCTCCACCACACGATGGAGACCTTCGATGACGGCACCTGGGCGGCGGATTCCGGGACTGACCCTCGCGGAGCCGACCGCGATCCGCGGCCCCTCGGCGGGCTGGAGCAGAGTACGCGCTGACCTGGACCGGCACGGCGCCGTGGTGCTCGGCGCCCACCAGGACGACTGGCGACCGGAAGGGGCGGGCGAGCGGCGGCTGCGCGCGCTCCTCGGCCACGACTGGGAGCGCTACCGGGAACTGACGCATCCGAAGGTCCGTACCCGGTTCGCCGCCTCCCGCGTCCTGCTGAAGTTCGCCGCCGCGACGGCGCTCGGCGTGCGCCCCCAGTGCGTCGAACTCGGCTACGGCCTCACCGGACGCCCCTGTCTGCGCGGCTACGACGGCCTGCACATCAGCCTCAGCCACACCGATGACCTGCTGCTGGTCGGCCTCGCCACCGACGGCGCCATCGGCGTCGACGCCGAACGCGGCGACCGCGTCCTGTACGGCTCGGGCATCGGCCGGCACATGTGCACCCCGTACGAGACGGAACGGATCGAGGCCCTGCCCCTCGCGGAGCGCAACCCGGCCCTGCTGCGCCTGTGGACCCTGAAGGAGGCATACAGCAAGGCCATCGGCCTCGGCCTGCTGTTCCGCTTCACCGACTTCGGCTTCAGTCCGGACCGGGCGCCCACGGATGTGCTGCGCCCCGACGGCACCCCCGGCACGGTCGGTGCCTGGGCCTTCCACACCCTGTCGTTCGCCGGCCGCTACACCCTGGGCGTCGCGGTCGGCGACGCCGGCTTCGGCCGCACCGCGGATGTGGCGGCGGCCACGGCACTCGACCCGGGCATCGTCGACATGCTGGTGGCGGCGCAGCGCGAACAGCAGCCGTAGCCGCCCGCCCGGCGCCGGGGACGGTCCCGCGGCACCGGGCGGGCGGCCCTCACGCGGCCCGTCGGCCCGGCCCTACCGGATGGAACAGCCAGACCCCGGGCCTGACTTCGAGCGGGATCGAGGCCGCCGCGGCCGACTGGCCGGACCCGAGTGCCAGGCGCAGGGCCAGGGCCGTGCGCCGCGCGTACTCCGTCCAGCGGTGGTCGCCGGCGCGGCGCGCGGCGTCCTCGCACTCCTCCAGGCGGGCCAGCGCCTCCTCGTGGCGGCCCTCGCGCTGCGCCACCAGGGCCAGTCCGCGCAGCGACTCGGCGGCGCCCCGCACGTCGTCGTCCAGCCGGCTCACCGACAGGGCGCGTGCGTAGCCCCGTCCGGCCCGGGCGACCTGCCCCATCGCGAGGAGCGCGTCCGCCTCAGCGGACAGACAGCGGCCCGCCGCCGCCCGGTCACCGTGGCGGGTGAACAGGTCACCGGCGAGCCGGTACCGTTCGACGGCCTGCCCGGTCCGGTGGCGCTGCCAGGCCAGGTCGCCGAGGGAACGCAGGATCACGGCCTGCGCGTGCACGTCACCGGCCGTGCGGGCCGCGTCCAGCGCGAGGTCGTGCGTCGACTCCCACTCGTCCCACAGGGCGCCCGCCTCGTAGTAGCCGGAGGCGGCCGAGGCCAGCGCGCAGCACAGCGACCACAGCCCGGCCGCATGGGCCTGCCGCACGGCCTCCGACAGGCCCGCGGACTCCTCCTGGAACCACCGCAGCGGCGCGCGGCCGACCATCTCCTCGGGCGGTATCCCGGCCACCGGTTCGCCGTCGTGGGCGAGCAGGTCCCGGCCGGGCGCCAGCTGTGCGTCGGCGTACCGGGCCGCCGCCAGGTAGGCACGGCACAGCCGTGCCACGGCCGCGGGGCCCTCCTGCGGCAACTCCTCGGCCAGGACGTCGAGGGCCAGCGAGCGCAGCAGCGCGTGGAAGCCGTAGCGGACGGGGGCCAGCCGCCCCGGCCGCCGCCGCGCCTGAAGCAGATGGGCCTGCACCAGCCGCTCGGTGAGCCGTTCGGCCCGAGCCGGGTCGGTGCCGAGCAGCGCGGTCGCGGTCCACGGCGCGAAGTCGGGCAGCGGGGCAAGCGCGAGCATCCGGAAGGCGTGCCGGGCCTCCTCGTCCACGTCGTGGTAGGCGGTCAGCAGGGTGCTGCGCACATCGAGGTCGCCGAGGGCGAGCGCGGCCAGCCGGGTCCGTTCGTCACGCAGCCGCTGGGCGAGCCCGGCGGCGGTCCAGTGCGGTCGGGCGACGAGCCCGGCGGCGGCCACCCGAAGGGCCAGCGGCAGACGTCCGCACAGCCGGGCGATCTCCGCCGCCGCCTCGGCGTCGTCCCGCATCCGCTGTCCGCCGCACGCGGCGAGCAGCGCCTCGGCCTCGGCCGCGGAGAGCACGTCGCAGGTCAGCTGCCGCACGCTCGCCAGCGCGCCGAGCACCTGACGGCTCGTCACGATCACCGTGCTGTCGGGCAGCGCCGACAGCACCGGCCGCACCTGCGCCTCCGAGACGGCGTCGTCCAGGACGACCAGCATCCTGCGGCCCTCGGTGGCCCGGTGCAGCAGCTCCGCGAGTTCCGCCTCCGACGACGGCAGCGGCGTGGTGTCCACGTCACCTGCCGCGCCCGGCGCCCGCGGCACGCGCAGCCGTCGCAGCAGGGTGGCCATGGCGGTCCTCGGTTCCACGGCCCGCCCGCCGGCGTCCCGCAACGTCACCAGGATCCGCCCGTCGGGGAACCGGTCGGCGGCGCCGTGGGCCAGTCGCACGGCCAGCGCCGTCTTTCCGGCGCCCGCCCGGCCCGACACCACGAGCACCCTGTTGCGGCCGGCGGTGTCGTTCGCCAGCAGCCGCTCGCCGGCGGCCAGTTGCTCCTGGCGTCCGGTGAAGTCCGACACGGCGGGCGGCAGCCACACCGTGGGGCCCGCGGCCCGGCCGCCGCCCGCGGACTCCCGGGCCGGTCCGCCGGGTGCCGCGCCGGCCGGGCCGTCGCCGGATCCGCCGGCCGTGGCGAGCCGGCGCTCCGGCCCGCCGTGCCGGGCCAGCGAGGGATCGGAGGCGAGGATGCGTTCCTGGAGCCTGCTCAGCACCGGCCCGGGCTCCACCCCCAGCTCCTCGACGAGCGAGCGCCGCGCCTGCTGATAGACCTGGAGGGCGTCGGACTGCCGGCCGGACCGGTACAGCGCCACCATCAGATGACAGTGCAGCGTCTCGCGCAGCGGGTGTTCATGGGCCAGGGCCATCAGCTCACCGACCAGTTCCTGGTGCAGCCCGAGCCGCAGGTCCGCGGAGATCCGCTGTTCCAGCACCTCCGCGCGCAGCTCGTTCAGCCGGATCGCGGAGGTCTCCAGCGAGGGACCGTGCGGTATGCCCGACAGCGCGGGTCCCGTCCACAGTCCGAGCGCCCGGCCCAGCGCCCGCGAGGCGGCCTCGTACTCGCCGCGGCCGTAGGCGGCCCGGCCCTCGGCCCGCAGCGACTCGAAGACGGCCAGGTCCAGTTCCTCCGGGGCGACCCGCATCAGATAGCCGGGCGGCCGGGTCAGCAGGGGCTGCGCCGCGCCCGGCCGGGCCCCGGCGCCGTCGGTGCCCTCCAGCAGGGCCTTGCGCAACTGGGACACATACACCTGAAGGGTGGTGGTGGCCGTGCGCGGTGGCCGCGCCCCCCACAGTTCGTCGATCAGCGTGTGCGTGGAGACCACCGTGTTGCGCTGTACCAGCAGGGTGGCGAGGACCGCGCGCGGCTTGGCCGCGGACGGCGTACGAGGCGTCATGTGCACGGGGCCGAGCACTCGGTATCTCATCGCGCGGCTCAGCAGTCCTGCAGCACGGACGCGGAGACGCGGGCCACGACCCGGCTGCCCTGGAGGAAGGAGAGCCGCAGCTCGACCACCGGCCGGCCCTCCGCGTCCCGGCTCACCCGTCCGTCCGTGCGGCGCGCGCCCTCGCGCACCGTGCAGCGCAGCGGCAGCCCCGGCTCGGCGAAGCCCCGGAACGTGGCCTGCCAGCGGGACAGCACGGCATACGAGGGCACGAAGCCGCGCAGTGCGGCGGTGGCGAGCAGGCCCACCTGGCGGGACACCTCCAGGAACAGCAGCGGCGGCACCTCGCCCGGCGCGTCGGCCTCAAGGCGCAGCCCGGCCGCCGCCCTCGCGTCGACGGGGAAGTCCAGTTCCTCGTGGCCGGCCGTCCCGGTGTGCTCGGGCAGCCCGACCAGGACGTTGCGGGCGTCCCGGTGCCCCACCTGGTCGGGCAGCGGCACGCCCGCGGGCCGCCGGTCCTCGTCCCGGTCCGCTCCTGACTCCTCGCTCTGCCGCCGCCCGAGGTCGCGGTGGCCGCGGTAGACGCCCTGGGTGAGGAAGACCAGCCGGGCCGAGGCGGTGCCGCAGCGCTCGCCGTCGATGAGGACGGCGGCCTCGCAGTCCAGGCCGCGCGGCACACCGGCCACGACGTCGAGCGGTGTCATCCCGAGTTCCAGGGCGATCCCGGCCGGCGGGCCGCCGCGCCGCCAGGCGTCCAGCCGGGTGATCGCGGCGCTGCCCGAGGCCACCACGGGGTGCCAGCCGGGCGGCACTCTGAAGTACCGGCGCGCCGCGAACAGCATGGTCTGGCGCAGCGACTCCACGGGGAACAGCAGATCGTGGTACCGCGTCGCACTGTCACCGAACAGCGGGTGTTCTTCGGGCAGTTGTGCAGAGAATGCGAAGTTCTGCCGTACCGGCGCGGTCGCCTTCAGCAGAAATGCCTCGGGGCTGGCCGGCCTGTGGACCAGATGGTGCGCTCCGAGGAGGGAGGGGGACGGTGCGGTGTGGGTGTCCATGGGATTCCTCTGCGGCGGTGTCCGGCGGCTCTGCGGAACGCTTGCTGGGCACGTGCGCTTGACGGGGTGCACGTTGCCCGACTCCGCTGAAGGACGGGGGAAGCCGCACTGAAGCCCGGGAGCCCACACCCCCGCGACCTGGCAGGTTCAGCCCGCCCGTGCCGGTTCCGCCGCCACGACCGGATGGTCCCTGGGCAGCAGCCGCGCCCCGCTGGGCAGGTCCGGCGAAGTCCCTCGCGGTTCGGCAGCGCCCCGCAGGGGCGCGGGGGACTGCGCGACCGGCCCCGGTGGTGCCGCAGACGACCGACGGCACGGCGCGGCATTTCCGGCGGAGCGCTCGGCGCCGCCGGACGCGCCGGTTCCGGTCGTCGTGAAGACCTCCCGTTCGGCGGTGAGATAGCCGGACCACTCGTCGGGCAGGGCGTCCTCGTAGAAGATCGCCTCCACCGGGCAGACGGGCTCGCAGGCGCCGCAGTCGACGCATTCGTCCGGGTTGACATACATCTTGCGCGGGCCTTCGTAGATGCAGTCGACGGGGCACTCCTCTACGCAGGCCATGTCCTTGAGGTCCACGCAGGGCTGGGCGATGACGTACGTCACGGGCTCTCCACGGTCCAGGTGTCGGTGCCGGCGAGGAGGGCGGCGAGATCGCCCTTGCCCTGCCGCTCGACGGCGGTTTCGAGTTGGCCGGACATCAGGGCGTCGTAGACCGGCCGGGCCACGGACCGGAAGACACCGATGGGCGTGCGGTGCAGGGTGTCGGGGTCGGAGAGGCGGGACAGGGCGAACGCCGTGGCCGGCGAGGCAGCGTGGGCGTCGTGGACGAGGACCTGTGCCTCGTTGCCCCGGGTGAGGGTGACCACCCGCAGATCGCCGGTTGGCGCATCGCGTACGACGCCCTGGGCGCGGTCGGCGCCGCAGCGGATCGCCCGGCCGTGCTCCAGGCGGATCACGGCGTCCTCGGCCCGCCGGCGGTCCCGGACGGCGTCGAAGGCGCCGTCGTTGAAGATGTTGCAGTTCTGGTAGATCTCGACCAGCGCGGTGCCGGGGTGGGCGGCGGCCTGCCGCAGCACCTCGGTGAGATGGGCGCGGTCGGAGTCCACGGTGCGGGCCACGAAGGACGCCTCGGCGCCGATGGCCAGGGACACCGGGTTGAAGGGCGCGTCGAGCGAGCCCATCGGGGTCGATTTGGTGATCTTGCCGACCTCGGATGTGGGGGAGTACTGGCCCTTGGTGAGGCCGTAGATCCGGTTGTTGAACAGCAGGATCTTCAGGTTGACGTTGCGGCGCAGCGCGTGGATGAGATGGTTGCCGCCGATGGACAGGGCGTCCCCGTCACCGGTGACGACCCACACGGACAGATCGCGGCGCGAGGTGGCGAGCCCGGTGGCGATCGCGGGGGCGCGGCCGTGGATGGAGTGCATCCCGTAGGTGTTCATGTAGTACGGGAAGCGGGAGGAGCAGCCGATGCCGGAGACGAAGACGATGTTCTCCCGGGCCAGGCCGAGTTCGGGCATGAAGCCCTGCACGGCCGCCAGGATCGCGTAGTCGCCGCAGCCGGGGCACCAGCGCACCTCCTGGTCGGACTTGAAGTCGCGTGCCGACAGCGGAACGTCCGCCTTCGGCACCAGGGACAGGGCCTCAACGGGCATGGACGGCCTCCTTGAGAACGGTGACGAGCCGCTCGACCCTGAACGGCATGCCGTCGACCTGGCTGTACGAGTCCGCGTCGACCAGGTATCTGGCCCGCAGCAGGGCGGCGAGCTGGCCGAGGTTCATCTCGGGGACGACGACCTTGTCGTAACGCGCCAGCGCCGCCCCGAGGTTGGCGGGGAACGGGTTGAGGTGACGCAGATGGGCCTGGGCGATCGGCTCGCCCGCCGCGCGCAGCCCGCGGACGGCGGCCGTGATCGGCCCGTAGGTGGATCCCCAGCCGAGGACGAGCGTGCGGGCGCGGTGCGGGTCGTCGACCGTGAGATCGGGTACGGCGATGTTGTCGACCTTGGCCTGGCGGGTGCGGACCATGAAGTCGTGGTTGGCCGGGTCGTAGGAGATGTTCCCCGTGCCGTCCTGCTTCTCGATGCCGCCGATGCGGTGCTCAAGACCCGGCGTGCCGGGCACCGCCCAGGGCCGGGCCAGCGTCTCGGGGTCGCGCTTGTACGGCCGGAACACCTCGGTGCCGTCGTCCAGGGTGTGGTTCGGTCCGGTGGCGAAGGGCACGCGCAGATCGGGCAGTTCGGTGAGGCGGGGGATGCGCCAGGGCTCGGAGCCGCCCGCGAGGTAGCCGTCGGAGAGCAGCAGGACCGGGGTGCGGTAGGTCAGCGCGATCCGGGCCGCGTCGAGCGCGGCGTCGAAGCAGTCGGCGGGGGTCCGCGGGGCGAGTACGGGCACGGGGGCCTCGCCGTTGCGGCCGTACATGGCCTGGAGCAGGTCGGCCTGCTCGGTCTTGGTGGGCAGGCCGGTGGAGGGTCCGCCGCGCTGGATGTCCACGACCAGCAGCGGCAGTTCCAGGGACACCGCGAGCCCGATGGTCTCCGACTTCAGTGCCACGCCGGGACCTGAGGTGGTGGTCACGGCGAGGGCCCCGCCGAACGCGGCGCCGAGCGCGGCGCCGACGGCGGCGATCTCGTCCTCGGCCTGGAAGGTCCGTACGCCGAAGTTCTTGTGCCGGGACAGCTCGTGCAGGATGTCCGAGGCCGGGGTGATCGGATACGACCCCAGGTAGAGCGGCAGGTCCGCCTGCCGGGACGCGGCGATCAGCCCGTAGGACAGCGCCAGGTTCCCGGAGATGTTGCGGTACGTGCCGGCCGGGAACGCCTCGGCGGCGGGCGCCACCTCGTAGGAGACGGCGAACTCCTCGGTGGTCTCGCCGAAGTTCCAGCCGGCCCGGAACGCGGCGACGTTCGCCTCGGCGATCCGCGGCTTCTTGCCGAACTTCCGCCGCAGGAACGCCTCGGTGCCCTCGGCCGGGCGGTGGTACATCCACGACAGCAGGCCCAGCGCGAACATGTTCTTGCTCCGCTCGGCCTCCTTGCGGGTCAGCCCGAAGTCCTTCAGCGCCTGCACGGTCAGCGTGGTCAGCGGCACCGGGTGCAGCGCGTAGGCGTCCAGGGAGCCGTCCTCAAGCGGGGAGGCGGCCCAGCCGGCTCTCGTCAGCGCGCGCCCGGTGAACTCGTCGGAGTCGACGATGATCTCGGCGCCGCGCGGCAGATCGCCGAGGTTCGCCCGCAGGGCGGCCGGGTTCATCGCCACCAGCACGTCCGGTGCGTCGCCGGGGGTGAGGACGTCGTGGTCGGCGAACTGCACCTGGAAGGAGGACACGCCCGGCAGGGTGCCGGCGGGCGCCCGGATCTCGGCGGGGAAGCTCGGCAGCGTCGCCAGGTCGTTGCCGAAGGACGCGGTCTGCGCGGTGAAGCGGTCACCGGTGAGCTGCATTCCGTCGCCGGAGTCCCCCGCGAACCGGATGACCACCCGGTCCAGACGGCGGACTTCGCGCGCCGTCCCGTCTCTGACGTCGGGGGCGCTCGTGCCCCCGGTGTCACTCGTGTCAGTCGTCTCAACGGCCACCGGCCGCTCCTTCCCGTCGACGCAGCTGGCTGCCTGCCGCCGCACGCTAGTGAGCGCCCCTTGCGACCGGCCAAAGCGCCCCGCGGGGCCCCGGGCCCCGACAACACGCCCATGCCGGGTGGGTGCCGGCCTGATCTCGGCCGTGGGTGGCGGTCCGACGGGCGGTGCGGTGGGCGTCGACCGCCGGTGGCCTGCCGACACCTCGCGAGAACGGCGGGCGCGCCCTGAGCCATGGCCCCGCGGACGGTCCGCCGCCACGTGTGCGGGGGCCGTCCGGGGGCGGTGCGGGGCGGCTGGTGACCGCTGCGGGTGTGGGTGTCGGCTTGGGTTCGGTCGTGGGTGCCGGGTCGGCGGGCGGCGGGGTGGGCGTGGTGCCCGCGGGCGATTCCAGGCTGCCTGCCGCCCGCCTCGGGCACGGCCCGCCCCGCGAGGCCCGCGGACGGTCCGCCGTCACGTGCGGTGAGGCCGTCCGGGGGCGGTGCGGGGCGGCTGGTGACCGCTGCGGGTGTGGGTTGCGGTGGGGCGGGTGGGCGCCGGCTCGGTCATCAGCCGGGGTTGCCGGGTCGACGGTCGGCCCGGCGGACGCGGCACCCGCGGCCGACCGCCGTCGGCGTGCCGCCCGTCCCGCGAGGACCGCGGGCGCGGCCCGGGCCATGGGCCCGCGGACAGCCCGCCGTCACGCGGGGTGGATTCGTCCGGAGGTGGTGCGGGGCCGCTGGTGACCGCCGCGGGCGCGGGCTCCGGCGTGCGGGAAGGGCGTTGGCTGGGTCACAGCCGTGGGGTGCCCGGTCGGCGGTCGGTGTGGTGGACCTGGCTCCCCGCGGCCGACCATCAACGGTCCGCCGCCCGTCCCGCGAGGACCGTCAACGTGCCCCAGGTCACGGTCCCGCGGACGGCCCGTTGTCAGGCGTGGTGGATTCGCCCGGGGGCGGTGCGGGGCGACCGGTAGCCGTCGTGGACGCCGGCTGCGGTGGGCCGGGTGGGCGCCGGCTCGGTCACCAGCCGGGGTTGCCGGGTCGACGGTCGGCCCGGCGAACGCGGCACCCGCGGCCGACCGCCACCGGCTTGCCGTCCGGTCCGCGAGGAGCGTGGGCGCGGTGTTGTCGTCATGGCAGCCAGTCCGCGTCTCGGGCGATGCGGATCGCGTCGACGCGGTTACGCGCGTTGAGCTTGCTGACGATGGTGGTCAGGTAGTTGCGCACCGTGCCCGCCGACAACCGCAGCATGGACGCGATCTCCCGGGCCTCCGCGCCCTCCGCCGCGAGCCGCAGCACCTGGGTCTCCCGGTCGGTGAGCGGGCTCTCGAACTCGCCCCAGGCGGCCAGCGCCAGCTCCGGGTCCACGGCCCGGTGACCGGCCGCCACCCGCCGTACCGCCAGGGCGAGTTCGCCGGACGGCGCGTCCTTGAGGAGATAGCCGGAGACCCGTGCCTCCAGGGCCCGGCGCAGCGTGCCGGGGCGGCCGAGGCTGGTCAGGATGAGAGTGCGGCACTGGGGGAGCCGTTCCCGCAGCAGGGTCGCGGCCGACAGCCCGTCGACACCGGGCAGGTCGATGTCGATGATGGCCACATCGGGCCGGTGCTTGAGCGCCATGTCGACGATCTGGTCGCCGCGTTCCACCTCGCAGACCACTTCGAGATCGTCCTGGAGGTTCAGCAGTGCGACCAGGGCGCCGCGGACCATGTTCATGTCCTCGGCGAGCAGTATCCGTATCACTGAGCTCCCGTCTGCGGTCCGTGAGGGGCCGGATCGTGGCGAGGTGTCGTGGTCCGTACTGTTGCCGCAAAGGCACGTGATCATGCGGCCGATCCGTTGCGCGGGACCATGATGTCCCGTGGTTCCGCGGAGGTTTCCGGTGGTTTTCTGACGGGCGCTTCCGCGACGAGGCGGAATGTGCCGTCCTTTCCGGCACCCGATTCGAGGCGCCCGCCTATTGCGGTCATACGGGTGCGCAGGTTGCCGAGCCCGTTGCCGCTGTGCGGCGCCGGGTTGTGGTAGGCGGGATCGACACCGTCGTTTTCCACCAGGAGCCTTACGACACCGTCGTGCCGGGCGACGCTGATGCGGCAGTGCGCGGCGTTGCTGTGCCGCAGCAGATTGGTGACGGCTTCGCGCAGGGTGGTGGCGAACGCGGTGTCCAGGTGCGGGGAGAGCGCGCCGAGTTCGCCTTCCGTGCGTACCTGGAGGCCGGCGGCGTGCAGTATGGACTGCGCCGCCTTGATCTCCTGCTGGAGCGACAGGGTGCGGTAACCGCTGGCGGCCTTGCGGACATCGGTGAGGGACTGGCCGGCGATGGCCAGGACCTCGTCGATCTCCTTCATGGCGCGGGCGGGCTGGGTCGCGATGAGCTGGTGGACGAGTTCGCTCTTGAGCGTGATGGCGGAGAGGCTGAAGCCGAGGAGGTCGTGCAGGTCGCGGGCGAAGCGGAGGCGTTCCCCGGTGACCGCCTGCCGGGCCAGTTCGCCCCGGGTGGTGTGCAGGTGCGTGATGAGCCCGCTGAGCCGGGCGAGCCCGTACAGCACGAGCCCGCTGAGCAGGGTGGTGTGGGTGAGGTGGACGCTCTGGAGCGGGGGACGGCCCTGGAGCAGGGCCGGGACGAGGACGCTGAGCCCCACGGCCGCGTACAGGGGCCAGGCCGCGCGGCGGGGCAGCAGGAGCAGGAGCGAGGCGGCGAGGCAGCCGGCCATGCTCTCCCAGAGGACCTGGAAGATCACGAGCGGCAGATAGGTCAGGAGCGCCTGCACGGCCAGGGTCAGGCAGCTGCGCCTGAGGGACGCCCGGTCGCCGGACGGCGCGCTGTGCAGGAGTTGCAGCGCGAGCAGCGCGGGAAGCAGGACCAGGCCCGTCGCCTGGGCCGCTGGGGAGGCGCCGGAGGTCAGGATGCCGGTCGTGGTGAGGAGCGCGTGGCCCAGCAGCGCGGTGACGAGGACGGTGCGGGCGATCCGGGGTGCGGGGAGGTGATGGACGGGTCCGGGCGGGGCCACCGCCCCGGGTCTGCCGCCCCTCGACTCGTCCGCACTGTCGGAACGGTCGTGACTGTCCATCATCCGCACGGCCTCTCGCAACTATGTGCGCCATCCTGCCTGCGGGGGATGATAAGTCACCGTCGTAAAGACTGTGCAGCAATCAGGGTGTGACGAGCTCAATTTTGCGGAACCGGCGGCCTTACTGCGAAGAGTTGAAACGGATTCACCTTTTCCGCGCGGGCGAACCCGTCGTTTCTCGCTAAGAGTACGGGTAGTCGAAAAAGCGGCCCGAACGCAAGCACATCCGGA
This sequence comes from Streptomyces diversicolor, assembly GCF_057537855.1. NCBI lineage: Bacteria > Bacillati > Actinomycetota > Actinomycetes > Kitasatosporales > Streptomycetaceae > Streptomyces > Streptomyces diversicolor. The sequence goes on from NZ_BAAJXA010000001.1 coordinate 234,076, forward strand.
ACTCCCGCATCCGGCGGGAGGCCATTTCAGTCATCGGATGCCGGGCCGCGTCCGCTCCCGCCGGGCGGGCCGCGCGGGCCCGGACCCGGCGGCCACCCGCCGCGCGCCGTGCACAAGCGGCTCTTTAGAGCCCCCTCGCAGGATTCGAGCGAACAGCATGCGTCGGCGTCGGGCCGGCAGTCTCGGAGAGGTCAGCGATGCGCGTTCTATTCACCATCTTTCCGACATCGGCACACCTGTATCCGGCCATCCCGCTGGCCTGGGCGTTGCAGAGTGCCGGCCACGAGGTCGTCCTGGCGAGCCCCGAGGGCGTGGTCGACCCGAAGGTGATCCCGAACATCACCGCGGCCGGCCTCACCGCCGTGTCGCTGGGCGGCAAGGAGGAACTCACCGCCTCGCTGGCGCCGCTCATCGCCGCCGCGGGACCCGACCGGCCCACCCTGGCCCTCGACCCCGACGACGAGAACGCCTGGCGCACCACCAGGGCCGTCCTCGCGGGCATGTTCCAGGCGTACTACCCGCCCGAGCAGGCCGCGGGCGGACGGCGACCGGTCCTCGACGACCTGGTCGAGTTCGCCCGCAACTGGCGCCCGGACCTGGTGCTCTGGGACCCGCTGGCGCCGACCGGGGCCGTTGCCGCACGCGGCTGCGGCGCCGCCCACGCGCGGCTGCTGTTCGGCATGGACAACATCGGCCTGATCCGCGCCAGGACGCGGCAGGAGCTGGCCGATCCGTCCGCCGAGCTGGCCGAGGACCCGTGGATGCGGTGGCTGGGCCCGGTGCTGGAGCGCTACGGCCTCGACTTCACCGAGGAGACACTGGTCGGCCAGTGGACCCTTGACCTCACCCAGTCCCGGATGCGCACCCCGCTGGACCTGACGTACGTCCCGGTCCGCCGGGTCCCCTACAACGGGGCCGCCACGCTGCCCCCGTGGCTGCACTCCCGGCCCGAGCGGCCCCGCGCGGTGCTCACCCTCGGGGTGAGCCGCCGGCTGCTCGCCGGCCGGCACAGCGGCTTCCCGATGCGGGAGTTCTTCGACTCCGTGTCCGGCCTCGACCTGGAACTCGTCGCGACACTCAACGGCGAGCAGCTGAGCGCGGTGGGCACCCTCCCGGACAACGTCCGCGCCATCGAGTACGTACCGCTCAACCAGCTGCTGCCCACCAGCTCGGCGATCATCCACCACGGCGGCGGCGGAACGTTCGCCGCGGCCGTGGCCTTCCAGGTGCCCCAGCTCGTCGTGCCGCTGCCGATGTGGGACGAGGTGGTCACCGCGCGCTACGTCGTGCGCCGGGGCGCGGGACTGGCCGCAGACCCCGCCGCGATCGACGTCGCCGACCTGCACAAGGACCTCGTCCGGCTCCTTGAGGAGCCCTCCTTCCGGCTCGGCGCCCGCGGTCTGTACGACGACATGCTGGCCGCCCCGGCACCCAAGGACGTGGTCCCCGTCCTGGAGCGGCTGACCGCGGAACACCGCGGCTGAGGCCCGCACCGCACGTACCGAATCCAGGACGGGAAGGCGAGCGAGCCGTGCGCATCGAGGAAACCACCATCCCCGGCACGTTCCTGATCGAGCCGGAGCAGATAGCCGACGACCGGGGCGTGTTCTACGAGGCGATGCGGTCCGACGCACTGGAGCGGTCCGCGGGCATCGACTTTCGGCCCCGGCAGATCAACTACTCGGTGTCCAGGCGGCACACCCTGCGCGGCATCCACAGCGTGACCATCCCCCCGGGCCAGGCCAAGTTCGTCACCTGCGTCCGGGGCGCGCTGCGGGACATCGTCGTCGACCTCAGGGTCGGCTCGCCCGCCTTCGGCCGGCACCAGGTGAACGAACTCGACGCCGCCTCCGGCCGGTCCGTGTACGTCCCGGAGGGCGTCGGCCACGGCTTCCTCGCGCTCACCGACGACGCCTGCATCTGCTACGTCGTCTCCAGCACCTACGTCCCCGGCACCCAGATCGACATCAACCCGCTCGACCCCGACCTGGACCTGCCCTGGGACTGCGCCGGGACACCGCTGCTCTCCGACAAGGACGCGAAGGCACCCACGCTGGCCGAGGCCCTGGCGGCGGGCACGCTGTCCCCCTACCACGCCGCCTGACGCGGCAAAACCCCCTGTCCCTGCCGGCCGCCGCCGCACCGGGACCGCCTGCGCACGGCCGAGCGGCCGCGAGAGGCGCACCAGACCGAAGAGGCACCACCACATGAACCGAGAGGACCTGCCATGAAGGCTCTGGTGCTGTCCGGCGGATCGGGCACCCGCCTACGGCCCTTCAGCTACTCGATGCCCAAACAGCTCATCCCCATCGCCAACACACCCGTCCTGGAATACGTCCTGAGGAACATCCTCGACCTGGGCGTCACCGAGATCGGGGTCATCGTCGGCGACCGCGGCCCCGAGATCCGCCAGGCGCTCGGGGACGGCACGCGGTTCGGGGCCCGGCTGACCTACATCCAGCAGGACGCACCGCTCGGCCTCGCCCACACCGTCGCCATCGCCCGCGACTTCCTCGGCGACGACGACTTCGTGATGTACCTCGGCGACAACATGCTGCCCGAGGGCATCGCGGGCATCGCCGAGGAGTTCGCCGCGCACCGCCCGGCCGCCCATGTCGTGGTGTACAAGGTCCCCGACCCGCGCGCCTTCGGCGTGGCCGAACTCGGCGCGGGCGGCGAGGTGCTGCGCCTGGTGGAGAAGCCGCAGCAGCCGCGCAGCGACCTGGCCCTGATGGGCGTGTACTTCTTCACCGCCGCCATCCACGAGGCGGTGCGGGCCATCGAGCCCAGCGCCCGCGGCGAGCTGGAGATCACCGACGCCGTCCAGTGGCTGGTGTCGTCGGGCGCGGACGTACGGGCCGGCCAGTACGAGGGCTACTGGAAGGACACCGGGAACGTCGAGGACGTCCTGGACTGCAACCGGCACATCCTGGAGAGCCTGCGGCCCCACATGGCCGGCGCGGTCGACGACGCCAGCGTGCTGGCGGGTCCGGTCGTCGTGGAGGAGGGCGCGCGCATCGTGCGCTCCCGCGTCGAGGGACCGGCGATCATCGGCGCCGGCACCGTCGTTCAGGACAGCCACATCGGCCCGCACACCTCCATCGGGCGCGGCTGCACCGTCAGCGGAAGCCGGCTGGAGTACTCCATCGCCCTGGACGGGGCGTCGGTCACCGGCGTCCAGGGCCTGCGCAGTTCCGTCATCGGCCGCTCCGCCTGCGTCGGCACCAGCGAGCAGAGCGCGGACGGTTACCGCCTGGTCGTCGGAGACCACACCCGAGTGGAAGTCGCGGCATGAGGATCCTCATCACCGGCGCGGCCGGTTTCATCGGCTCCAACTTCGTCCGCAACCTCCTCGCGGACACCTACGCGGGCTGGGAAGGCGCCCAGGTCACCGCCCTGGACAAGCTCACCTACGCCGGCAACCGCGCCAATCTGCCGGCCGCGCACCCGCGCCTTGAGTTCGTCCGGGGCGACATCTGCGACGCGGGACTGCTGCGCGAACTGCTGCCCGGACACGACGCCGTGGTGCACTTCGCCGCGGAATCCCACGTGGACCGCTCACTCAAGGGCGCGGGAGAGTTCTTCCGCACCAATGTGCTCGGCACCCAGACGCTCCTCGACGCCGTGCTGGACAGCGGGGTCGAACGGGTCGTGCACGTCTCCACCGACGAGGTGTACGGCTCGATCGCCGAGGGCTCCTGGAGCGAGGACTGGCCGCTGCTGCCCAACACCCCCTACGCGGCCTCCAAGGCATGCTCCGACCTGGTCGCCCGCACCTACTGGCGCACCCACGGCGTGAACCTCTCCATCACCCGCTGCTCCAACAACTACGGGCCCTACCAGCACCCGGAAAAGCTCATCCCGCTGTTCGTCACCAACCTCCTGGAGGGGCGGCAGGTGCCGCTGTACGGCGACGGACGCAACATCCGCGAATGGCTGCACGTGGACGACCACTGCCGCGGCATCCACCTGGTGCTGAAGGGCGGCCGGGCCGGCGAGGTCTACAACATCGGCGGCGGCAACGAGCGGACCAACCGCGCCATCACCGAGCGGCTGCTCGAACTGACCGGCTCCGGCCCGGAGATGATCCGCCATGTCGCCGACCGCAAGGCACACGACCTGCGCTACTCCATCGACGAGTCCAAGATCCGCGAGGAGTTGGGCTACGCGCCGCTGACCGGCTTCGACGAGGGCCTGGCCGCCACGGTCGCCTGGTACCGGGACAACCCCGACTGGTGGAAGACCGTCAAGTACGGGGCCGACCGTGCGGCCGGCTGACGGCGGCGCGGCGGCCGGGCTCCGTGTCGTGGTGCTCGGCGGCACCGGCTACCTGGGCCGCCGCATCGGCGAGGCGTTCCGCGCCGACGGCGCCCTGGTGCACCCGGTGTCCCGCGGCCCCGCCCGGCCCGGCCCCGCGGGCGACCGGCACGTCCGCCTGGACCTGCTGGCCGCGGGCACACGCCGGCTCACCGGGCTCTTCGCCTCGGTACGCCCCGATGTGGTGGTCAACGCCGCGGGCCTGGTCTGGCGGGGCGACGAGGCCGAGATGACCGCGGGCAACGCCGACCTGGTCGCCCGGGTCACCGAAGCGCTCACCCGTCTGCCCCGCCCGCCGCGGCTGATCCAGCTCGGCACCGTCCACGAGTACGGTGCCGGCACACCCGGCGCCGGCACCAGCGAGGACCAGGAGCCCGCTCCCGTCACACCGTACGGGCGCACCAAACTGCTCGGCACCCGGACCGTCCTGCGGGCCGCCGCCGAGGACGGCCTGGACGGCGTGGTGCTCCGCCTCGCCAATGTGATCGGCGCCGGGGTGCCGGCCGGCAGCCTCTTCGGCCGCGTCGCCGCACACCTCGGCGAGGCCGCCCGCGCCCGGCACCAGGGCGAGGAACCGGAGGAGCTGAGGCTCCCACCGCTGCGCGCCCACCGCGACGTCCTCGACGTGCACGACGCCGTCGACGCCGTACGGGCCGCCGCCACCGCGCCCCGCACCGGCGTCAGCGGCCTGGTGGTCAACATCGGCCGCGGCGCCGCGGTCCCGATGGACACGCTGGTCCACCGCATGGTCGAACTCAGCGGCGTGCGCCTTGCGGTCGTCGAGACCGTCGCCGACCAGCCCGCGCGCACCGACACGCAGTGGCAGCAACTGGACGTCTCACGGGCGCTGCGGGTCCTGGGCTGGCAGCCGCGGCGCACCCTCGACGACTCGCTGCGCGACCTGCTCTCGGCCACGGTGCCGACGCCCGTCAACGGAAGGACATGACGATGAGCGGCAACAGCCACCACAGCGGCATCGACGGCAAGGAACGGGTGCTGGACGCGGTCCGCGGCTACCACCGGCAGACCGCGCCCGACCGGGAGTTCGTGCCCGGCGTCACCGAGATCTGGCCCTCCGGCGCGGTCCTGGACGAAGCGGACCGGGTCGCCCTGGTCGAGGCCGCGCTGACCATGCGCATCGCCGCCGGACCCAGCTCCAAGAAGTTCGAGTCCGCGTTCGCCAAGCGCCTCGGGCGCCGCAAGGCCCATCTGACCAACTCCGGTTCGTCGGCGAACCTCCTCGCCGTCACGGCCCTCACCTCGCACCAGCTCGGCGACCGGCGGCTGCGGCCCGGCGACGAGGTGATCACCGTCGCGGCCGGCTTCCCCACCACCGTCAACCCGATCCTGCAGAACGGGCTCCTGCCGGTCTTCGTGGACGTCGACCTGGCCACCTACAACACCACCGCCGACCGGGTGGCGCGGGCCATCGGACCGAAGACCCGGGCGATCATCATCGCGCATGCGCTCGGCAACCCCTTCGAGGTCGCCGAGGTGGCCCAACTCGCCAAGGAACACGACCTCTTCCTCATCGAGGACAACTGCGACGCGGTCGGCTCCACCTACGACGGACAGCTCACCGGCAGCTTCGGCGACCTGACCACGGTCAGCTTCTACCCGGCACACCACCTCACCATGGGCGAGGGCGGCTGCGTCCTCACCTCCAACCTGGTCCTCGCCCGCATCGTGGAGTCGCTGCGCGACTGGGGCCGGGACTGCTGGTGCGAACCCGGCAAGAACAACACCTGCTTCAAGCGGTTCGAGTACCAGATGGGCGACCTGCCCGCCGGATACGACCACAAGTACATCTTCTCCCACGTCGGTTACAACCTGAAGGGAACCGACATCCAGGCCGCCCTCGGCCTCGCACAGCTCGACAAGCTGGACGGCTTCATCGAGGCACGGCGGCGCAACTGGCGCCGGCTGCGCGAGGGACTGGACGGCGTGCCCGGCCTGCTGCTGCCCGAGCCGACCCCGCGGTCCGAACCGAGCTGGTTCGGTTTCGTCATCACCGTCGATCCCGAGGCCCCCTTCACCCGCGCCGAACTCGTCGCCCACCTGGAGGAGCGGAAGATCGGCACCCGCCGGCTGTTCGCCGGCAACCTCACCCGCCAGCCGGCCTACATCGGCCGCCCCCACCGCGTCGTCGGCGACCTCACCCACAGCGACGTCATCACCGAGCACACCTTCTGGATCGGCGTCTACCCGGGGCTCACCGACGAAATGCTCGACTACATGACCGCCACGATCAAGGAGTTCGTCGCCCAGCGCGGCTGAGCCCGACCAACCGCCTCCCACCCACAGATCAGGACGAGGACGATGGAGATAGTGGGAACCGGATTCCTGGCGCGCAGCCTGCGTCCGCTGGCCGGCCGGCATCCGGGCACCGTGGCCCTCGCGGCGGGGGAGTCCAGGACGAGCGGCGCCTCCGACGCGGACTTCGCGCGGGAGGCCGCGCTGCTGCGCGACGTCGCCAAGCAGTGCGCGGCCACCGGACAGCGGCTGGTGTTCTTCTCGACGGCCGCGACGGGCATGTACGGGTTCGCCGAGGGACCCGGCAGGGAGGACACCCCGGTGACCCCCTACACCCCCTACGGCGCACACAAACTCGCCCTTGAGGAGCAACTGCGCGACTCCGGGGCCGACCATCTGATCCTGCGGCTGGCGCACCTGGTGGGCCCGCACGGCCGGTACCACCAGCTCATACCCACGCTGTTCCGGCAGGTCCGGGAAGGGGCGGTGGCCATGCACCGGGGCGCCTGCCGGGACCTGATCCGGGTCCGCGACGCGATCACGATCATCGACCGGCTGCTCGCCGCCGGTCTGCGGGCCGACACGGTCAACGTGGCCTCCGGACACGCCGTCCCGGTGGAGGACATCGTCGACCACCTCGCCGGCGCGCTCGGGCTCACACCGCGCAAGGAGTACGTGGACACCGGCGTCCGGTACGCCATCTCCACCGAGAAGCTGCGCGCCCTGGTCCCTCAGGTGGCGGACATGGGCTTCGGCCCCGGCTACTACCGCCTCGTACTCAACGACTTCCTCGCGGCCGAACATGCCTGATTGGACCGCGTACGCATCACGAGAAAGGCGGGGAGTCTCTCCGATGCCGTCCCACATCCTCCAGACGCGTGAGAACACGAGCCTGCCCGCCCGCATCGCGCTGTCGGCCGCCGCCACCGAGGGCGCACACCTGCGCACCGAGCACTTCGGCGACTGGCTGGCCGAACGGGGCAGGGCCCATACCTTCCGGGTGGAGCGGATACCGTTCGCGGAGCTGGACGGCTGGTCCTTCCAGGAGTCCACCGGCAACCTGGTGCACCGCAGCGGCCGGTTCTTCACCGTCGAGGGCCTGCACGTCACGGAGGAGGGGGAACCCTACGGCGACGGCCCGTACGCCGACTGGTACCAGCCCATCATCAAACAGCCCGAGGTCGGTGTCCTCGGCATCCTCGTCAAGGAGTTCGACGGGGTGCTGCACTTCCTGATGCAGGCGAAGATGGAGCCCGGCAACCCGAACCTGCTCCAGCTCTCGCCGACGGTCCAGGCGACCCGCAGCAACTACACCAAGGCCCACCAGGGCGCCGACGTCAAGTACATCGAGTACTTCGTCGGACCGGACCGCGGCCGGATCGTCGCGGACGTGCTGCAGTCCGAGCACGGCTCGTGGTTCTACCGCAAGGCCAACCGCAACATGGTGGTGGAGGCCGTCGGCGACGTGCCGCTGCACGACGACTTCTGCTGGCTCACCCTCGGCCAGATCCACGCACTGCTGCACCGGGACAACGTGGTCAACATGGACTCCCGTACCGTGCTGTCCTGCCTGCCCGTCGCGGACGCCGCGCCCGGCGCGCTGCTCTCCGACACCGAACTGCACTCGTGGATCACGGGCGAGCGCACCCGGCACAGCGTACGGGCCGAGCGCGTCCCGCTGGACTCCATCCCCGGCTGGAAGCGCGGCGAGAGCGCGATCGAGCACGGCGAAGGCCGCTACTTCAAGGTCGTGGCCGTGTCCGTACGGGCGGAGAACCGCGAGGTGACCGGCTGGACCCAGCCCCTGTTCGAGCCGGTCGGCCTCGGCGTCACCGCCTTCCTCACCCGCGAGTTCGGCGGCGTTCCGCATGTACTGGTGCACGCCCGGGTCGAGGGCGGCTTCCTCGACACCGTCGAACTGGGACCGACCGTGCAGTGCACCCCGGACAACTACGCCCACCTGCCCGACAGACAACGCCCCAGATTCCTGGACACCGTGCTGGGCGCGGGTCCCGACCGCATCCGTTACGAGGTCGTGCACTCCGAGGAGGGCGGCCGCTTCCTCAACGCCGAGAGCCGCTTCCTCGTCGTCCGCGCCGACGAGACCGACGCGCCGCTCACCCCGCCGCCCGGCTACGCCTGGGTCACCCCCGGACAGCTCACGTCCCTGGTCCGGCACGGCCACTACCTCAACGTCCAGGCCCGCACCATGCTCGCCTGCCTCAACGCGATCGCGGAGCGGGACCGGTGACACAGCCCTTGCGGATGGGGGTGCTCGGATGCGCGGGCATCGCGGTGCGCCGCATGCTCCCCGCCTTCGCCGCCTGCCCCGACATCGAGATCGCTGCCGTCGCCAGCCGGGACGCGGCCAAGGCACGGCAGGTCGCGGAACGCTTCGGCTGCCGTGCCGTGCACGGCTACGCCGAACTCCTCGCACAGGACGACGTCCAGGCCGTCTACGTGCCGCTGCCCGCGGCCCTGCACGCCCGGTGGACCGAGGCGGCGCTGCGCACGGGCCGGCCCGTCCTCGCCGAGAAGCCCCTGACCACACATCCCCGGCGCACCGCGGAACTCCTCGAACTCGCCGGCAAGAGCGGTCTGGTGCTCATGGAGAACGTCATGTTCGTCCACCACCACCGGCACGAGGCGGTGCGGCGCCTGGTCGCCGACGGCGCGATCGGTGAACCGCGCGCGTTCCACGCGGCGTTCACCATCCCGCCGCTGGCGGACACGGACATCCGCTACGACCCGGAACTCGGCGGCGGGGCGCTGGCCGACGTCGGCGTCTACCCGCTGCGGGCCGCACTGCACTTCCTGGGCAGCCGGCTCGACGTCGTCGGCGCCCGCCTCACCCGGGGCCCGGGGCGGCGGGTCGAGACCGCGGGCGCCGCGCTGCTGGCCACCCCGGGCGCCGTCACGGCCCAGATCACCTTCGGCATGGAGCACGCCTACCGCTCGTCGTACGAACTGTGGGGCAGCGAGGGCAGCATCACCGTCGACCGGGCGTTCACCCCGCCCGCCGACCACGTCCCCGTGATCGGCCTGCACCGCGGCCGAACCGCCGAGGAGATCCGGCTCGCACCGCACGACCAGGTGGCGGCCACCGTCGCGGCCTTCGCCGCCGCGGTGCGCACCGGTATCCCGCCGGACGACGGCGCCACCCTGCGGCAGGCCGAACTCCTCGACGCGATACACCGGTCCGCCGCGCGCGAAGAACCCCACACCACTGGATGAGCGGCCGCTGCCCGGGGCGCTTCGGCGACGACCGGCCGAAGGACACCGGCAGCGCATGGAAGGAGACACACGCGTGCAACGCCACATCGCTTTCTTCAACTTTCCGGCCGTAGGCCATGTCAACCCCACGATCGGCGTGGTCGAGGAGCTGGTCAGGCGCGGCCATCGCGTCACCTGCACCGTGACGGACCACTTCGCCCCCATCGTGAAGGCCGCGGGCGCCGAACCGGTCCGCTACGACTCGGTCTTCGGCGACTTCTACCGGGCCCCGCTGACCGCCGAGGAGAACGCGGGCGAGGGACTGCGGTGCCTGGACGAAAGCACCTCGCTCGTGGAACAGGTCACGCCGTTCTACGAGGAGAACCGGCCGGACGTGATCGTCCACGACTTCATGGCGTGGGGAGCGCGTCTGTTCGCCGCGCAGAACGACATCCCGCTGATCCGCACCTATCCGGTGTTCGGCGCGAACGAACACTTCTCGCTGCGGGAGAAGTTCCCGGTCGCCGAGCTGACCGACCCGCAGATCATGGAGGCGGTGCGGAAGCTCGCCGGCGTGCTGCCCCGGTTCGGCCTGCCCGCCGACCCGATGGGTTTCCTCTCGTCGATCGAGAAGCTCGCCATCGTCTTTCTCCCGCGTGAATTCCAGTACGCGGGCGAGACCTTCGACGAACGGTTCGTCTTCACCGGCCCCTGCATCGCCGAACGCCCCTACCAGGGCAGCTGGCAGCCGGCCTCGGCGGACCGGCCCGTGCTGCTGATCTCGCTCGGCACCTCGGCCAGGGGCTGGCCGGAGTTCTTCACCATGGCCGTCGAAGCCTTCGGCGACTCCGAGTGGGACGTCCTCATCACCGTCGGCGAGCACACCGACCCGGCCGGACTCGGGCCGCTGCCCGCGAACGTCGACGTACGGCGGTACGCGCCGCAGCTCGACGTGCTGCGCCACGCCCGGCTGTTCATCACCCACGGCGGGATGAACAGCACCATGGAGTCGCTGGACAACGGCGTGCCCATGGTGGTCGTCCCGCAGACGAGCGAGCAGCGCGCGAACGCCCAGCGCGTCGCGGAGCTGGGCCTCGGCCGCCGGCTGGCCAAGGAGGACGTCACGGTGCACAGCCTGCGCGAGGCCGCGGCCCAGGTGACGGGTGACGCCGCCGTGACCGAGCGGGTGCGGGCCATGCGGGAGCGCATGCGGTCCGTGAACGGTCCCGCCGTCGCCGCCGACGCCGTCGAGCACCACCTCGCCCGGCTGGGCTGACCACCGACGCCGCGGCACGCCCCCGTGCCGCGGGCGGCCGCACCGGTGTCGTACGGCCCCGCTCACAGGCCGTACGACACCGACCGGCCCGACAGCGCCCCGAAGGGGCGCGGGGAACTGCGCGACCAGCCACGACGATGCCGCAGACGACCGACGGCATATCGCGGCATTTCCAGCGGAGCGCGTCGCACCGACCGGGGACGGTGACCGACCTGATGGACCATCTCGAAGAACTCAAGGAATTCGCCCGCCTGCACGCCCGCGGGCAGGGCATGACGGCCGAGCACGCCACACGTGTGCTCGCCCGGATCACCAACGACACCACCGGGGAGCCGGACTCCTGGGCCGCGGTGTGGACCGCCGAGGGCCGGGCCGCCGCCGACCGCGGCGACCTGCTCGACGCGTGCCGGCACTACGCGCTCGCCCGCTTCCCGTACCACGGCGACCCCGACCGACGAACCGCCCAGCGGCTCTGCGTCGACACCTTCGACCAGTGGCGCCGCGGCCAGGACGGCATCGAACGCCTGGAGTTCGACCACGGCGGCGAAACCGTCGCCTGCTGGGCCGCAGGACTCGACAGGCCACGCCCGCTGCTGATCGTCATGGGCGGCATCGTCAGCGTCAAGGAACAGTGGGCGCCGCTGCTGCCCCTGCTGCGCAGGCTCGGCCACGCCGCCGTCGTCACCGAACTGCCGGGCGTCGGCGAGAACACTCTCACCTACAACCCCGACTCCTGGCGCACCCTCGGCCTGCTGCTCGACGGGCTCGCCGACCGCGCCCGGGTCGACGACACCTCGATGCTCGCCCTCAGCTTCAGCGGCCACCTCGCCCTGCGCGCCGCCGCCGAGGACGTGCGCATCCGCCGCGTCCTCACCGTGGGCGCGCCCGTCGCCGGCTTCTTCGCCGACCCGACGTGGTGGCCGCGCGTGCCCGGCATCACCGCCGACACCCTGCGCCGGCTCACCGGCAGCGACGATCTCACCCAACTCCGTGCCCGGCTACCGGAGTTCGCCCTCACACCGAAGCAGCTCGGGCAGCTGCGCATCCCCGTGAGGTACGTCGCCAGCAGCCGCGACGAGATCATCCCGGACACCGAGCGCACGCTGCTGCGCGACACACTCCACGACGTCCGGTTCAGGACGTTCGACGACGTGCACGGCTCACCCGCCCATCTCGGCGCGATGCGACGCTGGCTCATCACCCAGCTGCTGTGGCTGCGCGTCGCCCGCCGCGGCGCCCGGCCAGGCTCCCGCGCCCCGCTCGGCGGGAGAGCCGCGTGAGCGGGCGCGGAAGCCGGGACGCCGCGATCAGCGGCGCCGTGAGCGGCACGGTGCGGCCGTGGCAGTCGCCTGCCTCGCTCGGCCTCACCGAGGACGACCTGACGCCCCTCCGGCACGGGCCTGCGCACGACGGTCAGCCCGAGCCGGCCAGGCGCTCCGCCGCCGTCAGCGCCTCCAGCGCGCTCGCCTGGGTGCGCCAGTCCACCGGGTTGGGGGAGGTGCCCGACCAGCGCTGGCCGAGGCGGTTGAGCGGGTCACGGTCGACGGCCCAGAGCGAATCGGCCTGCCGCGTGAGGTAGGCCCGGTAGGCGGCGGACCCGGTGGCGTCCGCCAGGTCGGCGAGGTGGCGCACGAAGATCCCCTTGAACTGCTTCTGGTTGTCGTCGCAGGAGTTCGCGCCGAGGTCGCAGGACTCGGTCAGCACGCCGTCGCGGGTCAGCGCCGGCGAGGAGATCGCCGCGTCGGCCAGCCGCTTCGCCGTCCGCAGATACCGGCCGTCGCCGGTGGACCGCCACAGCTGGGTGAACGCGCCGATGGCCAGGCCCTGGTTGTAACTCCACACGGTCTGGCCGTTGTTGCCGCACGACGCGGTCAGCCCGTCGTTGACAAGACCGGAGGAGTTGATCATCCCGCTGGCCAGGTACCAGTCGGCCGCCGTGGCCGCGCGGGCACCCCACACCGTGTCGCCGCCGATCCGCTGGTGCAGCGAGGTGGCCAGCCACAGATACAGGCCGTTGGTCACGGCGTTCTTGTAGGTGCGCTCCCGGTCCCACCACACCCCGCCGCCGCAGCTGCCGGTGTCCCAGTACCCGTGGACGTAGTCGGCGATCGTCACCGCCTCGTCCAGATAGCGGCGCTCGCCGGTGTGGTCGTACGCGGTCAGCCAGGCCACCGCCCACCAGGCCGCGTCGTCGACGGCCCGGCTGATGAAGTGTCCCTCGACCGGGTCCGAACTGCGCGCGCCCGCCGGGAAGACACCGCGGTTCTGCTCGAAGGTACGGGCGATCGCCCAGTCGTAGTCGTGCCGTCCCCTCTGCTCGGCGAAGTCGACCAGCGCAGTGAGTGTCGCCGCCGAGTTCCACCAACTGCTGCGCCACCAGCCCTCGGTCGTGTGGTACGACGCCATCAGCGCGTCCGCCGCGGCGCGCGCCCGGGTCGGCACGGGCCTGGCCCAGGCCGTGCAACTGCCCTCCTGGTGCCCGGCCTCACGGCCGCAGGCGCGGACGGCCCCGCCGTACAGCAGACCGCGCGGGTCCCGCGTGGCGAACATGGCCGTACGGGCCGATGCGGCACCGGACGGCACGCTCGTACGGCCGAGGGAGGACCCCTCGGGCCGGCTCGCGCCGCCGTCCCAGGAGCGGTCCAGCCAGATCTCGTCGCCCGCCGCGCCGCCCGAGACGACGCCCCAGGCCATGCCGCCTTGCTGGTCGACATGCAGGCTGATGGTGCGTCCGAACAGGCTGGTGGACGGCACGGGTGTGTCGTCGCCCGCCGCCGTGGCGGGGTCGGCCCCGTCGCACCGCGAGCCGTCACACACCGTCGGGTACACCCAGTCGGTGCAGGTGACGGCGTTCGCGTCACCGCAGGCGCGGATCCAGCCGCGCCGGTGCCCGACCGGATCGGTGATGTTGTACATCAGCGTACGGGTGCCGGTCCAGGTGCCGGGGATGCTCGCCTTGCCGAGCAGGGGCTCCCAGGTCGCGCCCCGGTCCCAGGACCGGTCGAGCCACACCGAGTCGCCGCTGACACCGTTGTCGATGCTCGCCCAGGCCATGTCGTCCGGGTCGGAGACGTGCAGCCGCAGGATCCGGCCGTTGATGGTCAGGTCCGGCACCGGGAAGCCGTCCTGGCGGGCCCGCGAGGGGTCCAGGGTGTCGCACGCCAGGGCACAGACCTGCGTCGCGGCACGGGCGGGTGCGGGCAGGGCCAGCAGCCCGGCCAGAGCCAGGAACAGGGCCAGGAGTCCGCCGAGGAGGGGCTGGGTCCGCGCTGTCATGGGATTACCGTCCGTCCCTGGTCATGGCGTTCACGGCGTACATGGCGTTCATGGCGTTCACGGTGTTCACGGCGCTGGTGGTGTTCACAGCGTTCGCGGGGTGGGTGGCTTCATCGCGTACAGGGTGTTCACGGCGTCGCGTCGAGCAGGTCGAGGGCGCTGTGCTGGCGCGCCGCGTCCACCGTGTCGACGGGGCCCGACCAGCGCAGCCCGTACTGGTCGAGGGCGTTGCGGTCGCCCGACTGGGCGCGGTCCGCCTGGCGGCGCAGATAGGCCGTGTAGGGATGGTCCGGCAGCGCCGCGTCGAGCCGGCCGAGGCCCCGCACATGCGCGCCCTTGAAGGACGGCCCGTCGCCGCCGCAGTCGCCGTCCTCGCACGGGTCGCGCAGGACGCCCCCCGCGGTGTGCAGCGAGGGTGCCGTGGTCGCCGCGTCGGCGATCTGCCGGGCGCGGGTGAGCAGGGCGCCGTCGCCGGTGGCCCGGTGCAACTCGGTGAGCGCGCCGAGCAGCACGCCCTGGTTGTACGACCAGACGGCCTGGCCGTTGTTGCGGCAGGTGGACAGGTCGATGCCGTCGTTGACCAGCTGGGAGCCGTTGATCATGCCGGTGCCCTGGAACCAGGACCAGCCGGCCCGGGCCCGGTCCAGATACGTCGTGTCGCCCGGGATCCGGTTGTGCAGGGCCGCGCTCAGCTGGATGTACAGGGAGTTGGCGATGGCGTTCTTGTAGGTCCGCGCCGTGCTCCACCACACACCGCCGCCGCAGGTGCCGTCCCAGTACGCGGCCATGTGGTCGGCGTCGGCGCGGGCGGTGTTCAGATAGCGGCGCTCGCCTGTCAGGTCGTAGGCGGCGATCCAGGCCAGTCCCCACCAGCCGGTGTCGTCGATGTACTCGTTGCGGAACTGCCCGTCACGGGAGTTCACGTTCAGGTCGTATGTGCGGGAGACCGCGTAGGCGTAACTGCCCATGCCGGTCACCCGGATGTTGTCGATGACGGCGGTCAGGGCGTTGGCCGAGTTCCACCAGCCGGTCGTGTCGAACAGTCCGGTTCCGTAGTCGTAGAAGGTCATCAGAGCGGTGGCCGCCGCCGTGCGCCGCTCGCCGGCGTTCCAGGTGGTACGGGCCCACGGGGTGCACGCGATCTCGGCGCGGTCCCCGGCCCTGCCGCAGGCGCGCAGGGCGCCTACGCCGTGGTTGTTCCAGTCGTCCACGTTGTACATGAGCGTGCGCCAGTCGCGCCGGCCGTCGGGGACGGCGGTGGCGCCGAGCCTGCTGCCCGCACTCCAGGTGCGGCCGCCGTCGAAGGAGCGGTCGAGCCAGACCTCGTCACCCGGGCTGCCGTTGCCGATGGACGCCCAGCCCATCGCGTCGGCGTCGTCGAAGTGGAGGACGACCGACCGTCCGTACAGGGTCGCGGTGACCGGGGTCCGGTCGCCCGGGGAGAGGGCGGGATCACGGGTGTCGCAGTACCGGTTGCAGACGGTCGCCGCCGCCGCGGTGCCGGCGGCGGACGCCGGGCGCGGGGCGAGGGCGGCGAGCAGCGCCAGAGCGAGCGCCGCGGCCGGGCGGCGCAGGCCGAGGCGTGGTACGGGAGTCATGGGGCCTCCCCGTCGGGACGTGCCGCGGTGTGCGGGATGTGAGAGCGCTCTCGGACGGTAGTGAGCGGTGGGCCGGGCGTCAACGGGGCACACACGTACGGGAGTTGAAGAAGAACCCGGTGGGCGTGGCGGGGCGTGTGCGCGCCCCGGCGCCCTGGACGGCAAGCGCACCGTTGGAAAGGCCGTGCTGTGCCATCGGCCGACTGCGGCATCATCGTGGCTGGTCGCGCGGTTCCCCGCGCCCCTCCAGGGCGCCGGCGAACCGCGGCGGACTTCACCGGACCTGCTGGGAGAGGGAGCAACCATGAACGACTCGTACGCCGTCGCCGACCCGGCGGCCGGCCGATGACCGCCGGCATCGACACCCCCGACCGCCGGGGCCGCACCGGACTCGACCGGACCGGCCTCGACCTCACCGGCAACCCGCGCGTCAGGGTACGCGAGGTGGAACTCCTCTCCAGCCACTGGTACGTCGAACGCGCCACCACCTTCGACTTCCGCCGCGCCGACGGCACCTGGAGCACCCAGCAGCGCGAGACGCACGACCGCGGCAACGGAGCCACCCTGCTGCTGTACGACGCCGAACGGGCGACCGTGCTGCTCACCCGGCAGTTCCGCTTCCCGGTCTACGTCAACGGCCACCCTGACGGCATGCTGATCGAGACCCCGGGCGGGCTGCTCGACGACGAGGACGAGCACCCCGAGGTCGCCGTGCGGCGCGAGGCGGTGGAGGAGACCGGGCACACCGTGGGCGCGGTCCGGCATGTCTTCGACGTCTATATGAGCCCCGGCTCGGTCACCGAACGCGTCTCCTTCTACGCCGCCGCCTACGGCCCCTCGACCCGCACCCACGAGGGCGGCGGTCTCGACGAGGAGGGCGAGGACATCGAGATCCTCGAACTGCCCTTCCGCCGGGCCCTGGAGATGATCCGCACCGGCGAGATCGCCGACGCCAAGACGATCATGTTGCTCCAATGGGCGGCGCTGGAAGGGCCGTTCGCCGCCGCTTGACTTGAAGAGCGCTCCAGGCGTGAGACTCCGTTGCACGCACCCGACATGCCGGGTGCGTGAAACGGAGGGACACCCATGAAGTACCGCACCATCGGCACCGATCCGGCCACCCGCCGCCGGGTGAGCGTGCTCGCGCTCGGCGCCATGCTGTTCGGCTCGCAGACCGACGAGAAGACCTCCTTCGCCGTGCTCGACCGCTATGTCGAGGCCGGCGGGAACTTCATCGACACATCGGACAACTACGCGTTCTGGGAGGACGGCGGCCAGGGCGGGCAGAGCGAGGAACTGCTCGGCCGCTGGCGGCGCAGCCGGGGCGTCGGCGACGAGATCGTCATCGCGACCAAGGTCGGCGCCCGGCCGCTCGCCCCCGGCACCGGTTATGTCGACAACCCCGAGGGACTGTCGGCGAAGGTGATCCGCGAGTCCGCCGAGCGCAGCCGCGAACGCCTGGGCGTGGCGAAACTCGACCTGCTGTACGCGCACATAACGGACCCGAGGGTGGAACTGCGGGAGACCGTCGAGGGGTTCGCCGCCCTGGTCGCCGAGGGCACCGTCGGGCTGCTCGGCGTGAGCAACCACGCCGTGTGGCGCGTGGAGCGGGCCCGCGCGCTGGCCGCCGGGGCCGGCCTGCCCGGCTACGAGGTCCTTCAGTACCAGCACAGCTACCTCAGGCCGCGCACCGACGTGCCCAGCGACCTGTTCCCGGACGGCTCCCTGGGCGGCACGGACGCGGCGCTGATCGACTATCTGCGGGCCGAGCCGGGGCTGACCCTGGTCGCCTACTCACCGCTGCTGACCGGCGCGTACACCCGGGCGGACAAGCCGCTGCGGCCCGACTACGACCACCCGGGCACCCCGGTGCGGCTCGCGGCCCTGCGCGATGTGGCCCGGCAGACCGGCGCGACCCCCAACCAGGTAGTGCTCGCCTGGCAGTTGGGCGGACCGCTGCCCGTCGTCCCGCTCGCCGGTGCGTCCTCGGTGGCCCAACTGGAGGAGAACCTGGCCGCCGTGGACCTGGAGCTGACGGCGGAGCAGCGGGCCCGGCTGGACGGGGCCCACTGAGAGTGCGCTCCCGGTGCCGGGCGGCCCACTCGGTGCCGGATCAGCCCTTGTGGGAGCCCAGGGTGAGCCCGCCCACGAACTGGCGCTGCAACAGGAAGTACACGACCAGCGTGGGGATCGCGGTGAGCAGGGCGCCGGCGGCGACCAGGTTGGGGTCGGTGAAGTACTGCCCGGACAGGTTGTTCAGGGCGGAGGTGATCGGCATGTTCTCCCCGGTCGAGACGAGGACGATGGCCCAGAAGAAGTCGTTGTAGATCCAGATCGACAGCAGCGTGGCCAGCGCCGCCATCGCCGGCTTGCACAGCGGCAGCGTGATCTGCCAGTACAGCCGCCACACCGAGGCCCCGTCGACGAGCGCGGCCTCGGTCAGCTCCTGCGGCAGCGAACGCATGTAGTTGCTCAGCACGAACGCGCAGAACCCGGACTGGAACGCCACATGGATGAGGACCAGGCCGAGCGCGGAATCGTAGAGCTTGCCGCTGGCGGTGACGCCGGGCAGATCGACCAGGAGGTACAGCCGGTACAGGGGGGTGATGACGACCTGCTGCGGCAGCAGATTGCCCGCGGTGAACACCAGCAGCAGCGCCAGGTTGAGCCGGAAGTCGAAGCGGGCCACGTAGAAGGCCACACAGGAGGACAGGAACAGCGTCAGCAGCACGGCGGGCACCGCGATCAGCAGCGTGTTGCCGAAGTAGTGCGTCATGTCCGACTGCTGGAAGGCGTTGGTGAAGTTGTCCAGGCTCAGCCTGTCGGGCCAGGACACATAGCCCTTGGCGCTGGTCTCGCCGTACGGGCGCAGCGCCGAGAAGACCGCCCACACGAGCGGCGCGAGCCATGCCAGCGCGGCACCCGCGAGGAAGACGTGCAGCAGGACCCGGGCCGGGCGGACGGGCGGGCGCCGCCGCCGGTCCGCGCCGGTGGCGAGGGTAGGTGCGCTCATGCCCGCCGCTCCTTGTGGAAGGTGGCCACCAGATAGGGGATGATCACGGCGAGCGAGATGACCAGCAGGACCACCGCGATCGCCGACCCGTACCCGATGCGGCTCGACTCGCCGATGATGTTGTTGGTCACCAGGATCGACAGCAACTCGGTGCCCTGGGCGCCCTTGTTGAAGACGAAGACCAGGTCGAAGGCGCGCAGCGCCTCGATGATGGTGACGACCAGGACGATGGTGTTGGTGGGGCGCAGCGTCGGGAAGACGACGTGCCGGAACGTCTGCCACTCGCTTGCCCCGTCCAGCGCGGCGGCCTCCCGAAGCGAGGGGTCGACGCTCTTGAGACCGGCCAGGTACAGGATCATCATGTAGCCGGTGTGCCGCCAGGAGGCGGCGATCAGGACCGCCCACAGATTCAGGTCGGGGTCGCCGATCCAGTCGATGTAGTGGCCGGGCTCGTTTGCGCCGATCAGGCTGTTGATGAGGCCCGTGTCGGGGTTGTAGACGAGCTGCCAGACGAAGCCGATCGAGGCCATGGAGATGACGACGGGCAGGAAGAACGCCGTCTGGTAGACGCGGCTGAAGCGGATCCGCTTGTCCAACTGGGTGGCGAGGAACAGGCCGAGCGGCGTCGGGACGAGGATGAGCACCACGAACCAGATGAGGTTGTGCTCGACGGCGGGCCAGAACTGCGGGTTTT
Organism: Streptomyces diversicolor; assembly: GCF_057537855.1. Lineage (NCBI taxonomy): Bacteria > Bacillati > Actinomycetota > Actinomycetes > Kitasatosporales > Streptomycetaceae > Streptomyces > Streptomyces diversicolor. The sequence goes on from NZ_BAAJXA010000001.1 coordinate 253,716, forward strand.
CGGTGAACAGTTCCCTGAAGTTCGCCAGGCCGACCCACCGGATCGTCTCGATGCCGATGCCGTCCCAGGTGGTGAAGGCGAGCGCGACGGAGGCCAGGGCGGTGACCCACACGAGGGCCACATGCAGGACCGTGGGCACGCCGGCCATCAGGGCGAGCGTGATCCGGTCACGGCGGGTCAGCAGCCGCCGGTGGCTCGGCGCGACCCGCTGGGCGTCGGATGCGGAGCCCGGTGGCGGCGCGGCGGACGCCCCCCGGCTCTTGGTCGTCGTGTCGGTGGTCATGCCGACGCGAAGATCGTCTTCTTCTGGCGCTCGATGGAGGACAGCAGGGAGTCGATGCCCTTGGGGTTCTGGATGTACTTCTGCAGCGAGGGCTGCATCACCGTGGAGGTGAAGTCAGGACGGCTGTCGCGGTCCATGAACTGGGTGAGGTTCTTCGCGCCGCTGATCATCGTGAACGCCTTCTTCTGCAGCGGACTGTAGGCGGAGGTGTCGGCCTTGTCGGAGGCGGCGACCACGCTGGAGTCGGTCTTGAGGTAGGTCTCCTCGGCCCCCGGGGTGCCCAGGTACTCCAGCAGTTTCACGACACCCGCGTGGTTCTTCGGGGATCTGCTGACCATGAAGCCGTCGGTGGGCGCCTCCACGGTGTCCTGGCCGTACGCCGGGTTGATCTCGGGGAAGGGGAAGAAGTCGAGGTCGTCCAGGTCGGCCTTGTCGGTGAACTGCTGGGCCACGAAGCTGCCCAGCAGATACATGCCGGACTTCTTCGCCACCAGTGACTGCGCGGCGTTCTGCCAGGTGCGGCCCATCGCGCCGTCCTGGTGGTAGGGCAGGATCTGCGACCAGTGGTCGAAGACGGCCCGCACCCTCGCGTCGGTCCACGACGCCTTGCCCGCCATCAGCTCGACATGGAAGTCGTAGCTGTTCAGACGGAAGTTGATCTGGTCGAAGGTGCCCATCGCGGGCCAGGCGTCCTTGTCGCCGAACGCGATCGGGACCAGCCCGTCCTTCCGCATCTGCCGGCACAGCGCGACGAACTGGTCCCAGGTGCCGGGGACCTCGTACCCGTACTGCTGGAAGACGCCTTGGCGGTAGAACACCGCCCACGGGTACGTGGTCAGCGGCACGAAGTAGTACGTGCCGTCCTTACCCTTGCTGAGTTTCTTCATCGCCTCGGGGAAGTTGCCCCCGATCTTCGCCCAGACGTCGTCGATGGGCGTGGCGAGCTTCTTCGCGGCGAAGAACTGCATACGGAAACCGGCGAACCAGTTGAACACGTCGTCAGGCGTGCCCTGCAGATAGGAGTTGATCTGCTCCTGGAAGGTGTTGTGGTCCTTGGTGTTCACCTCGACGGTGAGGCCGGACTGCTTCTTGAAAGCCGCGTAGACCTCCTCGAAAGCCTTCTTCGGCACCGCGTCCGACGCGTTGGAGCCCACGGTGACGGTCTTGGGGTCAGAGGATGTGCCGCTGCCGCCGCAGGCGCTCAGCAGAGGGGTGCCGGCGCCGGCGAGCACGGCCGCGCCGCCGGTCAGGCGCAACAGGGAACGACGGCTGGGGCCCTGGACGGAATGACCTGACGGGGAGTGACGCATGGCGGCTCCTGGAGGCAGGGTTCGGCCAAGGGAGAGCCGGCGCTGAAAGGTAGTCGAAACCGATCAGAAACCAACTCGACCGAACAGTGTGGGCGTTATCACAGCCGCATGTCCGGCCACCGTCAATAGGCCGCGTCTCTCTTGCCCGAAACGTGACCGCCACCGCCAGGGGCCCGCCTGCAAGGCTCCTCAACTGCCGGGTTCACGGGTGCCGGCGGCCGGCGACCTGCTGGTCGTACTCCTCGCGTGCCCGCACCGCGGCCTGGCGGCCGGCACGTCCCACCAGGCCGCGGCCGGGGGAGCGGTGGACGCCGGGTCCGAAGCGCTCGCCGCCCGCTGCACACCGCGGCGTCCGGGGCCGCCTGCTGGACACCGGGGATCTCGTACCCCATGCGGGAGTAGCCGTACGCATCGTGATCAGATCGTAGGGCGTGGCCGACTCGGCCGTGCCTGACGCTGCCTAGGCTGTCCTCCGGGCCGGGGTCCGACGCCTTCCCGGTGGAGGACCCGGCGGGTCACGCTGTCCCTCGTTTGTACTTACATTCGGACCTGATTGTGAAATGATGTCTTAACAAAGTATTGACAGCAGGCGCGTCAGGCACTTGGATCCCGTCCCAGCACACACCGCACAACGACCCGGACACCGCCCCGGTTCAGGGACCCGGATCCTCGCGGATCCCTCCCTTTCCCCCGTAGCACAGTGAGGTGCAGGAAAGATGGACCGCTCTTCTCGCTCCCGCTCCCGCAGACTGGCCCCCGTCGTGGCCGTCGCCGCCGCGGCCGCTCTGGCTCTCGCCGGCTGTTCCAGCAGCTCCGGTGGAAAGAAGGCCGACGAGTCGGGGTCGGGCGCCTCCGCGGGCAAGGCCACCACGCCCCGGATGACGGTCGCCCTGGTCACCCACCAGGCCCCGGGCGACACCTTCTGGGACATCGTGCGCAAGGGAGCCGAGGCGGCGGCGGCCAAGGACAACATCAAGCTCGTCTACGCCCACGACCCGAACGCCGGCGCCCAGGCCAACCTGGTGCAGAACGCCGTCGACCAGCACGTCGACGGCATCGCCGTGACCCTCGCCAAGCCGGACGCCATGAAGGACGTCATCGCCAAGGCGAAGGCCGCGAACATCCCCGTCGTCGGCCTCAACTCCGGTGTGAGCGACTGGAAGAAGCTCGGGCTGCTGGAGTTCTTCGGCCAGGACGAGAGCGTCGCCGGCGAAGCGCTCGGCAAGCGGCTGAACGAGGAGGGCGCCAAGAAGGCCGTGTGCGTGATCCAGGAGCAGGGCAACGTCGGCCTCACCCAGCGCTGCGACGGCGTGAAGAAGACGTTCTCCGGCACCACGCAGACGCTGTACGTGAACGGCACCGACATGCCGTCCGTGCAGTCGACGATCACCGCCAAGCTGAAGCAGGACAACGGCATCGACTACGTCGTCGCCCTCGGCGCCCCCTACGCCCTGGCCGCGGTCCAGTCCGCCGGGGACGCGGGCAGCAAGGCGAAGATCGCCACCTTCGACCTGAACAAGGACCTGACCGGCGCCATCTCCAAGGGCACGATCCAGTTCGCGGTGGACCAGCAGCCGTATCTGCAGGGCTACCTGGCGGTCGACTCCCTGTGGCTGTACAAGAACAACGGCAACTACAGCGGCGGCGGTGAGCAGCCGGTGCTGACCGGGCCCGCCTTCGTCGACAAGTCGAACGTCGACAGGGTCGCCCAGTTCGCCGCGAAGGGCACCCGGTGATGAGCATGACCCAACGGGCTGAGCCGGCGGTCGGCACACCGCCGGGCCCCGGCCGCAAGGAGAGCGACGGCCGCACCGCCGAGCGCCCCCTGGTACTGCGCATGCTGGCCCGCCCCGAGGTGGGCGTCTTCCTCGGCGCGCTGGCCGTCCTCGTCTTCTTCCTCGTCGCCGCGCCCGCGGTCCGCCAGGGCAGCTCGATGGCCACCGTCCTCTACCAGTCCTCGACCATCGGCATCATGGCCCTGCCCGTGGCCCTGCTGATGATCGGCGGCGAGTTCGACCTCTCCTCCGGCGTGGCCGTGGTCTCCTCGGCGCTGACCGCGAGCATGCTCAGCTACCAGCTGACGCTGAACGTCTGGATGGGCGTGATCGTCGCCCTGATCGTCTCCCTCGCCATCGGCGCGTTCAACGGCTGGATGGTGGTCAGGACCGGACTGCCCAGCTTCCTGGTCACCCTCGGCACCTTCCTGATCCTCCAGGGCCTCAACCTCGCCGTGACCAAGCTGGTCACCGGCAACGTCGCCACCGACGACATCAGCGACATGGACGGCTTCGACCAGGCGAAGAAGATCTTCGCGTCCTCCTTCGACGTCGGCGGCGTCCAGGTGAAGATCACCGTGGTGTGGTGGCTGGTCTTCGCCGCCCTGGCCACCTGGGTGCTGCTGCGCACCAAGTACGGCAACTGGATCTTCGCCGTGGGCGGCAACAAGGAAAGCGCCCGCGCGGTCGGCGTCCCCGTCGACTTCACCAAGATCACGCTGTTCATGGCGGTGGGCTTCGGCGCCTGGTTCGTCGGCATGCACCAGCTCTTCGCCTTCAACACCGTGCAGTCCGGCGAGGGCGTCGGCCAGGAGCTGATCTACATCGCCGCGGCGGTGATCGGCGGCTGTCTGCTCACCGGCGGTTACGGCTCCGCGATCGGCCCGGTCTTCGGCGCCTTCATGTTCGGCATGGTGAACCAGGGCATCGTCTACGCCGGCTGGAACCCCGACTGGTTCAAGGCGTTCCTCGGCGTCATGCTGCTCGGCGCCGTCCTCATCAATCTGTGGGTCCAGCGCACGGCGACCCGGAGGTGACCCGATGACCAGCGACACGACCGGAACCCACGGCGCCGTCCTGCACGACGCGCCCGACGAGAACGCACCGCTCGTCGAACTGCGCGGCGCGGGCAAGTCCTACGGGAACATCCGCGCCCTGCACGGCGTCGACCTCACGGTGCACCCGAGCCGGGTGACCTGCGTCCTGGGCGACAACGGCGCCGGCAAGTCCACCCTCATCAAGATCATCTCGGGGCTGCACCAGCACACCGAGGGCGACTTCCTCGTCGACGGGCGGCCGGTGCGCTTCGGCACCCCGCGCGAAGCCCTCGACCTGGGCATCGCCACCGTCTACCAGGACCTGGCGACCGTCCCCCTGATGCCGGTGTGGCGCAACTTCTTCCTCGGCTCCGAGATGACCAAGGGCCCCTGGCCGGTCCGCCGCCTGGACATCGCCCGCATGAAGCAGACCGCCGACCGGGAACTGCGCAACATGGGCATCGTCCTGGACGACCTGGAGCAGCCCATCGGCACGCTCTCCGGCGGCCAGCGCCAGTGCGTCGCCATCGCCCGCGCCGTCTACTTCGGCGCCCGCGTCCTGATCCTGGACGAGCCGACCGCCGCGCTCGGCGTGAAGCAGTCCGGTGTCGTCCTGAAGTACATCGCCGCCGCCCGCGACCGCGGGCTCGGCGTCATCTTCATCACCCACAACCCGCACCACGCCTATATGGTCGGCGACCACTTCAACGTGCTGCGCCTCGGCACCCTCGAACTCAGCGCCGAGCGCTCGAAGATCACCCTGGAGGAACTGACCAACCACATGGCGGGCGGCGCCGAACTCGCGGCCCTCAAGCACGAGTTGGCGCAGGTGCGCGGTGTCGACGTGGAGGAGCTTCCCGAGGCGGGCGATCTCACCGCGCCGACCGCGGATGCTCCCGAACAGACGCCCTGACCATGGTGGACGCCCTCGACCACATCCGGGTCGGGGGCCCCGGCTCCTGGGCCGGGGGCTCGGCGGCCCCTGCGGCGTGCTCGGGGCGAACCGCCCGTCGGCTCACCGGAGTCGGAGCCGGTGCCACTGCCGACCGTCGCCAGGCGGCGCGGGGTGGAGCCGTCCGCGCCCTGGAACAGGACGCGAACCCGTGCGAGCCGGACGCGCCGCCGCCCATCGCCCACCGCACGCGCCGCCGCCCATCGCCGAGCGCACGCGCCGACGCCCATCGCCGGGCACACGCGCCGCCGCCCGCGCCCCTGCGGGGCGTGAGCCCGCGGGCGCGCTTCCGCGTCCGGCCTCGGCGTCGCCCTTCCGGACCGGCTCTTCGGCCCGGACGGGAACCCGCGGCTCGCCGCACGCGTTCACCCGGTGCACGGGTGTGCGCACCAGGAGCCGGCACGACGGGGAGGACCGGGATGACACACACGCGAGCCGAGGAGCAGACGCCGGACGCGGCGGCCGAGGCCGCCCTGCGCCGCTCCCGCTTCGGCACGCTGCCGCGGCGGATCCATCCGCGGGACACGGTGGAGACGAACCAGGCCACGCCCCGGGACCCCGCCCGGGACGCCTACCACCCCGACGACTGGCTGGTCCGCTACTGCCTGTGAATCCGGGCACGGTCGGTGCCTCGTCGCCGGGGCGGTGCGGCCCGTGTCAGGCCGTGCGGACCTCCTCGACCGTCACCGGACGGTGCTCGCGCAGGGACAGCGTGCATGCCTCCGCGATCCAGCCGGCCTCCAGGGCGTCCGCGATCGTGCACGGAGAGGGCCGGCGGCCGGCCACGACCTCGGTGAACGCCGTCAGCTCGGCGCGGTAGGCGTCGGTGAAGCGGTCCATGAAGAAGTCGTGCGGGGGGCCGGCCGGGAAGGTCACCCCGGGCTCGACGGAGCGCAGCGGGAGCTTGTCCTCCAGGCCGACGGCGATGGAGTCCCGGAAGCCGTGCACCTCCATGCGGACGTCGTAGCCCCGGGCGTTGTGGCGGCTGTTGGAGACCACCGCGATGGTGCCGTCGTCCAGCGTCAGGATCGCACCGGTGGTGTCCGCGTCGCCCGCCTCCTTGATGTAGTCGGCGCCCCGGTTGCCGCCCACCGCGTACACCTCGGTCACCTCGCGGCCGGTCACCCAGCGGATGATGTCGAAGTCGTGCACGCTGCAATCGCGGAAGATGCCGCCGGATGCCGCGATGTACGCGGCCGGCGGCGGGGCCGGGTCAAGCGTGGTCGAGCGGATCGTGTGCAGCGTGCCGAGTTCACCGCCCCGCACCGCGGCCCGCGCGGCGGCGAAGCCCGCGTCGAAGCGCCGGTTGTAGCCGATCTGGACGGGCACATCGCTGTCCGCCACGGACCTGAGCACCGCCACGCCCTCCGCCATCGTGCGGGCGACGGGCTTCTCGCAGAAGACGGGGATCCCCGCCTCGACGCCGGCCAGGATCAGGGCCGGATGGGCGTCGGTCGCCGCCGCCACGACGAGGCCGTCCACGCCGGCGGCCAGCACCGCCTCGGGCGAGTCCGCGACCTGCGCCCCGAACCGCTCGGCGGCGGCCTTGGCCGCGTCCGCGAACGGATCGGCGACAACCAGGGACTCGACCGCGTCCAGTGCGGACAGGGTCTCGGCATGAAAGCCCCCGATCCGCCCGAGCCCAAGAATTCCGATACGCATAAACGTGCAACTCCTTGATGCAAAGCGCCCCAAAGGGGCGCGGGGAACGGCGCGACCAGCCACAACGCGGCCGCACCCGACCGACGGCAGACGAACGACGGCGCACAACGGCCCGACCAGCGGAGCGCTCAGTCGAGGCCGCCCAGCACGTTCTGGTCCCAGTCGATCACGGACCCGGTCACCACACCGGACCGCTCGGACAGCAGGAACACCACGAAGTCGGCGATCTCCTCCGGCTGACCGAGCTTGCCCATCGGCAGCCGGGCGGCCGCCTGCTCGCGCCAGTCGTCCCCGGCCCCGTGAAAGGTCCGCTGTGTCGCGTCCTCGCCCTCGGTGGCCGTCCAGCCGATGTTCAGGCCGTTGATCCGGATCCGGTCCCAGCGGTGGGCGTGCGCCGCGTTGCGGGTCAGACCGATCAGGCCCGCCTTGGCGGCGACGTACGGGGCGAGGAACGGCTGACCGCCGTGCGCCGAGGACGTGATGATGTTGACGATCGTGCCGGGCGCCCCGCGCGCCACCATGTCGGCGACCGCCGCCTGCATGGCGAAGAACGGCCCCTTCAGGTTGATCGCGATGTGCGCGTCGAACAGCTCGGGCGTGGTGTCCAGCAGGGTGCCGCGCGAGGTGAGCCCCGCCGAGTTGACCAGGCAGTCGATCCGGCCGTACGCGGCGACCACCTCAGCCACGGCCGCCTTGGCCTGCTCGGCGTCGGCGAGGTCGGCCCGCACGTACCGTGCCTTGCCGCCCGCCGCCGCCAGCTCGGCGACCAGCGCCTCGCCCGGCTCGGGGCGCCGCCCGGTCACGGCGACGGTGGCTCCCTCGCTCACGGCGACCCGCGCGACGGCGGCGCCCACGCCCTGGCTGCCGCCGTTGACGAGGACCACCTTGTCGTCGAGAAGTCCCATGATGTGCCTGCCTTTTCAGCTTTCGTGCGTTCTTCGTCCGCCCTCGGCGGCTTTCATCGACCCTCACCGGTTCCAGTCGGTTTCAGAAGGTCTTCGTCAGCTCGCGCGCCGCTCGGCGCCGGCCCGCAGCCCGTCCCGCAGGGCCTGCGGGGTCCACTCCTCGCGCACCGCCCGCCGTACCAGGTCCGCCTGGCTGGGCGGGGCCAGACCGTCGAGCGGCGGGTCGCGGTCGAGGTTGGTGGGGAACGGGTAGCCCTCGGCGCTCGCCGCGATCACCCGGTCCAGCCACGGCTCGCCCACACCCTCGGCGTGCCGCTTCAGCAGCACCGGGAAGACCGCGTTCACCACGGCCTGCCGGTCCACCGTCTCCATCGCCCGGCCGAACGCCGAGGACACCTGGAGCAGATTGGCCATGCGCCGCACGTCCGCGGAGCGGTTCGCGCCGGCGGCGTGGAACAGCGCGGGGTTGAAGAAGACCGCGTCGCCCTTGGCCAGCGGGAGCTGGACGTGGTGCTCCTCGAAGTACGCCCGGAACCGCGGGAGCCGCCAGGCCAGATAACCGGGCTCGTACCGCTGCGAGTACGGCAGATACAGCGTCGGCCCCGACTCGACGGGCATGTCGCAGTGGGCGACCGCGCCTTGGAGGGTCAGCACGGGCGAGAGACGGTGCACATGCGCCGGGTAGGCGGCGGCGGCCTCACCCGTGAGGAAGCCCAGGTGGTAGTCGCGGTGCGGGAACTGGGCGGCGCCGCCCGGGTTGACGACGTTGATCTGCGAGGTGACCTGGTAGCCGGGCCCGAGCCAGGCCGTCGAGACGAGGGCCAGGATGTCGTTGGCGTAGTAGTCGGCGAACGTTTCAGGGTCGGCGAGCGCCGCCTTCTCCAGGGCGTTCCACACCCGGTCGTTGGTGCCCGGCGCGGCGAAGTGGTCGCCGGCCGACGCACCCGCGGCCCGCTGCTCGGCGATCAGCGCGTCGAACACGGCGGTGGCCCGGTCCACGACCGAGGTGTCGGGGAAGGCGCCCTCGAAGACCACGACACCGGGCCCGTCGGTCAGCGCGCGGACCAGCTCCGCCGCGACCTCGCGCGCGTCGCCGGCGGCGCGCAGCCGGGCGCTGTCGTAGACGAGGACGTTGTGCCGCACCGCCGAGGCGTGTGGATGGTCGGCGAGCCGGGTGGTCCGCCCGACGAGCGCCCGGAACGCGTCGAGATCGCAGTCCCGTTCGGACAGCCAGGCACGGCCCTGCGCGGCGGTGACGGACATCGGCGTCCCTCTTTTCGGTCACGGGGCTGACGTGGTGGTGCCATTCTTGTCAGTACAAACCCCTCGAACAACCAGCAGGCAGCCATCAAAAACCCCTCACCGAACCGAGGAGCCTCCTGCCATGGGCCACCCCTTCCCGATCCGTGAGATCGCCCGCCAGGCCGGTCTGAGCGAGGCCACCGTGGACCGTGTCCTGAACGGCAGGGGAGGGGTCCGGGAGAGCACCGCGCGGGAGGTGCACCGGGCCATCGCCGACCTGGACCGGCAGCGCACCCAGGTGCGGCTCGTCGGGCGCACCTTCATGGTCGACATCGTGATGCAGGCGCCCGAGCGGTTCACCACCGCCGTGCGCGCCGCCCTGGAGGCCGAACTGCCCGGCCTGCACCCGGCGGTGCTGCGCTCCCGCTTCCACTTCCGGGAGACCGGGCCGGCCGCCGAGCAGGTCAGCACCCTGGACCGGATAGCCAGGCGCGGTTCGCAGGGCGTGATCCTCAAGGCACCGGACGTCCCCGAGGTGACCGCGGCCGTCGGCCGGCTCACCGCCGCGGGCGTCCCCGTGGTCACCCTGGTGACCGATCTGCCCGCCAGCGGCCGGCTCGCCTACGTCGGCATCGACAACCGGGCGGCGGGCGCGACGGCCGCCTACCTCATGGGCCAGTGGCTCGGCGACCGTCCCGGCCATGTGCTCACCAGCCTGAGCAGCGGCTTCTTCCGCAACGAGGAGGAGCGCGAGATGGGCTTCCGCAGCGCCATGCGGGCCCTGCACCCGGAGCGCAGGCTCATCGAGATCGCCGAGGGGCAGGGCCTGGACGCCACCCAGTACGACCTCGTCCGGGCCGCCCTGGAACACGAACCGGAGATCCGCGCGGTCTACTCGATCGGCGGTGGCAACATCGCCACCCTGCGGGCCTTCGCCGACCTCGGCCGCGAGTGCGCCGTGTTCGTCGCCCACGACCTGGACCACGACAACACCGCGCTGCTGCGCGAACACCGGCTGTCCGCGGTGCTCCACCACGATCTGCGCCACGATCTGCGCGAGGCATGTCATCTGGTGATGCGCGCCCACGGCGCGCTGCCGCCCGCCGGGCCCACCCTGCCGTCCGCGATCCAGGTGGTCACGCCCTACAACATGCCTACGACACCGGCAGGTTGACCCAGGACCCGGTTTCCGCGGACCGGGCCATCGCGTCCAGCACGACGGCGCTGTGCACGGCGTCCGCGAGGGTGGTGCCGTGCGGGGTGCCCTCGGCGATCGACCGCAGGAACCGGTACGCCTCGATGACCTTGAGGTCGTCGTAGCCCATGGCGTTGGCCGCCCCGGGCTGGAAGGCGCCGAACTCGCCCTGGCCGGGGCCCACATACACCGTACTGACCGGCTGGTCCTGGTACGTCGTGCCGCGGCTGACCGCGAGTTCGTTCATCCGGCGGAAGTCCCAGGACACCGCGCCCCTGGTGCCGTGCACCTCGAAGCCGTAGTTGTTCTGTTCGCCGACCGACACCCGGCAGGCCTCAAGGACGCCCCGGGCACCGGAGGCGAAGCGCAGCAGACAGCTGACGTAGTCCTCGTTCTCCACCGGGCCCGACACACCTCCGGAGGCGAGCGCATGGCCCGCGGTCGCGCCCGTGGGGCGGGCCCGCTCGGGGACGAAGATCGCGGTGTCGGCGGTCAGCGACGCGATGTCGCCGAGCAGGAAGCGGGCCAGGTCGGCGCCGTGCGAGGCGAGGTCGCCGAGGACCCCGCTGCCGCCGCGCTCACGCTCGTAGCGCCAGGTCAGGGCGCCGTCCGGATGGGCCGCGTAGTCGCTGAACAGGCGGATGCGGACATGGGTGACGGCGCCGATCTCGCCGCCGGCGATCAGCTCGCGGGCACTTTCCACGGCAGGCGCGTTGCGGTAGTTGAAGCCGACCGCGCCCTGCACCCCGGTCCCGGCCACGGCGTCCGCCACCGCCCGCGCGTCGTCGGCGGTCAGCCCCACCGGCTTCTCGATCCAGATGTGCTTGCCCGCCTCGGCCATCGCGACACCGATCTGGCGGTGCAGGAAGTTGGGCGCGGTGATGCTGACCGCCCGCACCCGGGGGTCGGCCGCCACCTCGCGCCAGTCGCGGGTGGTCGAGGCGAACCCGAACTGCCGGGCCGCCTCCTCGGCCCGGCCCGGCACCTCCTCGGCGACGGTGACCAGCCGGGGCCGCAGACCCAGTTGCGGATAGTGGTGCGGGACCCGGGCGTACGCCTGGGTGTGCACCCGGCCCATCCAGCCGAACCCGATGACGGCGACACCGAGCGCATCCACCATGGCAGCCCCTCTTTGGAACGGTCCACATCCTGTCCACGCCACCCTCGGAGGCGGAAACCGCCTGTGTCAAGCCCTTTGACAGGCGCGGGTGCCGCGTGGAACGGTCCATGCCATGAGACCTCCGACGATTCGCGATGTGGCCGACCGGGCCGGCGTCTCCAAGTCGCTGGTCTCCCTGGTGCTGCGCGGCTCGGGTCAGGTGCGCCCGGAGAAGCGGGACGCCGTGCTCAGGGCCGTACGGGAACTCGGCTACCGGCCGAACGCCGCCGCGCGCAGCCTCAGCGAGCAGCGCTCGCGCACCGTGGGTGTGCTCCTCGACGACCTGCGCAACCCCTGGTTCGTCGACCTGCTCGACGGACTGAACCCCCTGCTGCACGCGGGCGGTCTGCACATGCTGCTGGCCGACGCCCGACTGAGCCGCCGCACCGGCGGCCGGCTCACCGGCCCCTTCCTCGACCTCGGGGTGGACGGCCTCGTGGTGGTCGGCACGCTGCCCGATCCGGGCGTCCTCGACACGGTCGCGCAGCGGCTCCCGGTGGTCGTCGCGGGCGCCCGGGAGCCGACGCCCGCGGGCGTGGACCTCGTGGCGGGCGACGACGAGGCCGGCGCGCGCCTCGCCACCGAACACCTCATCGGGCTCGGCCACCGGCGCATCGCCCATCTCGTGGGCCAGGGAGCCGTCGGCGAGCTGCGGCGGCGCGGTTTCGAGGCGACGATGCGCGCGCACGGCCTCGCGGACCAGGCGCTCGTCGAGCCCGGCGACATGACGGAGGAGGGCGGATACCGCGGCGCCGTGCGGCTGCTCGGCCGCCCGGACCGGCCCACCGCCGTCTTCGCGGTCAACGACATCGCCTGCGTGGGCGTGCTGTCGGCGGCCGGCGAACTGGGCCTGCGGATCCCCGGGGACCTCTCCGTGGCCGGGTACGACAACACGAGCATCGCCCGGCTGCGCCACCTGTGGCTCACCACCGTCGACACGGCCCCGCACGAGGTCGGCCACCGGGCCGCCCGCTTCCTCCTCGACCGCTTCGAGCGGCCCGAAGGACCCGGGCGGCTGCACCTGGCCACCCCGACGCTGCGGATCCGGGGCACCACGGCGGCGCCGCCGGGCCTCACAGGTTGATCGCGTACACCTTGCGCAGCGTCTCGTGCACCGTCCACGTCGTACGGTCGCCCGCGCGCAGCACGACCAGGTCACCGGGCCCGACCCGCAGGGTCGGCCCGCCCTCGACCTCGATCGTGGCACGGCCGCTGACCACCGTGAACAGCTCGTCGGACTCGGTGTCGGTGACGACGCCCGGGGTGATCTGCCAGATCCCGCGCAGCTGCCGGCCGTCCGGCGACTCCCAGAGCACCTTCCCGGTCACCTGCGGCGAGCCGGAGACGATCTGCGCCGCGTCCAGCGGCTCGGGTTCGAGGTCGGCGTCCGGGACGTGGAGAGCGAAGCTGTGCGTCATGGGGCGACCCTAGCGAGCCCGTACGGCCGCCGGCCGTGGACAGGGTGTGCGGCATCGGGCCCGGCGGACGGACACTGCGTCGGGTGGCGCGGCGGCGCCCCCGGCCCGGCGCGGGTGACCGTGGGAGACATGCCCGACTCCACGCCGGCCGGCGCGGCGGCGCACCGGCACGGCGTCCGGGATGCCGCCCTGTTCGGCGGGGTCCACGGCGCCGTACCGGCCGGCTCGATTCTCGCCGCGCTCTGCGCCGGCGGAGGGATTCCCGGGGTGTGTTGCGCGGTGGTCGTCGTGTCGGCGGACGGAGTGCCGTGTGCGGCGGGCGGTGGTCGTCGAGTGGGCGGTGACCCGGGGGTGGGTCGTCGCCGTGGTCTCAGGGGGTCGTGCGGACGCCGTCCAGGGCGATGGCCAGGACGCGGTCGCGTTGCGCGTCGTCCTCGAAGGCCGTCGCGGTGATCCCGGCGACCATCCGCAGCAGATCGCCGAACTCCATGTCCGCGCGCGCCACCCCGGCCCGCTGCGCCCGCTCCAGCAGCGGGCCGCCGGCGGCGTACATCGAGCCGCGGCAGGCCTGGAAGATCTCCGACTCGTCGTCCAGTGCCTCGCGCACCGCGCGCTTGGTGACCATGTAGCCCGCGAACCGGTCGAGCCAGGCCACCAGCGCCTCCCACGGCTCCAGCACGGCGACCTCGGCGGCGGCCCGGCACAGGGCGTTGACGTCGTCCGCGTAGACGCTCTCGAACAGATCACGGCGGGTGGGGAAGTTCCGGTACAGCGTGCCGATGCCGACGCCCGCGCGGCGGGCGATGTCCTCCAGGGACGCCTCGGCGCCGTTCTCCGCGAACGCGTCGCGCGCGGCGGCGAGCAGGGCGTCGTAGTTGCGGGCGGCGTCCTTACGGTGCGGACGCCGGGACGCGACGATCTCGCTGACGGGGAACTGCGGGGCGGTCACTGCTGCCTCCCGGGGCCGACCGGATTGAAGCGGAGGAATCCCTCCGGTACAGTGGAGGTGTGCCTCCACTTTAGCAGTGCGGAGTGGATACGCCGCGGGCAGACGTGCCCGCGCCGCGACGGCACCTCCCTGACTCGTTCGCTCCGCGCCACGTTCCTTGCGCGCTCCCCTTCAAAGAGGCCCTTTCATGCCCCGGAAGTCCTCCCGCCTCACGTTCGCGGTCCTCGCGACCGGTGCGGGCGTGTTCTCCATGCTGCAGTCACTGATCGCGCCGGCCCTGCCGACCGTCCAGCACGCACTGCACACCTCACAGTCCACCGCGACCTGGGTGATGACCGCCTACCTGCTGTCCGCCTCGGTCTTCACCCCCATCCTCGGCCGCGTCGGCGACCTCGTCGGCCGGAAGCGCACCCTCGTCGCGGTCCTCGTCGCCGTGCTGGCCGGCTGTCTGCTCGCGGCGCTCGCGCCCACCGTCGGCGTGCTGATCGTCGCCCGGGTCGTGCAGGGCGCCGGCGGTGCCCTGTTCCCGCTGTCCTTCGGCATCATCCGCGACGAGTTCGCCCCGTCGCAGGTGAGCCGCAGCATCAGCAACCTGTCCGCGGTGATCGCGGCGGGCGGCGGCGTCGGCATCGTGGCCGCGGGCCCCATCGTCTCCGCCCTGGACTACCGCTGGCTGTTCTGGATACCGGTCGCCGTCGTCGCCGTGACCACGCTGATCGCCCTCCGCTATGTCCCCGAATCGGCCCACAGGGCCGAGGGGAGCGTCAGCTGGCTGGGCGCCGTGCTGCTCTCCGGCTGGCTGGTGGCGCTGCTGCTGCCGCTGAGCCAGGCGGTGCGCTGGGGCTGGGGCTCGGCCAGGGTGCTCGGGCTGTTCGCCGCCGCCGTGCTCCTGTTCGCGCTGTGGCTGCGCGTCGAGGCCCGCTCCCGTAACCCGCTCATCGACCTGCGCGTCATGCGGCTGCCCGCCGTGTGGACCACCAACACCGCCGCCCTGCTGTTCGGCGCCGGCATGTACGCGATCTGGTCCTTCCTGCCCGCCTTCGTCCAGACGCCCCGCACGGCCGGATACGGCTTCGGCGCCGGCGTCACCGCGTCCGGACTGCTCATGCTGCCGATGCTCCTCGCCATGTTCCTCTCCGGCCTGCTCGGCGGCCGGCTCGCCCCCGTCCTCAGCGCCCGGGTGCAGCTCACCACCGGCGCCGCGCTCGGCGCGTTCGCCTGCGGCTTCCTCGCGCTGTGGCACGACCGGCAGTGGCAGATCGGTTTTGTCTCGGGCGTGTTCGGACTCGGCATCGGGCTGGCCTTCGCCTCGATGGCCAACCTCATCGTGGGCAGCGTGCCGCCCGCCGAGACCGGCGCCGCCACCGGCATGAACGCCAACATCCGCACCATCGGCGGCTCCATCGGCGCCGCGCTGACCAGCGTCCTGGTCACCGGCCGGCTCCAGCCCTCCGGCCTGCCCGAGGCCGCCGGGTACACGCACGCCTTCGCCCTGCTGGCGCTGCTGTGCCTGGGCGCCGCCGGCGCCGCGCTCCTCGTACCGTCCCGCCCGGCCGGCCGCCCCACCGAGCCGCCCGCCGCACGCCCGGCACCGGCACCCGCCCGCGTGCGGTAGGGTTGACCTGCGCGATCACGCGGAACCCACCGCGTGACACCGCACCGGGACGTGGCGCAGCTTGGTAGCGCACTTGACTGGGGGTCAAGGGGTCGCAGGTTCAAATCCTGTCGTCCCGACTTGAGAGAGTCGCAGGTCAGGGCCGGTTTCGGAGGTGTCCGAAACCGGCCCTTGATCATTCTTGGGGACCAGTTGGGGACCGGCGGCCTTGACCGGGGTCAGCGGGTCACGACGATCGGGCTCGGCAGCGAGCGCGGAGCCCGGAGCACGCTGAGGTGCGCGGAGAGCGCCGCCCCGGCGGCCGTGATCTTGTGTACGTCCGGGTGCAGGTAGCGCTGGGTGGTGGTCAGGGACCCGTGGCCGGCGATCCTGCGTAGGACATGTACCTGGACTCCGGCGTCGGCGAACCAGGTCAGTCCGGTGTGCCGGAGGTCGTGGCGGCGCAGGTGCTCGTAGCCGAGCTTGGTGACCACGTCGTCCCAGTGTGTGGCGTCGCGCAGGACGGCGGTGGAGATGCGTCCGCCGCGAGGGCCGGTGAACAGGCGGGCGTCGGGATCGGGGCCGGCGGACAGGATGCGCTGGGCGACGAGGGGGCGGATCTCCTCGACGATGGGAACCTTGCGGGTCCGCTTGCCTTTGGTGCCCTTGTCGGTCAGCCCGCCGGGCGCGGGTGTGGTCTGGCGCCGCACGGTCCAGATCCACTGGGTGGTGTCGATGTCCCCGGCACGGCAGCCTGAGGCCTCGCCGATCCGTGCGGCGGTGCACGCGGCGAAGATGACCACGTTCCCTCAGCTGCGGTACTGGTCGTGGGAGGTGGCCACGAGTGCGTCGGCCGGCGCGATGAGGGTCTCCCAGTTGGGCAGGGCCAGTGCGCGTGGGTTGAGGAGTTCGTCCTCGGCCTGCTTGTAGAGTTTCTGCCAGCCGGTCACCCGGGCGGGGTTGGCCTTGATGATGCCGTCACGCACTGCCTGTTCCATGACGCGGACCAGGACGGCGATGGTGTTCTTCACCGTGGAGCGGCTGTGCTCTTCGGCGATCCAGTTCTGCACGGTGCGGTCGACGACACCATTGGTGATCATCCGCACCGCGAGGTGGCCCAGGGCGGGGACAACACGCGTCCGCCACCCCGACAGGTAGGGGTCCAGCGTTTTCAACTCCAGGCCGCGCAGGGCGAGGTCCATGTTCGCGTCGCCGTATTCGGCGAGCTTCATGGTGGCCTGCGACGGGCTCAGGCCGGCCTCTGCGGCCTCGATGATGGCCTGGAGCCATTCCTGTGCTTCTTCTTCGCTGTCCTTTCCCTCGGACAGTGACTGGCGGCGCTTGCTGGTCGGATCGGTCCACCGGACGCGTGCCCGGTAGGGAGTGGGGCGGTCAGGACGGTACTCGATATCGGTCGAGAGCCGGACACCGACAGGAACGTTGGTCTTATCGGCCATTGAGTCCCTTGGTCGGGACGGTACGTCGGTGGCGCAGCCATTCCTCGACGTCGAGGGCGCTGTACATGACGACGCGTTCCGAGATCGTGACGAATGGCGGCCCCTGGGGTGGCTGGGCGGTGCGCCGGCGGCGCAGGGTGGAGGCGTCGACTCTCAGGCAGGCAGCGAGGTCACTGGTTGAATACCAGGCGCTGGTGAGGAGAGGCGCTCGGCTGTCAGGTGATACGGCATGATGGTGAGTAACTGCGGGGTCCGCTGTGGACTCCTTCTCACGGTGCGGTTCGGTGTTGGCAATGGTTGCTATCGGTTCATTGAGCAAGTGCGGCTATTTTCCCGGGAGTACGGAACACCAGACGGATCTGCGGAAGAGTCCCGAGACGGACAGCACAGCTCGCGAACGGAGAACGCGCAGGGGGTTTCCAGCAGGCAGCGGCGACGCGCCTTCGTCATCGCTTCGATCTGTGGTTGTGCTCGGGTGTGGACGTTGGTGCATTAATCGTCTCCGGAAACGCCGGTTTGGCTAACCGGCGTTTCCGGGCTGTGTTGCCGCCGAGTGGGACGGCGATAAGCGGTCATTCGGATGTTTCACTGCCATGTCCATTGACGCAGCCTGGAAGTCCCAGGAGGGTCCCAGAGGTCTTGGTTTCTGCTGATCAGGCATGGTTTTGCTCGGGTTGAGGGAGGCATCGTGACGTCTTGTGTCCGCTTCATGGCCGAGGGGTGCGCGGTGACGTCGGTGCTGCGAATGCTGGAGGAGCGAGAGGCGGCTGCCCGCGTGCGGGTGGAGGGCTTGCGGGAGGAAGTCTCGCGGCTGGCTGACGTGTTGGAGGCCGCGGAGATCGAGCTGGACCGGCGGGTGATCGCGCGGGAGGAACTGGTCGAGGCCCTGGCAGTCTGCTCGGCCGAGTCCAGTGCCGTGACCACGACCGAGGCGGAGGAGAAAACGGCGCCGTCGCTCGCGCCGGTGCTGGGCTCGACGGTGCCGCCCTGGCGGGAAGGGCTGCCAGTGACGGTTCTGGCGCCGGACTACCAGCGGATTCTTGGTCTGCTGGTGGTACACCCCGTACGTGACATTGACCTGCGCGTACGGGGGTCTTAGCTGTCTGATGACATACCCTGGCCCGCGCATGGTCCGGATCTTGGTCGCCGGTCGGTTAGGGGATGGAGCGCGGCCACATAATACGGACGCCGAAACCGGGCGTTGTGGCGACAAGGCTGTAGGCCATGGGGCTCTCAATTGGTGTGAGGAGTACGGAACCGCGGCTGTCACGGGGCGAGACCATGACGCCTTGACACCTGGGTACGAACCGGACCCCTCCGCTCGCGCGGAGACGACACGGCGACCGGGCTGCACTGGCGACACGCGAACGGACCCCCTCCGCTCGCGCGGAGACGACCGCAACTACGAGCACGACTTCGACGTGCCGTACGGACCACCTCCGCTCGCGCGGAGACGACATCAACGGCGCCGCACTGCGCCGCGAGACCGGCGGACCACCTCCGCTCGCGCGGAGACGACGAGCAGACCAGGCCGAACTCGTACTCGACGCCCGGAGCACCTCCGCTCGCGCGGAGACGACTCTACAGGCGCGTATGGAGCAAAGCACGCGAGGCGCTGCTTACGCCGTACGAGTACACATCCCCCGCAGGAAAGCGCGTTTACGACTGCCGTCATACCTGCCTCACGGGATGGCTGAACGCCGGCATCCCCCCAGCGCAGGTCGCCGAATGGGCCGGCAACAGTGTGGCCGTGCTTCTTGCGACCTACGCCCGATGCGTTACGGGGCAGCTCGCGAACTACCAGAAGCAGATCGAGGCGGTCCACCCGGTAACGGCGCGAGTAGCGCCGATGCCTCTTGCCGGCGCGGCGCGGCGCGGCCCGGCACGTCTCGGTGGCGTCGCGTAGCGGTCCGTGGCTCATGGTGATGGGTCACGGACCGCTTGTGTGACTGGAGGCTCGCTCGGGGAGACAGAGGGCCCGATCCCTGGGGGGAGCATGGGGGACAGATACCCGTAGAGACCCGGGTTCAGCCGGTGTCAGCCGGAACTCGGCAGGGTCGACGCCCTCAACCGGATCAACCTGAAAATCCGGCGCGTACCCCATCTGACCAGCGAGAATACCCTCCCGCGGGAGGGTGGTGACTGGCGCCCCCGGCAGGACTCGAACCTGCGGCCAAGCGCTTAGAAGGCTCCTGGCCGGTCATGATCTAAACCGCCGCTGACCTGCGCCTTCTCTTCAACCTGGCGATCCGTCAATTGCGCTGGGGGACAAATAGGGGAACGGCGCCGGATTGGAGGGGGCCGGGGATGCGTCCCCTCCCTGGGGCCGCTCGCTCCACCGTTATTACGCGGCAGAGAGGTCTCTCGACTTTCGCCTTTCTGACCAACTGTCAGTTAGTCAGCTCGCACGGGTGACCTGTGGCCATCGGCCCGGCCGGGAGGCAGACGCCAAGGAAGCATCGGCGGTGCTTATGTCGCCTGCTGTGAGGGACCCGCCGATGCTTCCGGATCCGACCGTACCCGCATCTCTGCTCGCTGTGCTGGGCTCTTTACGCGGCAGCTTCACCTCGCCGACCTTCTCCACCTTCGCCGCGCTGGTCACCGGGCTGATCGCGAACACCGGCGGGGGCACCGTCACCGGGATGCTGCTGGGCGTGACTTGACGCGTCACTGGTCTCACGACCGGGCCCGGGCCGGGACGCGACATTGCCCGAATTGGCGTCCTCTATGGGGCACTCCGCCCGGCCTGTGCCGCTCGACCAGCACCGCCCGCCGGCCCTGCGGCCCAGCGCCGTCACACTGAGTAGTGCATTACTCACGACATGACACCGCCTCAAAGGTAGGTTTCCCACCGCCCGCGTATGACGTAGGGGTGTTCAAGCCCGAGCCCCTTGCGACTTTCTCATGGAGGTCAATCATGCACCGGAGACGAATTGTCGCCCTGGCGGCTGCCCCCACCACCCTGCTCATTGGGTTGGCGATCTTTTCGGCGTCGGCTGCGGACGCGTCCGCCCCAAAGGCACCGACAGCCGTGAGTTCCACCTGCAACGCGCCGACCAGTAACAAGGTCCTCACCGTCCAAGAAGGAATTGCGCTCGTCAAGCAGTGCTCCGCCACGAAGGCGGCGGCCGCCGTGCCGGGGTGGCACTGGATGGGCAATTACGGCTCGGTTTACGACGTGGTCAACGTCGCGAACGGCGGAGGAATTGGAGCCGGCGAACTCATCGCTCAGCCGGGCCCCACGGGCCTCGTCCCTGCCTTTATGTACTACTAAGCCCGCACGCCCTTGGTCAGCACGCCGGCCGGCCAAGGGCTTTACACGGGGGAGGGCCGGGTGCGGCGCCGTTGGTGGCGCCGCACCCGGCCGTCCGTGCGCATGATCAGAAAGCTCAGCAGCAGCTATCTACAACTGCCGTACCTGCGGAATGACATGGATCGTCTTGATCAAGGCGATGAAGACCAGCACCACCAGAATGATCAGGACGATGAAGATCGGTGCGGCCACAGCAGTTCCCTGCCCTTCATGCGTCCCTGGACTGACGTCAGATAGTGCCGTGCAGGAATCTTCCAGATCCACCCCGTGAGTGGGCTTGAGTTCGTGGACAGGAGGTCAGGTGCTTGTCCCAGCGGTGGGTGACGGGCGTGCGAAGCTCACGGAGTACTGGCGCATGTGCCAGGAACGGGATCGCCTGATCCTGGAAGCGAAGAAAGGGGGCTTCTCCAAGGTGGCCATCGCCAAGCTCTCAGGACACTCCCGCAACACAGTGCGGAGTGTCTTGAAGAGGCACGGGATCTCCTACTGTAGGGAACTGGGCCGTACTCCGGACACCGTGCTTCTACACAACCTCGAATCCTCAGTTGAGGGCTTCGTCGGCGCGTGCGCCGTGCTCCAGGAGATGCGCGACGCGGGACTCCGCAAGAACTGGGGGTTTTCCACCTGGATCCACGGTGCCTCCTCGATGCCCACTGGGCCATCCCCCGTCCGGACGTCGTGATGGTCTGCGCCGGCCTGACGGTATCCGCCACAACCCTCAACGCAGTGGACGAACTCATCGACCGTGCGGAAATCACTGAGCTGTGGGGAATGGCCCCCTTCGCGGCACATGCGGGCGATCCGATATGGGAGACCGTGGGCACCTCCACTTTTCTCCTCCTGGGCCAGCAGGGCAGTGCACTGCAGGCAAGCGTCGCCACAGCGTTCGCGATACCCGAAGTCACCAGAGTCGCGGTCGGCACTTCTGTCGTCGAGCATCTCGCCGAAGTGGTCGGTGGCTCGCGACTTGAGGCCAGTGCTGAAAGGGTGACGGAGTATCGGGCGCTGCTGGGTGAGAGGGCTACCGTGAGCGCAGGAGCCATGTCCAGGAAGGACCGACAGCGCAAGCCGCCTTGCATGGCCTCTCGACCGTTGCGCTCGATGACGTCCTCGACGATGTCGAGCGGCGGCTCGGACGGCGGCTCAAGCGCGGGGACAGCCATTTCAGCAAGTGCAACGGCACCGCCGGCTTCCGAACCGACGAAGCCACGTGGGTCCGGCTCGCCTGGCGGCGCCCGGTGGAGATCGACCCCCAGGCTTGGACCGGCTACGAGGCTGCGGCCGCCATCAAAGGTGTGCCTCGTCCCGAATGGGTGGCAGCAGCCGTCTGGACCGACCAGACACACGGCGACTTCACCGGGTGCGTCCACAGGTGACCCAAGGAGGCCGTCAGCAGCCCAGCAGGTGGCGGACGACTACCATGGACCACAGGCGGCCTGGCGCCCTATTGCCGAGGTGATATCGCCCGCCGCGATGTCAGAGTGAACTGCTCTGAGACCGGCAGAGCCTCCAGCCCCGGAGCGGTTCACACCTCAACGAGACGACTTCCTGACCGGAGAGCAGTCTTCGGGCGACCACGTCATGGGCGGGGCGCCTGCTCCTGGGGACCGGATGGGGACCACACGGTGCCCGCACGCCGGAACGGTATGCACGATACCGCGCGTCTCGCTCCCTTGTATCTGATTATATATCCTAGCAAAAGGGATGCCCCCTACTCCTGGGGGTCAAGGGGGCGCAGGTTCAAATCCTGTCGTCCCGACGGTGTCGACCAGCGGGTCTGCCGACCATGGCAGACCCGCCGGATGCGTTCGTGTGACATGTGGCGGCGGCGTGATGGCAATCTGTGACCGCCCGGCGGCCGGACTCAGACCGGTTTGCTGCTGCCGGGGCGCTGTGATGGTGGTGCTTGCGGTCGGTGCGCTTTCCGGGGCAGGCCGATCTCCGTGGAGCGCCGGCGCAACGCGATCAGGACGCTCTGCGGGCGCGGCGGGGAGCCGTCCGGCAAGCCGCTGCGGCAGTGGGCCTGCGGCTGCCGGCGCCGGACGGCAGGCGAACGACGAAGACCCACGAGTCGTGCCGTTCGGCGGGCCTTGAGCTTCGGACAACTGGCGCCGAACTGCCGGCCGTCGGTTCGGCGGCAGCCGCAGCGCCGGTAGAGACGACCGCGGAGGGGGGCGCAGTGCGCTCGGCTGAGGCGGGCCCGGATGCCGCGAGTGCGGCAGCGCTGTCGGCGGAATCCGACTCCGACGACTACCCGGAGCCGTACTGGCATGTCCAAGGTTCTGGACGCCGACGCTATCGTTGAGGCACGACGCGGCGGAGAGGAAGCGGCCATGACCTCGGCGTACGACTACAGAGAGCTGCACGAGCTCATCGATCGTCTGGAGCCCGAGCAGGCGGAGGAACTGCGTCGTCACGCTCTGCGTCTGGTGCAGCCGGCGCCGAGTCGGTTCCGGATACTGCGGAGCTTCGATGGCCCGGCGACCGATCTCGGCGCTCGGGCGAAGGACATCGCGCGGGCGGAGATCGGCGAGGACGATGCTGATCGTTGACACTGGTCCGCTGGTCGCCTTTCTCAACCGCAACGACCCTGATCACGAGCGGTGCGTCGAGTTGCTGGAATCGTACGACGGCGATCTCCTCGTCACTCCGTATGTGCTGACCGAATGCTGTTATCTGGTCGGGAAGTATCTGGGTGCCGATGCTGAAGTCAACCTGGTGGAGTCTGTGGTCGGCGGTGATCTGGCGCAGGTGTTTCCCGATGCGCGGGACATGGCCCGGATCGCTGAGCTGATGCACCGCTACCGTGGCTTTCCGCTGGGCGTCGCGGATGCTTCGGTGGTCGCTGTGGCGGAGCGGCTGAAGCTGACGGAGGTCGCGACGCTCGACCACCGGCACTTCCGGGCAGTCGTGCCCGAGCACGTTCCTGCGTTCACGCTGCTTCCCTGACGACCTCTGCCCGGGCTTCCTCGGCCCCGTGGCGCGAGAGCCGACTTCTTGGGCGCGTGCCCTGGGCCAGGCCGTGAGCGGGTCGGCGTCGACCAAGCTTCTGAGCCCCGCCCTCGCCGCCACGTTTCTGGCCTCAGTCACCGCCTGCGGCACGTCGTCCGTGCCGGATGTCTCGGCGAGCACCACGACCGGCTCGGGGTCCGCCGAGACGCGTCGCTCGGCAAACCCCGAGCGGCTGGTCACCGCCACCATGCCGGATGTCATCGGCGGCAACGCCGGGCGTGCGTACGAGCAGATGAGTTCCGAACTCGACATGACCTTCGAGGACGCGAGCGGACAGGGCCGTCCGGTGAACGACCCGGCTGAGTGGAAGATCTGCAACTCCCAGCCGGGCCCGAACCAGCAGATCACCGATTTTCCCGTGGTCTTCGGCGTGGTGAGGGTTTCGGAGAGTTGTAAGGACATGACGCCGAAGTGATGTGTCCGAGGACGCCAGCGCGTTCCACTACGGTCTTCCATGCTGAGCATCGCGGGACTGGTGGGGCGACCCACAACGATAGAGAACACGGCATCGGAACTGGTCAGATGCCGTGGGCTTCTTCAGTCATGCTGGTCGGCCGGAGGGCTGATCAGTAGGCCGGCAACTTTCCACCGTGCGCGTCAGTGGAGGTTGTAGGTGACCACGGCGCGGGCCGGGAAACGGAAGGAGTCGTTGACCGTGGGAGAGCGCTCGACCGTGACGTTGACGCTGGACCCGGTGGCGCTTGTGGAGTGGTAGATCCAGACGGGGCCACGCAGGGGAGAGCCGCACAGCCCATCGGGGAGCTCGATCTCGTCGTCGGCGACCGCTTTGGTGCCGTACTTCTCATCGAACAGGGGCTCGCCGTCCGGGAGGATGCCGGCACGGTGAAGGTAGTCCGGTATCTGGCCGCTCACGAAGGTGACCTCAGCGCTGCCGTTCCGGGTGAAGTAGTGGACGTCGGAGGCGCCGGCGGGGATCGATGCGCCCCCGGCGCGGATCACTCCTGGCAACTGTACGTCGCTTCCCTCGCATGCCCGGACGTCGCCGAACGGGTGGAACAGCTCATCCTGGAACAGCCAGACGATCCCTCCGGCCAGCACGGCCAGGACGAGTACGACGATCCCCAGGCACGACAGCATGCGCCACAGCCCGGTCCCGCCGTCAGGCGCACCGCTCACGTTTTCTGGAAACGGCGTCCCTCCCTCCTCGCCCACCCAGTCTCCGCCCCTGGTCTCCGAACCGGCACTCCAGGAATCATTCATGAATGCCCCCCTTGGTCTGCCTTGCATGCGAGCACGCGGAGCATATGCCAGTGATCAACCAGAACGGCACTGGACTATGCGCCACGTCGAGGAGACACCGTGGCCACGGCGCGCCCGAAGGGGCCGTCTTCGGCATTTCCACTCGCGCCCCTCCCAGGCGATCACCCCACCCAGTCCGACAGGGCCTTGGCCTCTCGGTGGGAGGCATCCGCTCTTCCTTTCAGTCAGGCCGCATGAGCTTCCGGGCGTTCGACGAGGTGTCCGCGTTCGAAGCGGTATCCGGCGCGGACGAGGGCGACGAGGTGGGGTGCGTTCCCGGCTCGCCACCGCTGCTGGGCGGACTCGACGAGTTTGAAGACCATGGCCAGGGCGGCGGTGCGGGATTCGGCGCCGCGGGTGACCTTGGTCCGCAGCCGGACGGTGGAGAAGGTCGACTCGATGGGGTTCGTGGTGCGCAGGTGGATCCAGTGCTCGGCCGGGAAGTCGTAGAACGCCAGCAGCTGCTCCTGGTCGTCGTTGATCTTTTTGACCGCCTTGGGGAACTTCGCGCCGTAGAGCTTGGCGAATGTCTTGACCGCCGCCTCGGTGTGGTCGCGGTCCTCGGCGTTGTAGATGTCCTGGATGGCCTTCTTCGCGCCGGGCTGCGCGGACTTCGGCATGGAGTCAAGGACCTTGGCCGTTTTGTGAACCCAGCACCTCTGTTCGCGGGTGGCGGGGAACACCTCGGCCAGGGCCTTCCAAAAGCCTAGGGCGCCGTCGCCGACCGCCAGCCCCGGGGCGCGCATGCCCCGGCGGGCGCAGTCCCCCAGCAGCGCGGTTGCTGTTCGGCGGTGCTCGGCTCGCCGGTGGAGCGGGCGCCGGGCAGGGGCGAGGTGGGTGGCGGTCTTGTAGGTCAGCGGCCAGAACACCCTGTCCGCCTCGGCCTGCCACATCGGGGCGGACGCGCAACTCGTCAGGACCGAGGCAATCGGACCAGCCCACCACGCCGCTTGTGATCCAGACCGCGGCTGCTTGGGAGACACCTGAATCAATTGCGGAACCGGGAAGGGCCCCGGACCGCGGTGTTCTTGAGTGACGACGCTCTCACAGCGCTAGCGTTCGATGTGGTAGCGGCTTTGGGAGACAACAGCTTGGCGGAGTTTGGTGGTGAAGTCGGGGGTGCGGGCGATGCGGTCGACGCCGCCGGCTTTGCTCTGGCGCAGCGCGCTCTTGAAGTTCTGCTCCAGGGTGCCCGTCATGCGGGACATCAGATCGTCGCTGAGATGGTCGAGGTCGATGTTGAGCAGGTCCCGGGCGCTGGGCTGCCGCAGCCGGGTGAGGGCGTAGGCGGACATGGCGGCCAGGGGATAGAGCCAGTTCTCAAGGGTTTCGCCCAGGAGCGGTTGGTCCTCGGCGTATTGGGTGAGGAAGCTGCGCAGTCGTGTGTGGACGTCGAGGCAGAGGCGGTAGATGTCCAGGTCGTGGCGCGTGGAGAAGATCTGGGCGTAGTGCTGGTCCTCCAGAAGCAGTGCGTCGGAGTGGCGCAGGGCGGTGTGTGGCTCGCGCAGGACGAAGGCGGTGAACTCCCTTGCCATGCGGGCCATGCTGACGACGCGGTCGAGGGGGAATCCGAGATTGCGGTAGTAGCCGGCGCGGCGTTCGTAATAGTAACCACCGGCGTGGGTGAGGCTCTCCTCGATGTCTTTCTGGATGGATTCAGTGGCCCGTAAGGCGCCGGCCGGCAGCTGGGTCTGGCTGTTGGTGGCTCGGATGATGCGGTCGCGGGCGGTGCCGGACTCTGGCGCGACGACGACCTTGACCAGAAGTGAGCGGTCGCGGTGCTGGCCGCCGTTTTGGATGTAGCTGTAGATTTCGTGACTGGTCTGCAGTCCGTTGACGATCTGCGGTTCCCTGACGACGATCTTCTTACCCGCAATCTGGGCGGCATCGGCAACAACGGTGACGCCGTTGTTGAACCACCAGAAGTCCTCGCCGGTACCGGACTTGAGCGTGTGGCCGATGGCATTGTTGACCGCGGTCGATCCTGCGTAGTCGCGTACGTTGGACTCGAACAGCTCAAGCCGCAACGCCTCGTTGTCAGAGGTGATGAAGCGGTAGTACTCGTCCAGCCGGGCCAGGCATACGTAACCCTCACCGAGTGAGGTGCTCATCGGGGTTTCGGTGAACACCAGCTGCGCGACCGCCTTGGCACCCCTGGCGGTCCGTTCGCGTAGATCGGCAGCGTTGAGGTATTCGAGGTCGGCCGTAGTGTCGGAAGTGATCTTCGCGAGTTCCCTTCGTAGCCGGTCGCCTTTGGCCTTGACGTTTGGGTGCGGGGTCTCGGCCGACTTGTTGGCATAGATCACCTCGATCCGTACCTGAGGGAACGAGGAGGCCAGTTCCTCAAGGACGTGCAGGAACCGCCGTGTGCGGTCCAGGAGTTTGGCGTTGGTGTGCGAGATGAGGTCTTCCTCGTCCCGGTTCATGTCCAGCAGCGTCGGCAGGTGGAAGTGCAGCTTCTCGATGACTGTTTCCTGGTAGCCCGAGTTGTTCTTGGCTTGCAGGATCACCAACTCGATCTTGTCGGCCCGTTGCGACAGGAACTGATGGGCGTCGGCGGTGATGTAGCGCCTGTCTACGAAGGTCCAGATGCCGTCGATTCCGCAGTCGTGGGCCCCGTCCACGATGCCATCCATGATCTCGTCGTTGTCGAGATCCCAGTCCTGCAGGGCCTTGTCGGCGGCGAAGAACGTGAAGAAATCGTCCCTGGTCTTTTCAGGCGCCAGCTTCCGGTGCTGGTCCTCCAGGATCCGGTCCAGCAGCCGCTGATCGTTGTTCTGGACTGACGTCATGCAACACCCCCACCACACCATCAGAACCCGGATAAAAGGATGTTGGCAGGTTCGCGTGACTGTGAAAACCCCGCGGGCTGAGGTGCGTTGATGGGAATCTCCGTGAAGCCGCGGGGCAACTCACCGAAACCGGTCGACGGTCGGGTGGCGGTGGTGCGAGGCGACGGGGCTGGTCGGTGGCGGTCTGTACCCACAGACTCCATTTCGGACCCCGTTCCGTCGAAGGTGACCTTCGGCTGGTCATGCGGGGTCGGTTGTCTGCGGGTGGCCGTGGTGGTGGGACCATTCCGGGGCCAGGATCGACATCACCGTCGCGTTCACCCGCGTGCCCTCCCACAGCAGTGCGTCGCGGAGTACGCCTTCGGTGACGAACCCCACTTTCTCGTAGGCGCGACGGGCCCTCGGGTTGAAGGCGTAGACCTCCAGCGAGATGCGGTGCACACCCAGCGTCTCGAAGCCGTGGCCGACGATCAGCCGGGTCGCCTCCGTTCCCAGGCCGCGCCCATGAGTTCCGGGTACGAGACAGATGCGGAAGCCGCAGCTTTCGTTGGCCGGGTCCCACTCATTGAGTACCGCCTCGCCGATGACGTTCCCCGTCGTCTGCTCGACCACGGCGAGGTCCAGCCGGTCATCCTGATCCCGACGGGTGTCGTACCAGGTGCGGATCTGTGCCTCATCCGGCTCGCCGACGCCATGACTGCCGGTCAGCCGTGACACCTCCGCGTCCCGGAACATCGGCATCAGCGCGGGCACGTCGTCCACCGTGACCGGCCGGAGCAGCACCCGCTGCCCCCTCAGTGTGGGTTTGCTGAGGAAGTCAGGGCGCGCAGCACGTCGAGGGTGATCAGCCATTGCCGTATTGTGCCCAGCGGCCCCGCCCGGCGTCCTGCCGGTATCCGTCACACGGTGTTCTGCGCAGTACGGTCGTGCGGATGCCGTGTCCGCCGGGCAGGCAGTCGGACCCGGTCGGGTCGGAGCGCCCTGTGCGGCGGCGGTTTGCCGTGGCCGCGTTGTGGTTAGGGTGGCGAGCAGGGACCGACTCCGGGGGAGGTGCGTCGCGTCTGCCGGACGGTCTGCGAGGGGGTGGCGGAAGTCGGTGACCAGAGCCCGGCATGCGAGGCGCGCGGCGCGGGCCCGGACCATCAGGGAGGCGGCCGGCCGGCCCTTGGTGCGGAACGCCCGATCGGCGCGGCCTCGGGAGCCCAGGCAGTGACGGGACACACAGGCCATGGCAGGCCCGGACGCACGGTCACCGGAGTCGTCCGGACACAGGGCCCCGGCGTCGGCGCAGGCCGGCCGGGCGCGGTGGGCCTGTGACCGGGCGGTCGGGGGCCGCCGTGCTGCCGCCGTCGGTGCGGGGCCGGCTCGGGCCGGTCGCGGGCCTCGCCGCGCTGGTGGTCGTCGTGCTCGGGGTCCGGTACGCCGGCGACGGCGAGCCCGGCACGGTGGACGCGCGGATCGGGGCGGCGGTGGACGGCGTGCGGCCGCCGTGGCGGCATGTCGCCCTGGCCATCGACTTCCTGGGGGAGCCCGTGGGCGCGGCGACGCTGGTCGTGGCCGCCGTGACGGGCTGCCTGCTGCTTCGGCGTCCTCGCGCGGCGGTGCTCGTCGTTGCCGGCGCCGGCCTGACCGTGGGGACGGCGACGGTGCTCAAGTCCCTGGTGGGACGCACCATCCACGACGGGAGCCTGTCCTATCCGAGCGGGCACACCGCCTTCGCCACCGCGCTCGCCCTCGGGGTGGCGCTGCCCGCGACCGGCCGGCTCGGCCTCGGCAGGACGGCCGGCACATCACTCGTGCTCGCGGCGGCGCTGGTCGCCGGCGCCGCCATGGGCTGGGCGCAGGTCGCCCTGGGCGCGCACTACCCGACCGATGTCCTCGGCGGCTGGTGCACCGCGCTGGCGGTGACACCGGCGACCGCGTGGCTGGTCGACCGGATCGCCGACCGGCGGGCCGGCCCGGTGGCCGACGCCAGCCGGCGGGAGGCTCGCTGACGGCACGTCAGGCCAGGCGGCGGAACACGGGCTTCACCGGTCGTCCGGCCAGCCAGGGGGTGGGGTCGCCGGCGTCCAGTGCCTTCCGGTACACCGCACATGCCTGGCCCACCACCTCGACGGTGTGATCGATGTCGGCGTCGTCGAGCGCGCTGCTCACCACGAACGACGGGGCCAGCACCCCGCCCGCGAGGAGCCGGCGCAGGAACAGGGTGCGGTACCGCTGCGACGGCTGCCGGTTCTCGTCGAGGGTGGCGAAGACCAGGTTGCTCGCCCGGCCCCGGACGAGCACGTGGTCGCCGACGCCCATGCCGGCCGCGGCGTCGCGGACCCCGGCGGCCAGCCGCTCGCCGAGGGCGTGCAGCCGTGCGGTGACGCCCTCTTCGACGTAGGTGGCGAGCACGGCCATCGCGGCCGCCAGGGAGTGGGTCTCCGCACCGTGCGTGGTCGACAGCAGGAACACCCGGTCGCCGGAGTGACGCAGCCCGCCGCGTTCCATCAGGTCGCGGCGCCCGGCCAGCGCGGAGACGGCGCATCCGTTGCCCAGCGCCTTGCCGAACGTGGACAGGTCGGGGACGACGCCGTACAGGCCCTGGGCGCCCGCCTCGGACCAGCGGAAGCCGGTGATCATCTCGTCGAAGACCAGTACGCAGCCGTGCCGGTCGGCCAGCTCGCGCAGGCCGGCCAGATAGCCGGGCGGCGGCTCGGTGTGGGTGGCGGGTTCGAGGATCAGGCAGGCGACCTCGTCCCGGTACCGGGTGAGCAGTTCCTCCGTGGCGGCCAGGTCCCCGTAAGGGAACGCCACGGTGAGTTCGTCGGTCGCCGCCGGAACGCCGGCGGACATCGGCGTGGTGCCGATGAACCAGTCGTCGACGGAGAAGAACGGATGGTCGGCGCAGACCGCCACCCGCGGGCGCCCGGTGGCGGCGCGGGCGAGGCGTACCGCGGCGGTGGTGGCGTCGGAGCCGTTCTTCGCGAACTTCACCATCTCGGCGGTCGGCACCGTGGCCAGGAAGCGTTCCGCGGCTTCGACCTCCACGAAGGACGGCCGGACGAAGTTGCTGCCGCGGTCCAGTTCCCGCCGTACCGCCTCGATCACGCGGGGGTGGGCGTGGCCGAGGCTGACCGACCGCAGGCCGGAGCCGTACTCGATGTAGCGGTTGCCGTCGATGTCCCACACGTGGGCGCCGCGGCCGTGGCTGATGACCGGGGCCAGGTTCTCGGGGTACTGGTCGTCGCCCTTGGCGTAGGTGTGCGCACCCCCGGGGATCATGGCGTGCAGCCGCTCGTTCGCCCTCCGTGACCGGGGCAGGGAAAGCTCTTCGGTGTCCACGCCGACCTCAACTCTCTTTCTTCCGCAGGACCTCGGCGAGGCTCGGCGCCTTGCGGTCCCGCTGGGACATCGATGTGACCGGCAGCGGCCAGGCAATGGCCAGCTCCGGGTCGTCGAAGGCGATCGTCACGTCCTCGGCCGGATCGTGCGGGCGGTCGATCCGGTACGAGACGTCGGCGGTCTCCGTCAGAGCCTGGAAGCCGTGCGCGCACCCCGCCGGGACGTACAGGGTGGTCTGCGTCGTGTCGGACAGCTCGAAGAACGCCCGGCCCAGGTACGTCGGCGAGTCCGCCCGCAGATCCACGACGACGTCGAAGATCCTCCCGTACGAGCACCGCACCAGCTTGGCCTCGCCGGCGCCGGAGCGCAGGTGCAGGCCGCGCAGCACGCCCTGGACCGAGCGGGACAGGCTGTCCTGGACGAAGGCGTCCGGGTCGAGGCCCACCGAGCGGACGACGTCGGCGTCGAAGGTGCGGCAGAAGAAGCCGCGTTCGTCGACGTACGGCGTCGGCTCGAACAGGTAGGCGCCGGCGATCTCAGGGACTTCGGTCGCTTTCATGGAGCCTCCTGCCGTGCGGGGGTGGGGGCCTTGCCGGTCGTCGGGAACAGGGCCGTGGTCAAGGCGGTGAACTGGTCGTCGAGGCGCCGGACGGCGACCTGGTTCCGCTCGGCGAGGGTCCGCCGCAGCTGCGCCGATCTCCGCTCCAGCGCCCGGAACTGTCCGAGCAGCCGGTCGGCGTCGACCTCGCGAGCCGGGTGGCAGTACGCGGCAAGACCCATCTGGGCCATGAGCGCGTCGCTCTTCGCCGCATAGCTGAGGGCGAGCGTCGGCGTGCCGGCCTTCAGCGCGCAGATCAGGTTGTGATACCGGGTCGCCACCACGGTGTCGGCAGCCGCCGTCTCCTTCATCACATCGGCGAGCGAGGCCGTCTCGGCGGCGGTGACCAGCGGTGAGTCCACCGCGTCGAGGATCGCGGCGACCACCTGCGCGTCGACCCGGTCGCCGGTGAGCAGCCGGACCGGCCTGCCGTCCTCGACCAGCGCGCGCACGAACCGGGTCGTCCCGTCGAGATAGCGCCGGTGGATCTCCTCGGCCCGGGCGCGGTCGTCGTCGCCGCCGTGGAAGGCCATGACGCCGACACAGACATGGCCCGGCCGGCCCGAGGGCGCGCTCGCCGGCGGCGTCGGCAGGGCGAACGCGAGATCCGGGTGGACCTCGTCGCGCGCGGTGTCCACGCCCATCTCCCGCATCGCGTCGCGGGACGGGACGTCCCGGTACGACCGGTAGGCGGCCAGCCGCGCCGACCAGCGCACCAGGGCCCGGGTCGCCCGGTTGCCGATCGGGGCGGCGCCGACACCGACCAGCGCGACCGGGGTGCCGAACAGCCGGCCGGACGCGCACAGCAGGAACAGCGCGTACGGGAAGCCCCAGGGCCGCAGCGGCAGCGTGGCCTCCAGGACGCCCATGCCCGGCACGATCACCACCTCGTGCCGGCGCACCCAGGCGGCGGTGCGCACGGCGTCGACGAGTTTGCCGAGCCCCTTGGCCGCGACCGCGCCCGCACCTGCCGCGGTCCGGTACTCCCCGCGGTACCAGTGCAGCCGCGTCGCGGGGATCCCGTACCGGGCCGAGACGACCTCGGGTCCGCCGCACAGCGCGTCCACGACCGCCTCCGGATGCCCGGCGCGCAGGTACCCGAGCACGGCCTCCAGCGACCCGTCGTTGCCGAGGTTGCCGGAGCCGAGCAGCCCGAACACCCCGACGCGCACCGGGGTTTCGTGCGCGGACGTCACGCCCGCCTCCCCTCACGGCCGGCGACGAGGTCGTCGACGCGGACGGTGAGCCGGTCCGGGTCGACCGGGGCGCGGTCCTCGACCCGCTCGCCGGCGCCCGGCCGGGCCCGGCTGGCCAGCCACGCGGCCAGGTGCCGGTAGCAGGCGCGCCGGTCGGCCGGGGACAGCGGCGCCCGCCGGATCGCCGCGACGAACCCCCAGACGTACTCGGCGAGCAGCCGGGGCGTCGGGTGCAGCGGACCGGCCCGGCGCGGGTCCAGGTTGACGCACCGGGCACGCTTGGACGGGTTCGCCCGCTCGGCCCGGGTGGGGTGGTCGCGGCGGAAGTACAGCAGCTCCGGCACCTGGTGGAAGGGTCCGTGCAGGCCGATCTCGGCGACGAACGTGCGGTCCGCGTGGTGGTAGCTGTCGTGCGGCTTCACCCGGCGCAGCACGTCGGCCCGCATCACCCCGTAGAAGTCGTCGCCGCCGGGCTCGAACAGCATGCTGCGGAACCGCTCGGGCGCGCTCGGCGAGTCGGTGGCGAGCCCGTACTCGTAGGGGACCTTCACCCGGCCGTCGCCGTCGATGACCGCCTGGTCGGCGTGCGCGAGGATCACCTCCGGCCGCTCGTCCAGCGCCTGAACGCAGCGCCGTAGCAGGTCCCGGGCGTACAGGTCGTCGTGCGAGGCCCACTTGAACAGCTCGCCGCGGCACTCGGTGAACACATAGTTGTGGTTCGGCGCGGCGCCGATGTTCCGGGGCAGCCGGATGTACCGGATGCGCGAGTCCTGCGCGGCGTACGCGCGGCAGATCTCCCCAGTCCCGTCGGTCGAGGCGTTGTCGGAGACGACCAGCTCGAAGTCCTCGTAGGTCTGGCCGAGCAGCGCGTCGAGCGATTCGGCCAGATACTCCTCGCCGTTGTACACGGGCAGGCCGATGCTCAGCCGGGGGTGGGCGGTCATGACGTCCTCACTTCGGGGATGGGGTTGTGGTGGTGCCCGCGCAGGGCGGGGCGCAGCTGCAGCCACCACACGGCCGAGCCGCAGCCGGTCGCGGCGGCGACGCCCCAGGCCGAGCCGACCGTGCCGGCCACGGCCGCGCCGCCCAGCCCGCCGGCGACATAGCAGGCGGAGGCGATCAGTTGGCTGCGCAGGCTGCGCCGGGCCGCGCCGAGCGCGCGCAGCCCGGCCGCCGCGCCGGTGCCGAGGCCGGCGCCCGCGACGCCCAGCGTGACCGGCACGATCAGCTGTGAGGCGGAGCTCCAGACGCCGCCGAGCACCAGCTCGCCGGCCCGGTCCGGCACCAGCAGCAGCGCCCCGCCCCACAGCAGCGCGGCGACGGCCTGCCCGCCGCCGAGCAGGAGACAGAAGGTGCCGAGGCGGTGCGGGGCCCGCCGCAGCACCCGGGCCGCCTCCGCGACGGTGACCAGCGAAAGACCCATCAGCACGGCCATGAACGGGCCGAGCAGCAGCTCGGCGCCCCGGATCACGCCCACCGCGCCGACCCCGGCGATCGCGCCGAGCCCGTACGCCCGCAGCTGGCTCGCGCCGCTGTTGCTGATGTTCTCGACCAGGTACCGGTAGCCGAGGTCGCGGTGCTCACGAAGCCACGCGCGCGCCCCGGTCGACCGGGGCCGGATGCCGGACTGGAAGCAGCCGTACACCGCGGCCACCGCGGCGGACGCGCCCCAGGCGAGCACGAAAGCGGCCACGCTGCCCACGCGGGCCGCCACCACCATGGCCGGGACGAGCACGACGCCCCACACGAGGTCGTTGACGAACGCCTTGCGCCCGGTGCCGGCGGCGAAGAACGCGAACCGCCACGCGTCCTGGACCAGCAGCCCCGGCAGTACGACGCCGAGGCAGGCGAACGCGGGCCCCACACGGCCGCCGAGCGCGAGCCCGGCCACCAGACAGGCCGCGCCGAGGGCGGTACCGACACCGAGCGCGGTACCCGACGACCGGGCCACCGCCCCGCGCCAGGACGACTCCGGCACGCCGCTGAAACGCACCACGAGCGGGTCGGTGGCCAGCCCGCGGGAGACGTTGAGCACCACGCCGTAGGTCACCCAGGCGAGGCTGAACACACCGAACGCGGTCACCCCCAGCGAGCGGGCCACGTAGATGCCCACCACGAAGTTGGACATGCTGGAGGCCGCCTGGTCGGCCAGCCCCCAGGACAGCCGGCCGACCAGGGCCCGCTTGGCGGATCCGGCCGGTGGCCCCGTGGTCCGCCGCATCTCCTCCTCGCCGGTCATCGGCGTCATGCCTTGATCAGCCCGGCGTCGCGCAGGGCGTCGGCCGCGTCGGCGACGGTGGCGAACGGCAGCCCGGACCGCTCGGCGACGTCCAGCAGACTGTGCTCTCCGTCGGAGAGGTTGAGCACCCAGAGCATGGCCATCTGGGCCTGCTTCGCGTCGCTGCGGCCGCCGAGCGAGTCGTACAACCCGCGCCGGCCCAGCTGCGGTTCGCCGTAGGGACTGAGGTTGACGTACCGCCGGTTGCGGTCGAGCACGGCGCATGCCTCACGGCAGACGGCGAGGGTGTCCGCCATCGCCTGCGGGGAGACGAAGTCCAGGTTGTCCGCCGACGTGTGGTACTCGGGATAGCCGGCGTACGGGGTGCGGGTGAGCGAACCCACACCGAGATCGAACCCGGGGGAGCAGAACTGCCGCTCGTCGTAGCCGTACGGCGTGAACTCGGTGATGCGGTGCGGGCGTCCGGAGGTGGCCAGCACATGGTGCAGCACCCGGTCGATGTCCGCGTCGCCGCGCCTGCTCCGCTTGTACGTCAGCCGGCCCGGGTCGCCGGCGCAGGCCAGCACGAGCCCGTGCTTGACCCGTTCCACCCGTTCCTTGTTGCGGGCCAGCCAGGTGATCGCCCCGATGGTGCCGGGCGCGAACAGGAACCGGTAGGTGTAGTACGGCGTACGCTCCGCCAGCGCCCGGGCCAGGAACGTCGCCACCGCGATGCCGGCCAGATTGTCGTTGGCCAGCGCCGGGTGGCAGACGTGGCAGGAGACGATCACCTCGTCGGGGACCCGCCCGGGGACGACGTGTTCGGCGTAGGTGAGGTGACCGTCTGCGAGCGTGGAGTCGATGTGCACCTGGTACTCGCCGTCCGGCAGCTCGTCCAGGGTCTTGTGGGCCAGACAGAACCCCCAGTCCGGCCGGTAGTAACTGGTGCGGTACGGCACCCAGTCCGGGTGCTCGGGCAGGGTGTGCAGATGGCCGCGCAGCTCGGCCAGCGGCATGGTCGCCGACACCGGCACGCTGTAGCCGAGCACATGCAGGCTGGACGCGGCGAAGTCGACGACCCGGTGGCCGGCGCTGTCCGCGATGTACGCGTCCCGGATGTTCCACTCCTTGGGCACCGTCCAGTCGAGCACCTGCGTCCCGGTCGGCACCTCGTGCATCTGCAACGGAACGTACTCGTCGACGATCTTCAAGGTGGCGCGCACGCCGTCGCCCGTGATGCTCCGGCACAGCGGATACAACCGCTCCACCAGGGCGTACATCTGCTCGCCGGCCGTGCTCACCGGCGCCGCCGCAGGGTGGCGTCGACGGCGCCGGCGTCGGACGCGGCGCGCAGCACGGCGAGCCGGGTGAAGCGGCGCTCGAAGTCCTCGCGGGTCAGCCCGTACGTCCGGTAGGCGTCGGCGAGTTCGAGCGCGCCCTGCTTCACCGTCCACGCGCAGTCGAAGCCGGGCACGGCGGCCCGGAACCGGGAGAAGTCCACCCGGTACGACCGCGGATCGGCACCGGTCTCCCCGGTGATCACCACCTTGGATCCGGGCACCGCCGCGGCGACCTGCTCGGCGATCTCGGCGACCGTGACGTTGTTGGTCTCGCTGCCGATGTTGAACGCCCGGTCGTGCACCGCCTCCCGCGGCGCGGTCAGCGCGGCCGTGAAGGCCCGTGCGATGTCGGCGGCGTGCACCAGCGGGCGCCAGGGCGTGCCGTCGGAGAGCACCAGGACCTCGCCGGACAACAGGGCGTGCCCCACCAGGTTGTTCAGCACGATGTCGGCGCGCAGCCGGGGCGAGTGGCCGAAGGCGGTGGCGTTGCGCAGGAACACCGGGCTGAAGTCGCCGTCGGCCAGCGCGTGCAGGTCGTCCTCCACCCGCACCTTGGACTCCGCGTACGGCGTCACCGGGCGCAGCGGCGCGTCCTCGGTCACCAGGTCGCCACCGCCGGCGGCGCCGTAGACCGAGCAGGTCGACGCGTACAGGAAGCGCCGCACTCCGGCGTCGCGGGCCAGCCGGGCAAGCCGCACGGACGCGTGGTGGTTGATGTCGTAGGTCAGGTCGGGCGCCAGCGCTCCGAGCGGGTCGTTGGACAGCGCGGCCAGGTGGATCACGGCGTCCACCCCGGCCACCTGGTCGGCCGTGACATCACGCAGGTCCACCCGGTACCCCGGCGGGTCGGCGGGCGGCGGCCCGAGCACGCAGTCGGCGAACAGTCCCGCGTCGAGACCGACGACGTCGTGCCCGGCGGCCGTGAGCGCCGGAGCCATCACGGTGCCCAGATAGCCCTGGTGCCCGGTCAGCAGTACGCGCAAGGTTCAACCCCCCAGGTTGAGAGTGAGTTTGGTGACGGCGAACGCCTCGGCGTAGCGCGCGTGGCATTCGATGCCGCGGATCCGGGCAAGGCCGAGGAATGCCTCCCGGTCGTACCAGGGCCGGTGCCGCTGCGAGGGGTAGTGCTCCTGCAGCAGCCGCACCTTGCGTTCGGCGACGTCCGGCGACAGCGGCTGGTAGGCCGCCGGACGGCCCAGATCGCCGTCCCACTTGACGATCTCGTAGCCGAGCACGAGGTGGTCGCGGAACGCGGTGGACACCAGCTTCGCCAGGCCGCGGTGATCCTGGTGCGCGTCATCGGTGCGCGGGGCCAGCACCAGGTCCGGCTCGGTGCGCGCCCGCACCTCCTCGATAGCGGCCTTGGCCTCGTCCCAGTGCGCGGGCAGCCGGCCGTCCGGCAGCTTGAGCACGGTCAGCCGCAGGTCGGCGCCCGGGCAGAACGCGGCGAGCGCGGCCTGCTCCTCCTGCTCCCGCTCGCCGCCACCGCCGGAGAGCACCAGCGCGTCGACGCGGACACCCGGCCGCGCCAGGCACAGCGTCAGCAGGGTGCCGCCGGCGCCGATGGCGATGTCGTCGCAGTGCGCGCCCAACGCGACGAGCCGGTCCAGGCGCCCGGCGCCGAGCCGGATCACGCGGTCCTCACCGCGGCGTCGCGTTCCCACACGGCCCACGGGCGGTCGCCCCGGGTGTAGGCGTCGTCGAGCGCGGCCCGCTCCTTGACGGTGTCGGTCGGCTTCCAGAAGCCGCGGTGCTGGTGCGCCACCAGCCGTCCCCGCTTGGCCAGTTCGGCGCATCCGTCGGCGACCAGGTCCCCGTTCTCCGGTAGGTGCTCGAAGATCTCCTGGCGGAGCACGAAGTAGCCGCCGTTCTCCCACAACGGCAGCTCGCTCACCGGGGTGATGCCCCCCACCAGGCCGTCGTCGCCGAGATCCACGCAGTGGAACGAGGACTGCGGCGGCACCACCATCATCGACGCACCGGCGTCGCGCCGGGCGAACCGGTCGATCATCTCCGGCAGCGGGGCGTCGGTGAGCACGTCGGCGTAGTTGGCGAGGAACATCTCGTCGCCGTCCAGATGGTGCCGCACCCGGCGCAGCCGCTCCCCGATCGGTGACTCGACGCCGGTCTGCGCGAACGTGATCGTCCAGTCGGCGATGTCGGTGGACAGCAGCTCGGTCCGCCCGCCCCGCAGCACGAAGTCGTTGGACGTCGTCTCCTCGTAGTTGAGGAAGAACTCCTTGATGTGGTGCGCCCCGTACCCGAGGCACAGGATGAACTCCGTGTGCCCGAAGTGCGCGTAGTAGCGCATGACATGCCAGATCAGCGGCCTGGGGCCGACCATCGCCATCGGCTTGGGCATGTCGTCGAGGGCTCCGCTGCGCATCCGCATCCCGTAGCCGCCGCAGAACAGTACGACCTTCATGCTGTGCCCTTTCACGACGCGACCTCGACAATGCTCAGTTCCGGGATGGGGAAGACCAGCCGGCCGCCCCACTCGTGGATGAAGGAGAGTTGCCCGACCAGTTCGGCCCGCAGGTTCCACGGGAGGACGAGGACGTAGTCGGGCCGGTCGGCGCCGATCCGCTCGGGCGGCAGGATCGGGATGCGGGTGCCCGGGGTGAACCTGCCGTGCTTGTACGGGTTGCGGTCGACCGTGTACGGGAGCAGATCGGGCCGGATGCCGCAGTGGTTGAGCAGGGTGTTGCCCTTGCCCGGTGCGCCGTAGCCGACGACCGTCTCGCCGCGCTCGGCCGCCCCGATGAGGAACTTCAGAAGGTCCCGGCGGACCTTGGCCACCCGGGCGGAGAACTCGGAGTACCCGGCAAGCTCCCGCAGTCCGGCGGCCTTCTCCCGGTCCAGCACATCGGCCACCCGCCGGGTCGGCTCGCCCGCCGCCTCGGCCGGCCGGGCCCACAGCCGGACGGAGCCGCCGTGCGTGGGCAGCAACTCGACGTCCACGAGCGCGAGTCCGCCGCTCGCAAGCGCCCGGATCGCGGACGCGACCGAGTAGTACTGGAAGTGCTCGTGGTAGATCGTGTCGTACTGGTTCTGCTCGATCAGGGTCAGCAGATGCTGCACCTCGATGGAGACCCAGCCGTCGTCGGCGACCAGGGCGCGCAGGCCCCGGGTGAACCCGACCACGTCGGGGATGTGCGCGTACACGTTGTTGGCCACGACCAGATCCGCCGGGCCGTGCTCGGCGCGGACGCCGGAGCCGGTGGCCGGGTCGAGGAACGCCGTGAGCGTGGGCACACCCGCGTCCCGCGCCGCGGCGCCCACGTTCACCGACGGCTCGATGCCGAGGCAGCGGATCCCCCTGTCCACCATGTGCCTGAGCAGATACCCGTCGTTGCTCGCGACCTCGACCACGAAGGCGTCGGGCCCCAGCGCGAGCCGCTGTACGGCGTCGGCGACGAACGTACGCGCGTGCTCCACCCAGGACGTCGAGTAGGAGGAGAAGTACGCGTACTGCGTGAACGTCTCCTCCGGTGTGATCAGCGGAGGTATCTGCGCCAGCCAGCAGTCCGTGCAGACCCGCAGATGCAGCGGGTACGCCGGCTCCGGCCGGTCCAGTCGGTCCGCGGCGAGAAAGCTCTCACACGGCGGCGTCGCCCCGAGATCGACGACGCTCGCCAGCGCCGCCGAGCCGCACAGTCGGCATCGTGTCATCTACTGCCCCCCATTGATTCCGTCCCCCATCGATTCCAACCGGCCCGCGATCGCGGTGCGGTACCCCTCCACCAGGCGTTCCAGGCCGACGGCCGGGCTGAAGCGCTGTTCGTAACGGCGCCGGGCCGCCCGGCCCATCTCCCGGCCCAGGGCCTGCCCGGCTGTGATCCGGCGCAGGCAGGACGCCAGCGAGGCGGGCTCGCCCGGCCGGTGCAGCAGCCCGGTCACCCCGTCCTCGACGAGTTCTGCGAAGGCGCCGTGACCGGCGGCGACGGCCGGGACCCCGGCCGCCATCGCTTCCGCGACCACCAGCCCGAACGTCTCCAGGGCCAACGAGGGAGCCACCACGGCGACCGACCGTCCGACTGCCTGCCGGCACTGATCCGGGTCGAGCAGGCCGACGTAGCGCACGTCGTCCCGGCCCGCGGCCCAGGCGGTCACCTCACGCTCCAGTGGCCCCGCGCCCGCGAGCACGAGCGGCACGCCCACACCGCCGTCCGCGGCGATCTCGTCCCACGCGCCCATGAGCAGCCGCACCCCTTTGGCCTCGGCGAGCCGGCCGAGGAAGAGCAGGTGCTCGCCGTCGCCCGCCCGGCAGGAGCCGGGGTCGGGTACGAAGTTGTGCTTCACCGTCAGCCGCTCGGGCGGCATGCCGGCTCGCACCAGGACGTCGCGCTGCGCCGCCGAGATGCAGAAGAACCGCTGCACGCCGGACCACCACCGCCGCCGGTTGACCGTCAGGCTGACCGCGAGCGGCACCGTCGCGAGCCGGGAGTTCCGGTAGCAGCCGTGCCGGACGGCGG
Source organism: Streptomyces diversicolor (assembly GCF_057537855.1). NCBI lineage: Bacteria > Bacillati > Actinomycetota > Actinomycetes > Kitasatosporales > Streptomycetaceae > Streptomyces > Streptomyces diversicolor. The sequence continues at coordinate 294,185 of NZ_BAAJXA010000001.1, forward strand.
GCAGCGACGCCGTCGAGCCGACGCACTCGGTGCACGTGCGGCCGTCCCGGTGCAGCGTGCCGGGCGGGCAGACCTGGGTGTAGTTGTGCAGCGTGGCGACGGCGGGCACGCCGGCGTCCGCGCAGGCGGCGAGGACGGCGGGCGACAGCAGCGGGAAGACGTTGTGGACGTGGACGACGTCCGGCCGCTCGGTGCGCAGCCGCGCGGTGAGTTCCCTGCGGACCGCCGGGTTCCACGGCACAAGGAGCGGCACGGCGGCCTTGCCGGGCAGGGACAGGTCCGCGATGTCGTCGCTGCGCCGCTCGAACACCTCGACCCGGTGGCCGGCCGCGCGCAGCAGCCCCACTTCCTGGTCGACGACCCTGTTCTCCCCGCTCGGCTGCGCCGAGGAGTAGCGGTTGTGCACCACGAGGACGTGCATGGTCAGCTCACCTCCCGATGACGGGCCCAGCGCGGGACGCGTTGTCGAGGGACCGCGGGCGTCGCCGGGGGCGTGCCCTTCGTCAGGGGCGCGTGCGCGGCGGGTGCCGCCAGCAGCGAGGCGGCCAGGGCCAGATGCAGCAGGTACGGCGAGGCGTCGCCGAGGCCGGCCTCGGTGTACGACGAGATCGCGACGTAGCTGATCAGGAAGATCGCGCAGGCCCTCGACAGCGACGGCGGCCGCAGCAACGCGACGCCGCCCAGCACGATGACGAACGCCGCCACCAAGGCGACACCGGTCACACCCTGCTCGTTGTAGACGGCCAGCCAGCTGTTGTCGATCGGCAGCCCGCCGAACGACTTGTCGCCGAGGCCCGTGCCGAACAGATACTCCGCGGTCGTCCGGGGCGCCGCAAGCAGGGCGTCCCAGACCTTGGCCCGACCGGTCAGGCTGGAGAAGTTTTCCTTGCTCTGTCCACGCAGGAACCACGCCTGCAGCGCCGAGCTGAACACCACCGCGGCCACCGTGGCGCACAGCACCGCCCAGGCGAAGAACCGGCGGGCGGCGGAGCTGGTCAGGATGAGCGAGCCGATCGCCAACGCCAGCCCGACGAGCAGCCCCAGGGTGGCCGTCCGGGTATGGGTCAACGCGAGCAGGACGAGTGACGGCACGATGACGAACGCCGCGCCGGCCCTGTCGATGCGGCGGCCCAGTACGAGCAGCACGGTGAGCCCGATGATCACCGCGGCGTACTGTCCGATCTGCGGCGGGGTGAGCGGCCACAACGCGCCGACAAGGCGTCCGCCGTAGTACTCGGGCAGGGCCGTGCCCGGCGAGATGACCAGGCCGGCGGCCACCGACCCGAGCACCGCGAAGTACATCCGGATGTGGTACCGGACGAAGGTCGGGCCGCCGTCCCACCAGCGGCTGAGCAGCCAGAGCGTGCCGACGAAGAGAGCCAGCCGGGCGCAGCGGAACAGCGCGCCGAACCCGACCTCCAGGTTGGCGCTGGAGATCACGCTCGGCACCAGCAGCAGGGTGAGCAGGGACAGGAAGGCGCTGGCCCGGATGCGCAGCCGGAGATTGAGCAGGAGCGCCAGCGCGAACGCGGCGGCCAGCGCGCCCATGGTGACCATCTGGATGAGGGAGCGGGGCAGCGTGACGATGGTCTTCGCCCCGGCGGAGCCGAGCGTGTTGAGGCCCAGCAACGCCCAGACGATCCCGACGGCCTTCGGTGTGCCGGCGGGGCGCGGTTCGGCGCCGGGCCGCGTGCCCGCCGTGTCCGGTCCGTCCGGCAGGACGCCCCGCCTCAGGTTCCCCTCCATCTCAACCACCGGCCCGTGGGTCGAAGGTGCTGCCCGCGTCCTGCCGGGACGGCGGGCCCTGCCACTGCCCGGAGTCGAGCTTGTGGTCCGTGTCGACCGCGATGAAGCTCCACGGTCCGCGGTAGACGTTGTCGTGCCAGCGGTTGTGCTGCTTGTGGGCGATCGCCTCGGCCACCCGCTTGCCCTTGTACGGCGACCAGTCCGGATAGGTGCCGTAGTTGGCGAGGACCGCCATCCGGCCGCACTTCGCCGTGCACTTGACGACGGACGTGTCCAGCAGGAAGCGGTTGTGGTGGATGTCCACCCGCTGGGTCTTCCACCGGCAGTCGGCGTACAGCGGTGCGGTGGCGATCGCCGGCCTCGCGCAGCGGTCGGTGTCCTTCACCAGCAACGTGCAGTAACCGGTCGAGGTGTTGGCCGGGCTGTTGCAGAACCGGTCGGCGTTCTCCCACAGGGTGATCCCGTTCCAGTTGTCCTCCAGCACGTTCCGGTAGATCTCGATCTTGTCCGTGCGCGCGGGGATCCGTGGTTCGCCCCCGGCCTCGGACACGTAGACGGTCGCGTACGGGAAGTCGTCGCCGCGGTCGGCGTACCTGCGGCCCTCGACCCAGTTGTTGCGCCGGATCGTGTTCTTCCGGATGACCGCGTTGTAGCTGGTCTCGTACATCAGCGCGGCACCGTCGTTGGCCTCAAGCAGGTTGTCCTCGATCAGGAAGTCGTTGTTGTTGTTGTCCGCCCAGAGCCCGGCCCCGCGGTTGTCGTGCACCCAGTTGCCGCGTATCTCCGCGCCGTCGACGGCCCAGAACTTGACGCCCCCGGTGCAGCCGCAGCCCGGCTTGCGGCGCTCCCAGTCGTCGGTGTTGTTGCCCACGATCTCGTTGCCCTCGACCACCAGGCCGCGAATGGAGTCACCGGTCTTGTACGCGTTCATTCCGTACTGTCCGTTGCCGCGCAGACAGCTGGCGCGGACCTGCTGGCGTGCACCGGCCATCAGCCCCGCGCCGGAGTTGTACTGGATCTTCGTGTGCTCGATCACCCACCCGTCGGCCATGTCATGGTTGACCACGCCCTCATCGGGTGGCGCGACGAAATGCTGCACGGTCAGATAGCGGATGGTGACGTCGCGGGCGGTACCGCTGAACGCGTAGTTGTTCTTCTTCTGGCCGTCGAGCACCGCGCCCGGCGCGCCGAGGTAGCGGTTCCCCTTCTTGGCGATGACCTGGGCGTAGCGGTCCGCATCGAGCCGGTGCCTGCCCGGTCGAAGCCAGAACATGGTGCCCGGGGGGCTGCTCCTGGTCTTCGCGGCCAGGTCACCGACCACCGCGGGGTCGACCGTCACCGCGCCCGGGGGCGCCTTCCGCGGCCCGGCCGTGGGCTCGGCGCACACCCGGGCCACGGGCGCGGAGGGCGCCTTGGACGTGGCCGGCGCATCGGCCGGCTCTGTCCGGGCGTCCGGCGTGTGCGTACAGCCGGCCGCCGCCAGCAGGGCCAGCGCCAGCGGTGCCGCCGGCCACGCCCGGCGCCGCCACATGATCCCCACGCGTCCTCCCTAGCCGCGGAACCTGAGTACGGTGGTGAACCCCTGCGCGCCGTCGGTGAAGCCGGTGCCGACCAGCGTGGTGGCGGGTTCCTTGCGGCCGAAGCCGGCGGAGTACCAGCCGAGCGGCGGGTCGCTCTCGCCGCGATGCGCCCGCCAGGACATCTGCCCGGGCAGGTCGAGCGCCGCGGAGCGGTCCTCGCCGTCCCGGGTCCAGGTGAGCACCGCCCGGTTCCCCTCCAGGTCCGCGGCGATCGCCGGGCCGAGGTGGAACGCGAGCCGCACCGCACGGCGCGGGCCGCGCACCTCGTCGACGACCTTCAACTCCTGCCGTGCGGCCGTCAGTTCCACCTGGCGGCGGTGCACGGAGGGCCGGTAGCCGTCGTGCTCGGCACACCAGCGGGCCACACCCTCGCCGGATGTGTCCGCGACCAGGACGCGGCTGCGGGCATGCCGGGTCCACAGGAACGGACCGCCGGAGACGGACTGGTCACCGCCGTCCAACTGCAGGGTGTTGTGGCCGAGGGTCGACCGGAAGTACCGCCGCCACTCGGGCTGCCCGTGATAGCAGAACGTCCCCGGGTCGGCGAGCACATCCACCCCGTCGTGCCGGACCTCCACGGACAGCGCGTCCGCGTGAGCATGCGCGGCGATCGACAGGAATCCGTGCGGGCCGCCGTCGCAGCGGCACCAGATCCCCGCCGGGCCGCGCAGGATGGTGAGCCCCGCGTCGGCGAAGTGGGCCGGCCGGCTGGCCGGGCGGGTCACGGCCGGTGCGCTGCCGTCTTTCGCGTACGGCCGGATGAGCGCGGCCAGCAGCGGGGTGCGCACATCGGTGCCGGTCGCCTCCGGCCACCAGGCGAGCCGGCCGAACACGGCGTCCCCGGTGGCCAGCAGCGAGGCCCAGCGGTCGGTGCCCGCGCCGTCCACGACCAGACCGTGCCCGTCGTCCGCGTCGCCCTGGCGCGGCGGCCGTAGCCGGCCGTCCACGACGGCGGCGAGCGCGTCGGTCATCCGCAGCAGCACCAGCCGGACGGACGCGGGGACCGGCACGCCCGCGGCGTCCGCCTCGGCCACCGCGGCCAGGCCCAGCTCCAAAACCAGTCCGTGATACTCGGTGGCCAGTTCGCGGTTGAGGCCGGAGCCGAAGGTGTTGCCGCGCAGATGCCGCTCCAGCGACCGCAGCGCGTCGGCCCGCCAGCGCGCCGAGGCGGGGAACCAGCCGAACGCGCAGGCCGCGGCGGACTGCCCGGCGGCCTCGGCGATGACGTGGTTGTTCGCCGAAGACCCCCGGCTCGGGAAGGCGGCCAGCCAGCGCTGGTGGTGCCAGATCTGCCGGAGCGCCACCGGGTTGCCCTCGAACAGGCCGGCCGCGCCCGGCCAGCCGTCGAGCAGCCGGCGGATCCACACCCAGGACAGCAGCCGGATGCCCAGCTCGATGCCGCTGGTCCAGTGCACTCCGCGCAGCGGCGCGTTGGCCGCCCACCACGACCGCAGATGCTCGGCCACCCGCTCGGCGTACCGCTCGTTCCCGGTGAGCGCGTAGGCGGCGGCGAGCTGGGTCAGGTACTGATGCCGGGACAGTTCCCAGATCTGCTTGATGTCCCCGACCGTGTCCTCGTCCCGGTACGGCACGTCGAAGGCGTAGCCCCATGGAGCGCGGCGCCCGGTCTTCGGGTCGTGGCACCAGTCAGGGTCGGCCAGGTCGTCGCGGTCCACCCCGAAGAACTCGGCGTGCCCGGCCATCAGCCGGTCCGCCTCGGCGACGAGTCGTTTCGCGGCGTCCGGCGGCACCGCGGCGATCGTGCCCGCGGGCAGGACCGCGGTGAACCGGGCGCCGGTCACGCTCGGGCACACCGGCAGCGCCGACCGCCACCGCCGTCTGCGCACCGTGTCGCCCACCCGGCCGCCGATCTCCCGCGGTCCCATCCGGGACAGTCGCCGCAGATACCAGCCAGGACTTCCCGAGCTCACCGTCATCGCGCCCTCGCCAACGTCACGGGCGCACCGCCGGCCAGGCCGGCCCGCACGGCGAGGGTGGCGGCCGTGGTGGCGGCCAGCGACTCCAGCGGCACCGGCATCGGGCCGCCGGTCCGCACGGCCTTGATGAACGCGGCCAGTTCGGCGTTCTGGCCCTTGTCCCGGGCCTTGGGAAGGCGCGAGCCGACCCACCGCTTGCGGCGGCCGTCGTACACAGTGGCACGGACGAAGTCGTCGAGCCGCAGCGCCTTGCCGTCGGCGACGAGGTCCAGCGTCTCCTTGGGCAGGCCGACCGGGCCGGTGGTGACGTAGCCGATCGTGGCGGTGGAGCCGTCGGGATAGCGCAGTACGACCTGAAGGTCCTCGTCGCCGGGCGTGCTGATCGCGTACACCGAGACCGGGTCGGCGCCGAGCAGCCAGCTCGCCGTGTCGATGAAGTGCCCGCCCTCGCCGGCGAACCGCGAGCCCTCGGTGCTCTGTCGGAGATACCAGCTGCCGTGCTCAAGCCGGCCCGCGTTGACCAGGTAGCGCAGGCTCGCCGGGCCGGTCCTGGCACCGAACCGCTTCCTGGCCTCGTTCAGCAGCGGCGCGAACCGGCGGTTGAAGCCGATCTGCAGCCGGTCGTTGCCGGACTCCCGCACCGCCGCGAGCACGCCGGCCAGCTCGTCCTCGGTGAGCGCCAGCGGCTTCTCCACGAAGACCGCCTTGCCCGCCAGGAGTGCCTGCCGGGTCAGTTCGGCGTGCGAGCTGTGGCGGGTGACCACGAACACCGCGTCGATGGACTTGTCGCCGAGCACCGCGTCGAGATCGGTGCTCGCCTCGGCGAAGCCGAACTTGCGTTGCGCGTTGGCACCCGACAGCGCCGTCGTGGTGACGACCGTGGACAACTCGACGCCGTCGCGCCGGGCCAGGTGCGGCAGCAGCATCGACGTCGCGTAATTGCCCGCGCCGACGAACGCCAGCTTCACCGGTGTCCCGGCGGCCCGGGCCCGGCCCGGTCTCACGTTCACCGCGGGCACGGCCACTTCCGGGGCCTGCGCTTGTGCGGCCCGGCCGGGGTGGCCGGGGTGGCCGGGGTAGCGGAACAGCACGGCCACGGCCTTCAAGTCGCCGTCCTTCAGGCGCTGATACGTCTGAACGGCGTCATCGAAGTCGGCGACGTGCGAGACCAACGGCTCCACGTCGACGCGCCCACGGGCGACGAGATCGAGGAAGCACGCCAGGTTGCGGCGCTCGGTCCAGCGCACATAGCCGATCGGGTAGTCCCGCCCCTCCAGCTCGTACTCCGGGTCGTAGCGCCCCGGGCCGTACGAGCGGGAGAACCGGACGTCGAGCTCCTTCTCGTAGTACGCGTTCCACGGCAGGTCCAGGCGGCACTTGCCGATGTCGACCACCCGGCCGCGGTCCCGGCTCATCCGCGCGGCCAGCTCCACGGGCTGGTTGCCGGTGCCGCCGGCGGCCAGATACACCTGGTCCACGCCCAGGCCGCCGGTGAGTTCGGCGACGGAGTTCGCCACGGCCGCGGAGTCGGGATCGCCGCAGGCCGCCGCGCCCAGGCGTGCGGCCAGCTCGCAGCGCACCGGGTCGGGGTCGGCGCCGACGACCCGGACACCGGAGGCGGCCAGCAACTGCACCACCAGCTGCCCGATCAGCCCGAGGCCGATGACCAGCGCCACCTCGCCCAGTTGCGGCTCGCCGCGGCGGACGCCCTGCAACGCGATCGAGCCGACGGTGCCGAAGGCCGCGTGCCGCGGCGCGAGGCCGTCCGGCACCCGGGCACAGAGGTTCTTCGGCACCCAGTTCACCTCGGCGTGCAAGGCGTGCTCGTTGCCGGCGCAGGCCACGAGGTCGCCGGCCTTCACGTCCTCGATCCCGGCGCCGACCTGCTCGACCACCCCGCACAGCGAATAGCCCAGCGGCGTGTAGGAGTCCAGCTTGCCCATCACCTTGCGGTAGGTGGCGGGCACCCCGTTGGTGGCCACGCTCTGCACCACCTTGGCCACCTGGTCCGGCCGGGAGCGGGCCTTGCCCAGCATCGACATGCCCGCCTCGGACACCTTCATGAGTTCGGTCCCGGTGGAGATCAGCGAGTAGGCGCTCCGCACCAGCACACCGCCCGGCTTGCACCGGGGCATCGGCACGTCGAGCAGCGCCAGCTCGCCGCTCTTGTAGTTCTGCACAACCTGTTTCACCCGAAGTCCTCTTGTCTCTATGCCGGTTGTCTCTATGCCGGCGAGGCGCTACGCCGCCGAGGGGGAGTTCCGGCCGGCCCCCGAGGTCGCGCCGCGGTACCAGTACTCAAGGGTCAGCACATGCCACAGATGCTTGGAGAAGTCCCGGTGCCCGGCGGCGTCCTCGGCGACGAGCCGCGCCAGCGCGTCACGGCGCAGGAACCCGGAACGCACGAGCACACCGTCGTGCACCACCTCGCGCACCAGCGGTGCCAGATCCCGGCTCATCCAGGCGCGCAGCGGGGCGCTGAACAGGCCCTTGGGCCGGTACACGATCTCCTGGGGCAGGATCGAGCGGGCCGCTTCCTTGAGCACGGCCTTGCCCTGCCGTCCGACGATCTTGCGATCACCGGGCACGGCGAACGCCGCCTTGACCACCTCGACGTCCACATACGGCACCCGCACCTCGGTCGACGCGGCCATGCTCGACCGGTCCGTGTAGGCGAGGTTCAGGCCCGGCAGGAACATCCGGGCGTCACCCAGGCACATGCGGTTGACGAAGTCGTCCAGGTCGTTGTCCCGGTAGATGTCCGCATGCTCCGTCAGCACGTCCTCGACCGTCCCGGCCAGGTCAGGATCGACCAGGGCCAGCAACTCGTCCCGGTCGTACATGGTGTAGCTGCGCCGGAACGCGGTCTCCTCCGGCAGCTCGGCGAAGGACAGGAACCGCTTCGCGAAGCGCACCGACCGGTACCCCCGGCGGCGCGTCGCGACCGGCAGCCGGTCCACGGCCCCGGACAGGCCGCGCCGCAGGGGCCGCGGGACGCGCTGGTAGCGCAGCGCGATCACGTTGGCCAGGTGCTTGCGGTACCCGGCGAACAGCTCGTCGGCCCCCATCCCCGAGAGCATCACCTTGACCCCGGCATCCCGGGCGGCCGAGCAGATCAGAAACGTGTTGATCGCGGCGGGGTCGCCGATCGGCTCGTCCAGGTGGTACGTCATCCGCGGCAGCAGATCGAGGACCTGCGGGGCGATCTCGATCTCGTGCAGGTCGACGCCGAACCGCTCGGCCACCCGCCGGGCATGGCGCAGGTCGTCCGGCATCGCCTCGATGCGGGCGTCCTCGGCGCGGAACCCGATCGTGTAAGCGGAGATCCCGGGTCGGTCGCGGGCCGCCAGCGCGGTCAGATAGCTGGAGTCGAGCCCGCCGGACAGGAAGGTCGCCACGGGCACGTCGGAGAGCAGATGGCGCCGGGTCGACTCCTCGACGACGGCGGCCAGGTCCGGCTGCTCGCCGGCCCGGGCCCGCTCCCGGCCCTCGGCGGCGACGTCCTTCAGGTTCCAGAACCGGCCGCGCTCCACCCGGCCGTCCGGCCGGCACCGCAGCCAGCTGCCCGGCGGCAGCTTCTCCGCCTCACGGAACGCGCACCGGGTGTCCGGCACCCAGTAGTACAGCAGCGAGGCCACCAGCGCCGCATGGTCCACCTGGAGCGACCCGCCGGTCACGGCGGCGAGCGCCTTCAGCTCGGAGGCGAACACCAGGCCCTCGCCGCGCCGCAGCAGGAACAGCGGCTTGACGCCGAGCTGGTCGCGGGCGAGCACCAGGTCACCGGTGCGCTCGTCGAAGATCCCGAACGCGAACATGCCGCGCAGCCGGGGCAGACAGTCCGTGCCCCAGCGCCGCCAGGACTCCAGCAGCACCTCGGTGTCGGAGGTGCCGCGAAAACGCACCCCGGCGGCGGCCAGTTCGGCACGCAGCTCGGGCGCGTTGTACAGCTCGCCGTTGTACGTCAGGGCGAGGCCGCCGGAGACCATCGGCTGGGCGCCGGTGCCGGACAGGTCGATGATGGCCAGCCTGCGATGCCCGAGGTGCACCTCGCCGTCACCGACGGGGTGGCTGTAGCGGCCCGCCCCGTCCGGACCGCGGTGGGCGAGGGTGTCGGTGAGCCGGTCGGCGACGGCCTTCCCGTCCGGCCATCGGTATGTGCCCGCGATGCCACACATGTCCTACCGCGCCTCCTGGTCGCTGTCGGGGATCCGTGCCGCCCACGTCGGCAGCCGCTCCGTCTGCCGCCGGCCGTCCCCCACTGCCTGAACGGCGTGGGTGGTACCCCCACCGTTGTGCCGGGCCGTCCGCTCGCTCGGGCCGCGCAGCGCGGTGTGCAGCCCGTCCCACAGCGTGCCGTCGGTCCGGTCACGCGGATCGGGGTCGATCAGGACCACACCGATCACCGCGATGCGCTGGTCCGCGAGCTGCCGCGCCACGGTGTGCAGCCATGCGGCGCTGCCGTGCCCGGCACGCACGACGAGCACGGTCTGTGTGCCGAGGTACTTCAGGTCGGTCCACGCCGTACCGGGCGCCACCGAGCCGACGCCGAGCCGGCGCTCCTGGTGCGACACGGCCGCGGCACGCTCGCCGCTGACCACGGTGGGGTCGCCCGGTTTCGGGCGGCGGTTCGCGAGGTGCAGGCCGGGCAGCGCGTCGACGACGACCACCGGCCCGTTCGCCGCCAGTGCCCTGCCGAGGTCAAGGGCGATCACGCCCGTGCTGCGCGCACAGCCCAGTTCCAGCAGCGACAGCGGTTCCGCGGAGCCGCGCGCGGTGCGGGCCAGCGACGCGGTGAGCCGTTCGCGTGCCACCCGGGTCCGCCGGCGCTGCCCCGGCCTGCCCGATCCGCGGGGCAGTTCCGCGATGACGGAGGCGCCGAGGTTCGCCGCGATGTCCCGGCGCAGCACGGGGCGGTCCGCCACCACCGTGCCGACCGCGGCCACCGCGAGCCCGAGGACGAGCCCGAGGACGAGCCCGATCGCGGCGTTCGTGGCGGCGGTCCTGGGCAGGGAGTGCCGCACCGTGCGCGGCGCGTCCACGATCTGGGTGCCGGCGACGAGCCGGGGCGTGCCGACGCGTGCCTCCGCGGCGCGCTGGCCGAAATCGGCGATCCGCGAGGTGAGTTCGGCCCGGCGGGCGAACAGCGACTCCAGGTGCGCCGACGCCTCCGGCCCGCCCTGCGGTGATCCCTCTCCGATCGCCTTGTCGACCTGGGCGAGTTCGCCCTGCAACCGGTCACGTTCGTCGAGCAGGGCCTTGGCCTCGGCGTTCGCGGCTGCCCGTATCCGCCGCACATGGTCCGCGACGAACGCGTCGGCCAGCGCCTTGGCACGGGTCACCGCTTCCGTGTCGCTGTCACCGGTCACAGTGATCTGGAGCAGGTTGTTGGTCAAGCCGGTCCCCCCGTAGTCCCGCATGAAGTCCTCCGGTCTTTCCGGGGAGTGGAGCAAGCGCAGGGCGTCACCGGCGATCCGCGTGGTGTGCAGCAGCGCGACATCGGTGCGGATCAGCGTTCCGGGGTCGTTCGGCTGGTCCTCCTGATGCGCGACCAGCACCTTGGTCACCGCGGTCGGCGGCGGCGGCCGCAGGACCGCAAGCGCCGCGCCGACGAGCAGCCCCAGCAGCGCCATGGAGCACCACAGGCGGCGCCGCCTGCGCACCGCCACCACCAGCGCCTGCAGGTCGAGCAGCGGAGCGGCGGTGGACGACTGCGACGTCGTACTCGTCGTCACCCTGGGCTTCCCTTCGCGTCGTCGCCCACCGCGAGCACCGGCGCGGCGGCATGCCGGGGACGGCCGGCGGACCGCGTCGCACGGGCCAGGACCGGGCCGGCCAGGACGATGCCGACGACCTCGTGCTTGGCGTCCGCACACGCCTCGGCGATGCCGGCGAGTTCCGCCGCGGTCCAGCTGCCCGCGCTGAGCACGACCAGGGCACCGGACTCGTCGTCGCGGTCCGCCACCAGCGGCTGGGACACGCAGACCCCCACCACCCGCAGCAGCGGATCGCTTCCGGCCTCGGCGGCGAGCCGCCCGGCGGCCCGGCGGGCGATCTCGTCGCCGTCCGGGACGAGAACCAGCAGCCGCCGGGGGGCCGGCAGCCGGTCCCGAAGACGGGCGCACACCCGCCGGTAGCGGATCTGCCGGCCGGTCTCGTCGCCGGACGCCGGCGGGGTCGGTACGTCCCACCGGATGTCGGCGCCCAGCAGCCGGCGGATCCGGGCCCGCGGGCCACGGCCTTCCGCCCGGTGCCCGGGCCGTTCGTCGGGCACGTCGACGGTACCCAGCAGCGCCGAACCCAGCGCCGCGGCGATCTCCGGCGGGGTGCGCAGCCGGCGACTCATCCGCGCGGCGGCCAGCTGGCCGATGACCGCGAGCAGGAAGAACAGCAGCGCCCCGGCGACGATGAGCTGGATCCTCGTCGGCGGTGCCTCGCCGGCCGGCCGGGCCGCAGGACCCATGACGACCATGTGGGCCTTGCCGGCGGCCGGGTCCGCCTGGTCCAGCTTGTTGACGGCCTCCTGCAACGAGGTGCGCAGCTTCGCGAGTTCGGTGCGGGTCTGCACGCTCTCGACGGTCCGCCCCGGATCGGTCGCGTCGGCCAGTTCGGTGATACGGCGGCTGGTCCGCTCCACCATCTGCTGCAGCGCCGTGAGCTGTGCCGCCGACTCGGGGTCGGTGCCGTCGTCCACGATCCGCGCGGCGAATGTGACGAACTGCTGGGCCACCTCGTCGGCGAGTCGCTGTGCGCGCTCCGGGGTGCCGGCCGTGCCCGAGATCGTGATGATGTTCCCGTCGGCGGCCTTGGCACCGACCCGGTCCCTGAGGTCGCGGCCGTCGACCCCGGGCCAGTCGAGCGCGGCGGCCGCGCGGTCCACCACGGCCGAACTGGTCGCGATCTCCGACTGGGTCAGCAGCTCGCGCTCCTCCCACGCCCCCGGCAGCAGTACCGACGCCGACGTCGTGTAGCGCGGCGGAACCAGCACAGAGGTGCCGTAGCCGACGAGCGCGCCCAGCAGGGTGAGGATGGTGAGGAGCCGCCGGCGCCGACGGATCATCCGCCCGATCGTGACCAGGCGTATCGTGTCGTCGCTCAACGGCGCGGCCTCCGCCCTGCCCGGTCCGGGCCGCCCGCCGGCGCCGGGGCGCGGTCACGGCAGGCGGCGGCGTAGGCGGCGAGCAGCGACGCCTGCGAGTTCCGCCAGGACAGCGGCCCGCTGATCCGCTCCTGGCCGATCTTGCCCATCAGGTCCCGCTTCTCCGGATCGTCCAGCAGCAGCGCGATGAGCCCTGCGAACTCGGCCTCGTCGTCGGCGGACGCGTAGACGGCGGCGTCACCGGCGGAGACACGCGCCTCCCTCAGATCGAAGGAGACGACCGGCCGGCCCATCACCATGTACTCCAGGACCTTGTTCATGGTCGACACGTCGTTGAGCGGATTGCACGGGTCGGGGGAGAGGCACACGTCCGCGGTGGACAGGTAGCGCACCAGGTCGGCGTCCGCGATGCGCCCGGTGAACTGCACCTGCTCCGACAGCCCGAGCCGCCGGGACAGCTCCACCATCGCGTCGAAGGTGTCGCCGGCGCCGATGAACACCGCGTGCCAGTCGGTCCGTCCGAGGTCGTCGCGCAGCTTCGCGAGGGCCCGCAGGGCGTAGTCGACGCCGTCCTGCGGGCCCATGACGCCGAGGTAGCACAGCAGATGGGGCTTGCCGCGCTTCAGCTCAGGCTCGGGCAGTACGGGGTGGAACCGGTCGATGTCGGGCGCGCTGCGCACCACGAAGACGTCCGCGGGCCGCCGGCCGCCGCGGCGCACCGCGACGTCCCGGTAGCTCTCGTTCGTGGCGAGCACGACGTCAGCGGCCCGGTAGGTCAGCCGTTCCAGCGCGCACACGGCCCGGTAGAGCAGGTCCTCGCCGCGGCCGAACCGGGACAGGTACAGCTCGGGCACCAGGTCGTGCTGGTCGAAGACGAACCGGGCGCCGCGCCGCTTGAGCCACAGGGCCGGCAGGAACAGCAGGTCGGGCGGGTTGCAGGCGTGCACCACGTCGACCGGGCCGACCTTCCGGGCCAGCCGGAGGGTGTGCCAGAGCGCCGATCCGTACTCCCGCAGATATCCGGCCGGTCCTCCGGTGGCCGCGCGCAACGGGTAGCGGTGGATCCGCACCCCGTCGATCTCCGCCTCCGCCTCCGTGTCCCGCTTGCTGCCCCGGGGACAGATGACGTGCACCGTCCAGCCCGCATCGCGCAGCGTCGTGCACTCCTGCCACACCCGCCGGTCGAACGGCACCGACAGGTTCTCCACGAGGATCAGCGCGCGCCGGCCCGGCCGGTCGCCGCTCGACGTGTCACCAAGCAAGGCCCATGTACCCCGGTTCGGCCCGACGCGCTTCGGCGTCGGGAAGGCGGATGAGGTCGACTATCAGCGGGCCGTCGCCATGGGGCAGCGCCGACAGCACGTCCGGATCCCTGGTTCCGACCAGGCACACCTCGGCGTGCTCAAGCACCTCCTCGACGGAGTCCGCGAGCAGGTGCGCGAGGTGCGGCAGCCGGGTCTCGATGTACTCGCGGTTCGCGCCGAGCAGCCGGGACAGGCTGACGTTGGCGTCGTAGATCTTGAGGTCGTACCCCTTGCCGAAGAGTCTTTCCGCCAGCTCGACGAGCGGGCTCTCGCGGAGGTCGTCGGTGCCGGGTTTGAAGGACAGCCCGAACAGGCCCGCCCGGCGCTTGCCGGTGCGCTCGACCAGCTCCACCGCGCGCTGGAGATGGTCGGAGTTGGAGGGCAGCACATGGGCGAGGATGGGCACCGAGACATCGGCCCGCTGCGCGGCGTGGACCAGGCTGCGCAGGTCCTTGGGCAGGCAGGAGCCGCCGAAGGCGAAGCCGGGCCGCAGGTAGGCGGGGGAGATGTTCAGCTTGCGGTCGGCGAGGAACACGTCCATCACCTGGTGCGAGTCCACCCCGAGCGCCTGGCACACCGCGCCCAGTTCGTTCGCGAAGCCGATCTTGAGGCCGTGGAACGCGTTGTCCGCGTATTTGATCGCCTCGGCCGTCGGGACGGGCACCCGGAACACCTCGCCGGGCAAGCCGTCGTACAGCGCCGCCACCGCGTCGCCGCTTGCCTCATCGAGTTCGCCGATGACGGTCTTGGGCGGGTCGAAGAAGTCCCGCACGCTCGTGCCCTCGCGCAGGAACTCCGGGTTGACCGCGACCCCGATGTCCGCCCCGGCCGTGCCGCCGACGTACTTCTCCAGGATCGGTACCAGCAGGTTCAGGCAGGTGCCCGGGAGCATGGTGCTGCGGAACACGACGGTGTGCCGCCCGCCGCGCCCGGCGCGATCCGCCAGCGCGGCGCCGATCTGCTCGGTGACCCGCTCCAAGTACGTGGTGCACAGGCTGCCGTTGGCCTCGGACGGGGTGCCCACGCAGACCAGCGACATCTCGCTGTCCCTGATCGCCTCGCCGACGTCGCCGGTGGCGCGTAACGCTCCGGTCCGCACGACCTCGGCGACGAGCTCGCCGATCCGCTCCTCGACCACCGGGGCCTTGCCGTCGTTGACCAGGTCGACCTTCACCTGGTTCACGTCCACCCCGATGACCTCGTGACCCATGCCGGCCAGGCACGCGGCCGACACACAGCCCACGTAGCCGAGCCCGAACACGCTGATTCTCATGACTCGTTCCTCCCCCCGGGCAGGCCCCTGCGGCCTGCGGTCCGCGCGCCGGCCGGGCCGTCGAGTCGCCGGCTCCCGCGCATCAGTAGGCCCCCTGTCCGTGGAGCACCGCACGCAGCGTCTTCCACAAGATCACCGTGTCCAGGGCGAGCGACCAGTCCTCCACGTACCGCAGGTCCAGCCGGACCGCCTCCTCCCACGACAGGTCGCTGCGCCCGCTGATCTGCCACAGGCCGGTGAGTCCTGGCTTGACCAGCAGCCGCCGCCGGATGTCCGGGCCGTAGGCGGCGGATTCCTCCGGCAGCGGAGGCCGTGGACCGACGAGCGACATCGATCCGGTGAGCACATTGAAAAGCTGCGGGAGTTCATCGATCGAGTACCGGCGCAACACGGTTCCCACCCGGGTCACCCGCGGGTCCCGGCGGAGCTTGAACAGCAGGCCGGCGCCCTCGTTGCGGTCGGCCAGTTCGGCACGTGCCCCGTGCGCCCCGGCGACCATGGTGCGGAACTTGAACATGGTGAACTCGCGGCCGTCCTTGCCGACCCTGCGCTGGCGGTAGAACGCCCCGCCCCGGCTGTCCGCCAGCACGAGCAGCCCGACGAACACCATCAGCGGCGCGAACAGCACCAGCAGGAGCGCCGCGCCCAGCCGGTCGACGACCTCCTTGACCGCCCGGCGGCCCCCGGTGAAGGACGGCATGCTGACCCGCAGCAGCGGGATCCCGAGCACCGCGTCGACGTGCAGCCGCGGGCCGGCCACCTCCATCAGCACGGGGGCCACGATCATCTCGGCGTCGCTGCCTTCGAGGTTCCAGGCCAGCCGCTGGAGCCGGTCCGGTGACCAGTGCGGGTCCGGTGTGACCGCGACGACCCGGTAGCCGTCTCGGCGGACGTGACCCGCGACGTCCGCCAGCCGGCCGACGACCGGCACTCCGTCCAGTTGGTCGCCGTCGAGCCCGGCACCGCCCGTCGTGCACACCGCGTCCACCCGCCAGCCGAGGTGCGGGAACTTACGGGTCCGGGTGATCAGGTCGCGCACGGTGGCGGTGCTCCCGGCGGCGAGCACCGGTCGCAGGCATCGCCCTTCCTTGCGCTGTCTGTGCAGCCACAGGCGCAGCACATAGCGCGCGGTCATGGTGATGAGCGCGATCGCGGGGATCGCGACGAAGATCCAGAGCTTGATGTTGCGCGAGGTCAGGGCGATCCCGCCGAGTGCCAGTACGACGGTCGCCGCGAACAGTGAGCGTCCGAGCCGGCGGAATTCCTCGGCGCCCTGGCCGAGCACGGCCGGGGCCCACGACCGGCTCACCGCGAGCGCCCCCAGCACCAGCAGTTCGGTGCCGAATGCGAGAATCCCCCACTTCTCGTGCCAGTTGGCCGCGTCCCGGGCCCCGAAGAAGTTGCCGATCGCCGTCACCACGAAGGCGGTGGCCGCGGTGTCGCTGATGATCACGGTACGGCGGTACCGCTGCTCCCAGTCGATCGCGGGCCGGCCGATGTCCCCGTTCGCCAGTTGCCCGTGTGCCGACGGAAACGGGCTGACCAATCCCCCTTGCCGCACAGAACCCCCCAGGTCCGGTCCGCAGTGGTTCGACGTGTTCGCCTCGCACTGTTCTCCGCGCGGGAGGCCCCCGCCCCCCGTGCCGCGCTGTTCCTCCCCCCGGGAGGCCCCCGCCTCCCGTGCCGCGCTGTTCCTCCCCCGGGGCCCCCGCCCCCGCGCATGGCATCCCGGCTATGTCAGAGACAGGTGGACAACCCGCCCTGACGGCAGCGGACTTGCCGGTCCTGCCGGACTCCTGAGGTGCGCCGGAACCCGTCGCGGCCTCGGGTGCTCCCCGCACCCGGGACCCCCCTCGGGCCCCACGAATCGATCACCCCCACGTCCGGCGCCGGGGACACGACTGCCGGCCTTCCGCAGCACCGGACCTATAGATCATTAATGGTCGCCTCGTGTCCGAACAGCTGAAGCACGGTCAATCTAGACCATCGGGGCCGGTATGAAGAGAGGATGTGTGGAATTTGTGCGCAAGCTTTGAGACGGCCGGAGTCGCAACGGGCCTTCAGCGGAGCCCAGTTGGCGGGCGGCGTGGTGCCGCACCGCCGGTACCCGGCGGAATCCGGGTCCAGTGGCGGACCACCCCGCGACCCGGCGCGGACAGATGCTCCGCAGTGGCGATGACCGCAGACCGGGCGGTTTTGTGCGCTTGTGAAGCGCGCAAGCGCGGGCGTGATTCCCCGCAGCGACTCCGCCGTCACACGGCCCCCTGCTGTCCGCTTTATCCGGTTGTTGCCATGGCGTATCTCACGTCCGACTGGCGTCGTTCTGTGACGTAGCCGACTTCGATAAGTCGACTTGTTGATTTAGATTCCAGCAGCGCGTATGAGTGACGAGCACGTCAACCGGTGCCGAGGGGCTTCGCCCTGGAGAGGAGCCACCGTGGCAAGCATCCCCCCGCAGCGTGGCGGGTCCACGCGGTTGCGTGCGATCCAGGAGCCCGTCCCACGGCAGTACCGGTTCGTACACGGCCACCGCTGGGCCTTCCGCATGGCGGGCAGCGGTCCTGCCGTGCTGCTGATCCACGGCATCGGCGACTCGTCCGACACCTGGGCCGAACTGATTCCCGCGCTGGCCCGGCACCACACGGTCATCGCCCCGGACCTGCTGGGCCACGGCTGCTCCGACAAGCCGCGCGGCGACTACTCGGTCCCCGCGTACGCCAACGGCATGCGGGACCTGCTGGGCGTGCTGGACATCGACCGGGTGACGCTGGTCGGACACTCCCTCGGCGGCGGTGTGGCCATGCAGTTCGCCTACCAGTACCCGGGCCGCACCGAGCGGCTGGCGCTGGTGAGCACCGGCGGGGTGGGCCGCGGTGTCACCCCGGCGTTGCGCCTGGCCTCGCTGCCCGGGGCCCATCTCGGCCTGGCCCTGTTGCGGCTTCCGACGGTACGGGTGCAGACCGCCGTCGTGGTCCGGCTGCTGCGTCTGCTCGACACCGGGCTCGGCGTGGACGCGCCGGACCTGTTGCGCGTGGTGGACGCCCTGCCCGACTCGGCGTCCCGTGACGCGTTCATCCGCACGCTGCGCGCGGTGGTGGACTGGCGTGGTCAGGTGGTGTCCATGCTGGACCGCTGCTACCTCACCGCCGGCATGCCGACCCTGCTGGTCTGGGGCTCACGCGACCAGGTGGTGCCCGCCGGGCACGCCGGCGTGGCGCACGCGGCGATGCCCGGCAGCCGTCTGGAGATCTTCGAGGGCTCGGGGCACTTTCCGTTCCGTGCCGATCCGCAGCGTTTTCTGGCGGTGCTGGAGGACTTCATCGCCACGACGCAGCCGGTCAGCGGCAGCGCGGAGGAATGGCGGGAGCGGCTGCGCTCCGAGGGACGCCGGGCGCACTGACCCATGAGCGTGCGGCGAGCCGGTCCCGGCCGACGGGCTCCGCGACCCACCCGCGCGCAGCACGCCGTCAGTCGAACTCGCTGGGGTGGGGTGCCGGGGTCTTTCCGGCGAGTACGTCCTTCAGCCGCTGCGAACCCGCCCGCACGGCCGCCTCGGTGCTCGTGCGCTCGGCGCCCGAGAGTCCGCCGTTGATGACGGTGGCCCCGGAGGCGACCACCCTGAGCGCGGCGACATCCGTGGTGAGGGTGATCGGCTGCCCGTTGGCGGTGCCCTTCACCGTCACGGTGACACCCGCCCGGTCGTCGCCGGCGGCGGGCAGCGGGGCCGACACCACCTGGACGGTCCGCTTGCCGCCGTCGGACCCGGTCGCGGTGAACTGGCCGCACGTGCGCGGCAGGCTCCGGAACCAGTCCAGGGACTTCTTCACCGAGGCCTCGCCGTAGTCGCCGACCTGGTACAGCAGCCGGGCCCGCGGATCGGTGAACCCGGTGAGTGCCGAGGCGCCGGGCGCACGGCCCAGCAGGCTGTCGGAGTACAGGCCGTCGAGGAGCCGCTGGCAGTCGGCCGCGGCTGCCTTGCCCTTGAGGAACGCGGCGACGTCGACCTTGCCCATCAGCAGTCTGTCCCGCCAGGAGGCGGCGTCGTTCGCCTGCGTCCAGTCGTCCTCAAGGTCGGCCGCGGTGATCAGCGCGGCCTTCGCGCCCGCCCTGGTGAGCGCGGGGGTGGCGGACGGGCTCGGGGACCGCCCGGGGTCGGCCGCGGCTTGCGAGGACCGCTCGACGGCGGGGGAGGCGGGCACCGTGTCCAAGGCCCCGTCGGCGTCGGAGCAGGCACCGGCGGCCAGCAGCGACCCGGCGGCCAGGGCCGAGGCGAGAACACGCGCGGGACGGTACGGACGGTTCATCGGGGCTGCCTCCTCGCGACGCGGTACGTCCCTCCACGCCACCACCGAGCAGTCCGGCCGACCAGTGTGACCGGACCGTTCGGGTGAACCGGCGGGACCCGACCTGGAAGCGGGTGTGCCGCGTCCTCCCGGGTGTGCCGCGCCCTTCCCGGTGTGCCTACGTCCTCCTCCCGGCTGTGCCGCGCGGCGGGGGGTGTCCCAGGGGTGGACGCCCTCTTGACGTGCCTGTGGGCGCGGATCGACACTCCAGAAGGGAATCCTAGTGAAAAGGTAGGGAAACGATGGGGCGCCGTGGGACGAGCACCGGCCGTGGCCGCCGAGCGCCGTCGCTGCCCCTGCTGACCTCCCGCCGGCACATCGACCTGCTGCGGGTCTGCAGCGCGATCAGCCTCCCGGGCTGACCGTCCGCGCTCCCGGCCGACCGGGGCCCCTCGCACCCACCGACCGACGACGCTTTGGCCGCGCACACCCGCGCGCCCGCACCCGGGGAGACGCATGTCCACGTCCAGCACGCCGCTCGCCGCCCTCCCGTCCGCCCAGCGGCCCGCCCGCTTCCGGGGCAGGATCGGCCGGGACGCGCGCAGCGGCCACTACGCCGTGCCCCGCCGCTACCGGCTCCACCTCACGACCGCCTGTCCCGACGGCCTGCGGATAGCCGTCGGCCACAGCCTCCTCGCCCTCGACGACATCTGTCCGGTCACCTTCCTCGACGCCGTCCCCGACTGTCCCGGCGGCGGCCACTCGGCGCTGCGCCCGCTGTACGAGGCGAGCGCGCACCGCTACCCCGGACCGGCGCTCGCGCCGGTGCTCAGCGACGACTGGTCGGGCCGGATCGTCAGCACCCACGCCCCCGACATCCTGCGCGACCTCGACCGCTGCTTCGGCGACGGACGCGACCGGCTCTACCCCTGCGGCACCGAGGCCGGGATCGAGGAGATCGAGCGGCTGTGCGCGCAGGGCATCGAGGAGGCGGCGCAGCGGGCGGGCCGGGCCGGCGCGGACGCGGCCGAGCGGGCCGCGGCGCTCGACGTCCTGCTCGGCACCCTGGCCGCACTGGAACGGCGGCTCACCGGACGGGAGTTCCTGGTCGGCGGCAAACTCACCGCCGCCGACATCGAGGTGTGGGTCGCGCTGGTGCAACTCGACACCGTGCACCGCCATCACCTCGACGCCGCCGCCGTGCACCGCGTGGCCGCTCATCCGGCGCTGTGGGCGCACGCCCGGCGCCTGGCGGCCCGGCCCGCCTTCGGCGCGCACCTCGACCTGGACGGCATCGCCCGCCGTCATCACGCCCGCTGCGCCGGTCTGGAGGCGGCCGGCTCCGCCGTGCAGATCCTGGACTGGGCGCGGCATGCGGCCGGCGCCCCAAGGCCCCGGCGCGGCTGAGCGGGCCGGGGGCCGGTCCATTCAGCGGACGGGCGTTGACATACGTCGGCCCACCTGCCTTACTTACCGCTCAGCACGGTCATGAGTGTCAGCGACAAGCCCTGGCTCGCTGGCCGGCAACCCTCGCGCCGCGGTGGGGTGCCCCAGGTGACGACCGGACCGGATGACGCTTCGGTAAGCGCGAGGGCCCCGCGGGGGCCGGAAATGCGAGTGACGCGAGTGACGGACCTGTACGCAGCCGACGGGACGGCCGACGGCCGCACCCGAAGCCGCGTACATCCGTACGCGGGTCTGCTCGTCGCCGACCGCGCGGTCGACCTGCTCCGCGTGAACAGCGCACTGTGTACCGCTTCGGGCCCTGCCCGTCGCCGCGGCTGACGCCGCCTCAGGCCCCCGCGTTCCCGACGCACACCGACCGAGCGGTGTGCCGCTGCCCGCCCCTCCCCGGTCCCCGTGCCCCTCCCGTGTTGCCGCGCCGCACCCTGGCCCGCCGGCTCGACGCCGCCGGCCCAGCGCCGCCGCGGCCGACGGGTCGCGCCGCCGGCCCGGGGGTGCCCCGACCCCGCCGGAGCCCGCCATGTCCGAATCCCCGGGCGGCGCCGTGTACCTCACCGCGCCGCCACCAGCCGACACCCCGTCAAAAACCCTGTCCGCTCAGCGAGTCGTGCCGCTGCGCCGGCCCGGCCGATGGATCGCCACGGCCGTCGTGCTGGTGGTCGTGGCACAGATCGCGCACGGGCTGGCCACGAACCCCTTCTACCAGTGGGACCGCTTCCGCTACTGGTTCCTGCGCCCCACCATCCTCGACGGACTGCTCGTCACCCTCGAAGTGACCGCGCTCAGCGCCGTGCTGGGCCTGCTCGGCGGCATCCTGCTGGCCCTCGGCCGGCTCTCCGGGAGCCCCGTGCTGCGCGCCGTCAGCTGGACGTACACCTGGCTGTTCCGGTCCGTGCCGCTCATCGTCGTACTGATCTTCCTCTACAACTTCTCGGCCCTGTACCGGACGGTGAGCCTCGGCGTACCCTTCGGTCCCGCGTTCGTCACCTTCGACGAGTCGCGACTGGCCACCGACATGGTGGTCGCCGTGGTCGGGCTCGGCCTCAACGAGGCGGCGTACGCCTCGGAGGTGGTCCGCGGCGGCATCCTCTCCGTCGACCAGGGCCAGCACGAGGCCGCCGCCGCGCTCGGCCTGCCGCGGCGCTACCAGTTCACCCGGATCGTGTTCCCGCAGGCCCTCAGGTCCATCACCCCGAACTACGTCAACCAGCTCATCGGCCTGATCAAGGCCACGTCCCTGGTGTTCTACGTGTCGCTGCTCGACCTGTTCGGCTCGGTGCAGACCATGGGCAGCACCTATCCCGGTGACATCGTGCCGCTGCTGCTGGTCGCCACCGTCTGGTACCTGATCCTCACCAGTGTCGTGTCCGTCGTCCAGTTCTACGTCGAGCGGTACTTCGCCCGGGGCGCCACCCGCACCCTGCCGCCGACGCCCTGGCAGCGGGCCCGCTTGGGCCTCGGCGCACTGCGCGCCCGACTGCGCCGGGAGGCCGCCGTATGACCGCGGGCCCGCCCGCCCAGCAGGCACCCGTCGCCCTGGAGGTGCACAACGTGCACAAGTGGTACGGCGCCCACCGCGTCCTCGACGGCATCGACCTGACCGTGCGCCCCGGCGAGGTCACCGTCGTCATCGGCCCGTCCGGGTCAGGCAAGTCCACGCTGCTGCGGGTGATCAACCACCTGGAGCGGCCCGAGATCGGACACGTCAGCGTCGGCGGCGAACCGATCGGGGTCAGACGCAGCGGCAAGCGGCTGAAGGAACTGAGCGAGCGGGCCATCCTGGCCCAGCGCAGCCGGATCGGTTTCGTCTTCCAGAACTTCAACCTGTTCCCGCACCTGACCGCGCTCGACAACGTGGCCGCCGCCCCCGTGGCCACCGGGCGGCTCACCCGGCCCGCGGCCCAGGAACTCGCCCGTGACCTGCTCACCCGGGTCGGACTCGGCGACCGGACGGGCGCCTATCCGCGCCAGCTGTCCGGCGGCCAGCAGCAGCGCGTCGCGATCGCCCGCGCCCTCGCGCTGCGCCCCGGCATCATCCTGTTCGACGAGCCGACCTCGGCGCTCGACCCGGAACTCGTCGGCGAGGTGCTGTCCGTCATCAAGGACCTCGCGACCAGCGGCACCACGCTCGTCATCGTCACCCACGAGATCGGATTCGCCCGCGAGGTCGCCGACCGGATCGTCTTCATCGACGGCGGACGGATCGTCGAACAGGGCACGCCCGCCGCGGTGCTCGACCACCCACGGCACGAGCGGACCAGGGACTTCCTGAGCAAGGTCCTGTGACCACCGGCCCGTTCCCCGCACCCTCCCGCACTCCCGCGCTCCCGCTCTCTCGCAGCCACTCACACCCAGCTCACACCCAGCAAACCCCGCACCCGCTCACACCCAGCTCGCACCCAGCGACCCCGCACCCGCTCACACCCAGCTCGCACCCACCGACCCCGCACCCGCTCACACCCAGCGACGAAGGACAACCATGCCCAGCCAGCTCTCCGGACGCCGTCTGATCCGCGGCATCGCCACGGCCGCCGCCGCGGCCACCCTCGCCACCGGCCTCACCGCCTGCGGGGGCGACAGCGACGCCGCCACCACCACCGACACCGCGGGCACGGTCACGGTGGGCCGGGTGTCCAACGGCGCCGCCACACAGACCCGACTCAAGGTCTCGGAGGTGAAGTCGATCAGCGCCGAACTGCCCGAGTCCGTCCGCGGCAGCGGCACCCTGAAGATCGTCGTCGGCGCCCTGCCCGACGGCTTCCCGCCGCTCGCCTACGTCGGCTCCGACCAGAAGACCCTCACCGGCGCCGAACCCGACCTCGCCCGCCTGGTCGCCGCCGTGCTCGGGCTCGAACCGGACATATCCAACGCCACCTGGGAGAACATGTTCGTCGGCATCGACAGCGGCCGGGCCGACATCGGCTTCTCCAACATCACCGACACCGAGGAACGCAAGAAGAAGTACGACTTCGCCTCCTACCGCAAGGACAACCTCGGCTTCGAAGTGCTGAAGAAGAGCACCTGGAACTTCGACGGCGACTACCGGAACCTGGCCGGCCGGACCGTCGCCGTGGACAACGGCACCAACCAGGAGAAGATCCTCCTGGAGTGGCAGGCGAAGCTGAAAAAGGAGGGCAAGCAGCTCACCGTCAAGCACTACGCGAGCAAGAACGCCACCTCGCTCGCGCTGACCGGCGGCAAGATCGACGCCTACTTCTCCGCCAACCCCGGGATCGCCTACCACATCAGGCAGACGGCCACATCACCGAACCCGACCCGCAGCGGCGGCACCTTCTCCGGCGCGGGCGCCACCCTCCAGGGCCTGATCGCGGCGACCACGAAGAAGGGCAGCGGCCTCGCCCGGCCGGTCGCCGACGCGATCAACCACCTGATCGAGAACGGGCAGTACGCCAAGTGGCTGGCCGCCTACAACCTGTCCGACGAGGCCGTCAGCAAGGCCGAGGTCAACCCGCCCGGACTGCCCCTCGACAACTCCTGACCCGCCGCCGCGGCCACGGAACACACCGGAGGGACGGCGTGTTGTGACTGACGCCGAGATGTGCACGGCGCGGCGGCACGGCCGCCGAGACGACGGGCGGAGGTGACGGACATGATGCGGGTCCGTCGCGCCGTCCGGCTCCACTCCAGGCCGCACATCGATCTGCTGCGCGTCGCCGGCGCGCTCTGTTGTTCCTGACCCGTTGCCCCAGCCGCCACCGCCCCCCACCGCCGGGGCGGGCCGGCGATCCCGTACGGACCTCCAGGAAGGCGCCCACTCGTGTCCTCATCCTCCCCTGCCCCCCTGCACCTCGCCGTAGCACTCGACGGCACCGGCTGGCACCCCGCGTCCTGGCGGGAGCCGGTCGCCCGCCCCCGCGACCTGTTCACGGCCGGCTACTGGGCCCATCTGGTCGGCGAGGCCGAACGCGGCCTGATCGACTTCGTCACCTTCGAGGACGGCCTGGGCCCGCAGTCCTCGCGCTTGTTCGAACCGGACGAGCGCACCGACCAGGTGCGCGGCCGGCTCGACGCGGTCCTCATCGCCTCCCGCGTCGCACCGCTCACCCGCCACATAGGTCTGGTGCCGACGGTGGTGGCCACCCACACGGAGCCGTTCCATATCTCCAAGGCGATCGCCACCCTCGACTACGTCAGCACCGGCCGCGCCGGCCTGCGCGTCCAGATCACCGCACGCCCCAATGAGGCCGCCCACTTCGGCCGCCGCACCCTGCCCAGGATCGACGCCTACGACAGCCCGGCCGCCCAGGACCTGGTCACCGACCTGTTCGACGAGGCCGCCGACCACGTCGAGGTCGTCCGCAGGCTCTGGGACAGCTGGGAGGACGACGCCGAGATCCGGGACGCGGCCACCGGCCGCTTCATCGACCGGGACAAGCTGCACTACATCGACTTCGAGGGCCGGCACTTCAGCGTCAAGGGCCCGAGCATCACCCCCCGCCCGCCGCAGGGACAGCCGCTCGTCACCGCGCTGGCCCACCAGACCGTCCCCTACCGGCTCGTGGCCCGCCGGGCCGACGTCGGATACATCACCCCGCACGACCCGGAGCAGGCCCGCGCGATCGTCGCCGAGATCCGGGCCGAACAGGCGGCGGCCGGCCGCGCCGAAGAGCCCCTGCACCTCTTCGGCGACCTGCTGGTCTTCCTCGACGACGACCCCGCCGAGGCGTCGGCGCGCCGCGCCCGCCTGGACGAGAAGGCCGGTGAGCCGTACACCTCGGACGCCCGGATCTTCACCGGCACACCCACCCAACTCGCCGACCTCCTGGTCGAGTTGCGGCAGGGCGGGCTCACCGGTTTCCGGCTGCGGCCCGCCGTACTCGGCCACGACCTGCCGCGGATCACCCGGGGCCTGGTGCCCGAACTCCAGCGCCGTGGCCTGTTCCGGCGCGCCTACGAAGCAGCCACCCTGCGCGGGCTGCTCGGCCTCGCCCGTCCCGCCAATCGCTACACAGCTGTCTGAGCCGGAGGGACCGCACCGACATGAGCAAGCCGCTGAAGCAGATCCACCTGGCCGCCCACTTCCCCGGCGTCAACAACACCACCGTGTGGAGCGATCCGGCCGCCGGCAGCCACATCGAGTTCGCCTCCTTCGCGCACTTCGCGCGCACCGCCGAACGCGCCAAGTTCGACTTCCTGTTCCTCGCCGAGGGCCTCAGACTGCGCGAACAGGGCGGACGGATCTACGACCTGGACGTCGTCGGCCGGCCCGACACCTTCACCGTCCTCGCCGGGCTGGCCGCCGTCACCGAACGGCTCGGCCTGACCGGCACCATCAACTCCACCTTCAACGAGCCCTACGAGGTGGCCCGCCAGTTCGCCAGCCTCGACCACCTCTCCGGCGGCCGGGCCGCCTGGAACGTGGTCACCTCCTGGGACGCCTTCACCGGCGAGAACTTCCGCCGCGGCGGCTTCCTGCCCCAGCAGGAGCGGTACTCCCGGGCCAAGGAGTTCCTGGCCACCGCGAACGAGCTGTTCGACTCCTGGAGCGGCGACGAGATCCTGGCCGACCAGGCCACCGGCGCCTTCCTGCGCGACGCCCGGGCCGGCGCCTTCGTGCACCGGGGCCGGCACTTCGACATCCACGGCCGGTTCAACGTGCCGCGCTCCCCGCAGGGCCGACCGGTGATCTTCCAGGCCGGCGACTCCGACGAGGGCCGCGAGTTCGCCGCGGCGAGCGCCGACGCGATCTTCAGCCGGCACGCCACGCTCACGGAGGGCCAGGCGTTCTACGCCGACGTCAAGCGGCGCCTGGCCGCCCACGGCCGGCGCCGCGACCAGCTGCTCATCCTGCCCGCGGCGACCTTCGTGCTCGGCGACACCGACGCCGAGGCCGAGGACGCGGCCCGCGAGGTGCGCCGGCAGCAGGTCAGCGGCGCCACCGCGATCAAGCACCTGGAGTTCGTGTGGAACCGGGACCTGTCCGGGTACGACCCGGACGGCCCGCTGCCCGAGATCGACCCGAACGTGGACGAGGAGCACATCGCGCGGGGCCGCGCCCAGGTGCGCATGTACCGGGACCCGCTGGCCACCGCCCACGAGTGGCGGGAGCTGGCCGCCGCGCACCGGTGGTCCATCCGCGACCTGGTCATCAACACCGGCAACCGGCAGACCTTCGTCGGCTCCCCGGCCACCGTCGCCGGCGCCATCGACGCGTTCGTCCAGGCCGACGCCGCCGACGGCTTCATCCTCGTCCCGCACATCACACCGGGCGGCCTCGACGCGTTCGCCGACAGCGTCGTCCCGCTGCTCCAGGAGCGCGGCGTCTTCCGCGCCGACTACGAGGGCTCCACCCTGCGCGACCACCTCGGCCTCGCCCACCCCGACGACGCGCGGGGCGAGCGGGAACGGGCGGCCTCGTGAAGTTCCTCGCCATCACCCTGATCGCGCACCGCCCCGATCCGGTCACCGGCTTACGGAAGACGACACACGAGCGGTTCCGGGAAGTCCTCGACAACGCGCTGCTCGCCGAGGAGCTGGGCTTCGACGGCTTCGGCGTGGGGGAGCGGCACGAGCGGCCGTTCATCTCCTCCTCGCCCCCGGTCGTGCTCAGCCACATCGCCGCCCGCACCTGGCGGATCCGGCTGTTCACCGCGGTGACGACGCTGAGCCTGCTGGACCCGGTGCGCGCCTACGAGGACTACGCCACCCTCGACCATCTCGCCGACGGACGCCTCGACCTGATCATCGGCAAGGGCAACGGCGCCGCGCAGCGCGAGCTGTTCCACGTCACCCCCGAGGACCAGTGGGAGCGCAACGCCGAGAGCTACGAGGTGTTCCGGCGGATCTGGCGCGAGGACCGGGTGACCGCCAGGACCCGCTTCCGGCCCGAGCTGACGGACGCCGAGGTCTGGCCGCGCCCCTACCAGCGGCCTGTACGGGTCTGGCACGGCAGCGCCACCAGCGAGCAGAGCGTGGACCTCGCCGCCCGCTACGGCGACCCGCTGTTCTCCGCGAACGTCACCCACCCGGTGGAGCCGTACGCCGCACTGGTCCGCCACTACCGGGAACGCTGGGAGCACCACGGCCACGACCCGGCCGCGATCGCCGTCGGCGCCGGCTCGGCGGGCCTGTGCGTCGCCCGGACCACACAGGAGGCGCTCGCCGCTTACCGGCCGGTCTTCGAGAGCAACCTCGCCTTCCAGCGGGCGACCGGCCTGCCCGTGGTCTTCGAGACCCTGGAGGACTTCGCCGAGCGCAGCTCGGCGCTGATCGGCAGCCCCCAGCAGGTCATCGAGAAGGTGCACCGCTACCACGCGCGGCTCGGGCACACCGTGCAGCATGTGCCCGCGGACGCGAGCGGGCTGAGCGACACCCGGCACCGGGACTCGCTGGAGCGGTTCCAGAGCGAGGTCGCCCCGGTGCTGCGCGGGGACATCCCGGACCCGCCGTTCCCCTGGGGCCCGGCGCTCGCGCCACCGGGCCCCGCGCCCGTGCCCGACGCGCGCTGAGGGAGAGCCCGCATGCCTTCCAGCACACCCTCGGCGTCCTCGACCTGGTCCCCGTCCCCTCCGGGGCCACGGCCGGCGAGGCGCCGCGCAACTCCATCGACCTGGGCCAGCGCGCCGAACGCCTCGGCCACCACCGGTACCGGTCCGCCGAGCACCACCTCGGCCCCGGGATGGCGGGCACTTGACCGGCGGTCGTCCTCGCGCTGACGGCCGCCGCCGCCTCCACCGTCCGGCTCGGCTCGGGCGCCGTGCAGCCCGGCCGTCGCACGGCGTGGCGTGGTCGAGGACGTCACCCGCGATGTCCGGCTGAGACTCTGCTCCCCCCGAACAGTGTCTGAGCGACATCGCCCCCCGAAGGTGACGTCCTCGACCGCTCCCCCGGTGCCGGACTGTGGTCCGAGCGTCCGCGTGGCGCGGTCCTGTGCTGTCACCAGCACATGACGGCCGTCTCGCCCGTTCCCCACGTGGAGTACAGGCGGACACGGACGAAATAGCGGCGGCCCTTGACGAGCCTGACCCTGAGTACGGCGTTGTGCGGTGTGCCCCCGTCGTCCCGCCCGGCGAGGTAGCGCGGTACGCCGTCGCGTTCCTCGAAGGCGACCACGACGCCGTCCCCGTCGCCGAAGGTGCCCACCGAGTAGTCGCGTGTCTCGGGCGGATCGACGGTGAAGTCGGCCTGCCCGCCCGGCCCCAGGCCGAGCGGCACCGAGCGGAACGGCACCAGCGCGGCCGGCCGGCCGGGTCCGTCCGCGTCCGGGCCGGCCGGCGGGTACCAGCGCAGCACGAACTCCTTGTCCGCCGGGGACAGCGTGCCCGGCGGATGCAGCCCCCCGTGGTACTGCTCCGGCTCCAGGACCAGCCCCGCCCCGAACCAGAAGCCCATCACGGACTGCGGGTCCCAGACCGACCCGTTGACCTCGGCCGGGTCCAGCCGGCGCAGGATGTTGAAGAACGTCCTGTCCCGGCTCCAGTGGTTCGGCGGGCCCGCCAGCTCGGCGTACACCGCCTCGTCGTCCCAGTGGATGCCGGCCAGCGGGTTCTGGTGCTCGTGCTGCATGCCGAGCACATGCCCGATCTCATGCAGGGCCGTGACCCGCTGCCCGGGCCGGGTGAGGTCCCAGCCGAGGTTCATGGTGCGCTCGTTGAGACCGACCCCGAGAGCGTCCCGGCCCACCCGCGACCAGGAGCCGTCACCGTACTGGAACCCGATCCGCAGCTCCGCCTCGCGCCGGTCGGCGACCTCCGCGAACATCACCCCGATGCCGAGGTCCTGCCACTGGCGGAAGCACTCCCGTACGACATCGCACTGTTCCTTGGCGCCGGCCCACGGCACCCACCGGGTCTCCCCGGTCCCCGGCACGGGGATGACGGAGCCGTCGGTGTCGGCGTCGAAGAAGTAGTAGTGCAGGACCGTGCCGTTGACCCACATGCGCCGCCCCGCGACGAGCGCGCTCAGCCGCTCGGCGGCCAGCCCCGGCGCGAAGGACGGGGCAGGCTGCTGCGGCAGTGAGCAGTAGCGCTGGGTCATGCGCCAAGACTGCCGTGGCCCCGCCCGGCGCGCCTGAGTCGGGGGCTACTCAAGTCCCCCTGTATCAGGCGTGAGTACCGGGACTCACCATGACGTGACGACTTACGTACAGGACGCCAAGACCCTCGAACTGCCCTGGCCGTTCACCGGCCGCGAGGACGAACTGGAGCTGATCCGCGGGTCATTGGCCGGGGGACGGCAGGGCATCGTGGTGACCGGCCCGGCCGGCCGCGGCAAGACCCGGCTGGTCACCGAGGCCGTGCGCGGCACCGACTGCGCGCGGGTGACCGGGACGCCCGAGACCCGCTCGCTGCCCTTCGCCGCGTTCGCCCCGCTGCTGCCCGGGACCCTCTCGCTGCACCGCGCGGTGCGGTCGCTGTCCGGCACGCGCCTCCTCGTCATCGACGACGCCCAGCTGCTCGACGGGGCCTCGGCCGCCCTGGTCCATCAGCTCGCCGTGCACGGCCGCACCCGGCTGATCGTGATCGCCGACGACAGCGCCCCCGTCCCGGGCGCGGTGTCCCGGCTGTGGACGGGTGAACTCCTGCCGCGGCTGGCCCTGGAGCCGCTGCCGCACGAGGAGACGGCCCGTCTGCTCGCCCGCGGCACCGCCCTGGAACCGCTCACGGTGCGCCGGCTGCACCGGACCTGCCAGGGCGATCTGCGGCTGCTGCGCGACCTGTCGGGCGCGCTGCGCACCCAGGGGCTGCTCACCCCGGTGCCCGGCACGGACACCTGGGCCTGGCGCGGCCCGGTGCCGATGACACCCACCGTGCGCGAGCGGGCCGCCGGTGTCCTGGACCGCCGCGGTCCCGAACGCGAGGTGCTGGAACGCCTCGCCTTCGCCGAACCCCTGCCGCTGCACCCGGACGACCTCGACATCGACGCCCTCGAACGCGTCGAGGCCGACGGCCTGGTGCACGTCGACGAGCAGGGCACCGTCCGCCTCGCCCACCCGCTGCACGGCCCGGCGCTGCGCGCCCGCGCGGGACGGCTGCGGGCCCGGCGGGCGGCCCACGGCCCGCGGCACCACGGCCCGGCCCTGGCCGCCGAACAGCAGGCCCTGGCCCGGCGGATCGACGCGATGGACGTACGGGCGCTGCCGGCCCCGGTGGGGGAGTGGCTGCTCGCACAGGGGGCGGCGGTACCGGCCGGATACGCGGCGCTGCGGGCCCGGTTCGCGCGGCTGCGCGGCGAGTTGCGGGACGCGGCGGCCTGGGCGCGGGAAGGGCTGCGGGCGACGCCGGGCGACGCCGCGTGCCGCACCGAACTCGCCCTCGCCGCGGCCCAGTCGGGCGAGGCGGGCCGGACCGGCGGGGACCCGGCAGGCGGGGCGGCGGGCGGTCTGGGCCGCGGCGGCGCACCGGACCGCGCCGCCGGGCCGTCACCGGCGGACGGCACGGCGGTCTGGGCCGCGGCGGCCCGCGGCGACGTGGACGGCGCCCTACGGGCACTCGCCGGCCGCGCCGATGACGCCGATGACGCCGACGGCCGCGACGCCGCCGGTGACCCGGGCGGCCGGCAGAACACCGCGTACGCCCGCTACGACGCCGTACGCCTCGGCGCGCCCGAGCTGGCCGTCGGACGGCTGCCCGGCGACGGGGTGCTGGCCGGGCACGCCGACGCGCTCGCCCGCGGCGACGGGCCCGCTCTCGACCGGGCCGCCGCGGCGCTGGCGGAGCGCGGCTTCCTGCTGTTCGCGGCCGAGGCGTACGCCCAGGCCGTACGCGCGCACCGCGACCCCGCCGCCGCCCGCACCGCCCGCACCCGCGCGGTCGCCCTCGCCCGCCGCTGCCAGGGCGCCCGCACCCCGGCGCTGGCCGGGCTGGTGCTCGGCGAACTCACCGCCCGGCAGCGGCAGATCGTCACTCTCGCCGCCGCAGGGCTGAGCAACCGGCAGATCGCCGAACGGCTCACGCTGTCCGTGCGCACCGTCGGCAACCATCTGTACGGCGCCTACACCCGGCTGGGCGCCGGCGACCGGGGCGCGCTGCCCTGGCTGGTGGACCTGCCGGGCACGGCATCGGCCTGACACCGGCGGCGGGCTGACCCGGCGGCGGCGTGACACCGGCGGCGGGCTGACCCGGCGGCGGCCCGACATCGACAGCGGGCTGACACCGGTATCCGGCTGACACAGGTATCGGGCTGACACCGCATCGCCCCGGCACGGAGTGGGCCCGGCCGTTCGTCGCCACCGGCCATCGCCGACCCCGACCGGTTGCCGATCCGAAGCGGCCGCCGGTCGGGTCTCATGCCGCGCCGAACGCCGCGAACGCCCACCCCGTCGCCTGGTGGACCGCGTCACCCGGCAGGGCCGCCCGCGCGTCACGCAGGGCCTCGGCCAGACAGAGCCCCGCGTCGAGGCCCTTGTGCAGGGCGAGCATCAGCGGCACCACCGCCGCGTCGTTGACGGGCGCGCTGCTCGCCACCACCCCGGCCGTGCCCAGCGGGAGCAACGCGGTGACCAGGCCGAGCAGTTCGTCGGCGCCCACCGAGGCGAGCCGCGCGGTGTCACAGCTGGACAGGACGATCCGGTACGGGCTGCGGTCGAGACGTTCGAAGTCGTGCACGATCAGCGGGCCGTCGGCCATCCGCAGCGAGGAGAACATCGGGCTGTCCGCGCGGAACGTGCCGTGCGCGGCGAGGTGCGCAAGCGCCGCCCCGTCCAGTTCCCGCAGCACCCGCGGCACCCGCGCGTCCGCCTGCTCCAGGACCGTCGCCGTGCGGTACCGGCCGGCCGCCTCGGGCACTTCGGCGCCGCCGGTGGCCAGGCCGGGCCCGCGCACGAAGACCTGCCGGCCGCCCGGCGGCGCCTCGGTCTCCCGGGCCCGCAGCCAACTGCCCGCCGACGGCGAGACGCTGAGCACCCGCTCGCGCAGCGCGGGCAGCAGCGCCCACGGCACCCGGTGCAGCACCCCGGGCGGCACGATCACGACCGGGCCGCCGCCGAGCCGGCGCACGGCACCGCCCAGCAGCAGCTCCTCCAGCCGGCGGCCGGCCGCCTCCACCACCGGCAGCCGCCGCTCCGCCCCGGGATGGGCGAGCCGCCTGAGCCCCGCCTGGACGTGCTCTGCCTCGGTCAGCGCCTGCGCCAGCGCCCCGGCCTCGAACCGCCGTACCCGGCCCTGCCCGCACAGCAGCACCTGCACCCGCCCGTCCAGCACGGCGAGTTCGACCAGCGTCGTGTCACCGAGCCGCGCCAGCAGCCGGGCGGTGTCGAAGCGGCGGCCGTCGCCGGAGGCGTCGCCGCGCAGGTGATGGGTGCGCGAGCGGATCTCCCGTTCCAGGCGCCGTTGTTCCCGCTCCAGGGCGGGCACCGGGCGGCCCTCGACCCGGGCGGACTCGGCGCGGGCCGCGATCTCCCGGAACGCGGTCAGCGCGCTCAGCAGCGCCGGATCGGCGGGCGGCCGGGTCGGCGGCGCGGACAGCACCGTGGCCCGCCACCGCTCGCTCCACTCCAGCAGCCGCCGTGGACCGCCCCGGGCCAGACTGACCTGCTGGGCCAGCGCGGCCAGTTCCGCGCCCTGCGCCGTGGCCCGGGCCCGCAACTCCGAGGCGCCCAGCGTCATCCGGTGGTCGTCGAGCACGTCGAGCCCGCGCCGGCATGCCTCCAGCACACCCCGCCCGGAACCGGCCGCCCGCGCCCGCAGCGCCTGCGCCGCCCAGCCCGTCATCCGGGCCTGCGGCGGCCCCGCGTGTCTGCCGCGCGCCGCGAGCGCGAGATGCCGCTCCGCGTCCGCCGTCCAGCCCAGGCCGAGCGCGATCCGGCCCGCCAGCAAGGACGCCTCCGGCGCGGCCGGCGAGCCGAAGGACGCCAGCCGCTCGGCGACCGCGGCGGCGTCCGCGACCAGCCGCCCCGAGCCGCGCCCGGTCGCCACGCGCGCCTCGATCAGCACCAGCCGGGCGTGCGTCTCCCACCAGGCGCGCCGCTGCGCCGCGAACAGCCGTACGGCGACGGCGGCCCGGGCGATCGCCGTGTGCGCGTCGCCCGCCGAACGCGCGGCCCGGGCGGCGGCCAGCAGCAGCTCCGCCTTGCGGGTGGACTGCCCGCCGATCCCGTCGAGCGTGGCGATCGCCGCGTCCGCCTCGGCCAGCGCCTCCGGGGCCAGCCCGGCGGCCATCAGCACCTCGCAGCGGCGGATGGTGAGCATGAAGGTCGGCGTGCCCAGCTTGGCGTACCGCTCCTCGGCCTCGTCCAGCAGGCGCAGCGCGGCCGGGATGTCGCCCGACCGGAACGCGGCCAGCCCCCGGCTCTCCACGGCGTCGGCCTTGTCGTGCTCCTGCCCGGTGGTCTCCCACAGCCGCTCCGCCGCCGTGAAGTCGGCGTCCGCCCGGTCCACCGCGCCCAGCGCCAGATGCACCGTGGCCCGCAGCGTCAGCGCCCGCGCCGTCCAGATGACGTCGTCGGCCTGGCGGAGCACAAAGATCGCCCGGCGCACGTCCTCCAGCGCCTCCCGGTGGCGGCCGAGCACCCACCAGACATAGGCCCGGCGATACAGCACCCGGGCCCGGGTGTGCCCGGTACCCCGGGCCACCCCCCGCTCGAACGCCGAAAGTCCCTGCCGGGTGCGCCCGGCGTGCACCAGCGCGACCCCGAGGGTGGCGAGGACATCCGCCTCGCGCTCCGCGGACTCGGCGCGCGCCGCGAGATCACGGGCCCGCCGCAGATGGCGCAGCGCGATCCGCAGATCGCCGAAGTCCCGCTGCCAGATGCCGATCACCTGGTGTGCGACACAGGCGTGCAGCGGCGGCGGACCGGTCTTCAGCACCCGTTCCGCGCGCGCCAGGGCCTCCATGGGGTCGGCGAACACCATCGGCAGCAGTTCGAGAACCGATTCGCTTCCCGCTGTCACCCCTCGGATGGTAGTGGCCCCATGCCGCACGTCACACGGGTCCGACGCGGGGGATGACGGTATCGGCTGTATCAACCGGCGGCCCCGGGGCTCTGACTGACGACCGCCGCCCGAGTGGGAGGACCCGCCATGGCACCCCAGCGATTCCGCGAGCAGTTCGACCAGATCCAGCGCTCGATGCCCGACGTACCGCTGGCGATGGGCCCGGACGACGCCGCCGAGTTCTTCTACGAGAAGGGCGTCGTCCTCGCCCGCGACGGCGAGGAGGCGCGCCTCGTCGAGGAGAGGGTGCGCGGCCACTTCGCCGCGGCGCCCGACCTGGCCGCCGACGATGTGCGCCGCGCGGGCCCGGAGACCAACCGGACCGGCATCACCCGCATCGGGGTCGGCGACCCGGGCCGCGGGGTGCGCGACGGCGACCCGGCCGTGGCCCACGCGCTGCGCGCCCTGCGCGAGGCGGAGCAACGCCGCGGCCACCGGCTGGTCAGCCGCAACCACGTGGTCTCGATCTCGGTCAACGCCTGCCCCGGCGACGAGCCGGTGCCCGCCCCGGCCGGCGAGCCGCCCAACCCGGCCGCGGACGGCACCCCCTACGACCAGGACACGGCCGTCGGCGTCCTGGTCGTGGACACCGGCCTCATGCACGACCACCGCCGCTACCCGCCGCTCGCGCACACCGAGGGCGACGCGCAGGTCGCGGAGACCGACGAGGAGGGCGTCCTGCGGCAGTACGTCGGGCACGGCACGTTCATCGCCGGGCTGGTCGCCGCGGTCGCGCCCAACACCGACATCACCGTGCGGGGCACCCTCAACGACGCCGGGGCCGTCCTGGAGTCGGAGTTCGGGGCCAGGCTCTTCGATGCCGTCGACCGAGACGGCTGGCCGGACGTCATCAGCCTGTCCGCCGGCACCTCCAACGGCCGCACCGACGGGCTGCTCGGCGTCGAGGCGTTCATGCGCGAACTGCGCGAGCAGCAGACCCTGTTGGTCGCCGCGGCCGGCAACAACGGCAGCGCCACCCCGTTCTGGCCCGCCGCCTACGCCTCGCTGCCCGGCTACCAGGACGCCGTGCTGTCGGTCGGCGCCCTGCGTGGCGACGGCGAGCGGGGCGCCTGCTTCAGCAACCACGGCCCCTGGGTGGCGGCCTACGCGCCCGGCGAACGCCTCGTCAGCTCCCTCACCGGCTTCGAGACCCCCGTGCCGTACGTGTACCAGCACTCCACCTACGACGCCTGCCGGTACGGCTTCGGCTACGCCTGCACCTGTCAGTTCCCGCGCCACACGGGCGTGTTGAGCGAGGAGAACGAGGAGGGGGTCAGCGGCCCGAGCACGCCCGACCGGGTGACGTTCGCGGGGCTCGCGCACTGGAGCGGCACCTCGTTCGCCACCCCGCTGGCCGCCGGGCTCGTCGCCGCCCACATGAGCGCGCACAAGGAGAGCGACCCGCGCGCGGCCCGCTGGCAACTGCTCGAAGCCACCACCGCGTTCGCGGAAGTGCGCGGGGCGTACGTGCCGGCGCTTGTGCCACCCACCTGGCGCCCGGCTCCGGTTGTCCCTTCGGGCGCCGAGGCATGACGGCCGGAACCGCCCCCTCCACGGCGTACGATGACAGGCCGTACACGAGGGGTGGGGCCGTGGAGCGAGCAGAGGTCGGCGCGCTGGTCCGGGCCGCCGTCGACGGCGACGCGGGGGCCTGGAAGGCGCTGGTGGAAGGGCTGAGTCCACTGGTGTGGGCGGTGGTCAGGGCCCACCGGCTGTCCGACGCCGACGGCCACGAGGTCTACCAGACCGTGTGGTTCCGCTTCGCCCAGCACCTCGGCCGGATCCGGGAGCCGGACAAGGCCGGGTCCTGGCTCGCCAGTACGGCCCGGCACGAGTGCATCAAGGTCATCAAGAGCCTCACCCGGCTGATGCCCACGGACGACCCGCTCGTCCTGGACCGGGCGAGCGAGGACCGCACCCCGGAGCAGTTGCTGATCGACTCCGAGGACGCGGCCGCCGAGGCCGAACGGGTGCGCCGCCTGTGGCAGGAGTTCGAGGAACTGGGCGACCGCTGCCGCCGGTTGCTGCGCGTCCTGATGGCCTCGCCGCCGCCCAGCTATCTGGAGGTGTCGGCCGCCCTGGGCATCGCGGTCGGCAGCATCGGACCGCTGCGCCAGCGCTGTCTGCGCCGGCTGCGGGCCCGGCTCGACGCACGGGGGGCGGTGTGAGCGGCATGCGGGAGGAGAACGACCGGTACGACGAGAACGAGCGGCGCGGTGCGGACGGGCGGCGCGGTGAGGCCGGGCGGCGGGGTGAGGTCGAGCGCGAACTCGCCGTCGGTGCCTTCGACCGGGCCGAGTTCGACGAGGCTGACGTCGGTCCGGCCGAGTTGGGTCCGGCCGAGTTCGATTCGGCCGAGTTCGACGACGGGCTGCTGGAGGAGGAACTGCGCCAGGCGGCCGCCGTCCGGGACCCCGTCCCCACCGAGCTGCGCCAACTGGCCCTCGACGCCTACGCGTTGTACGACCTCGACGCCCGCGTCGCCGAACTGGCCTTCGACTCCCTGGTGGACGCCCTGCCCATCAGAGGTGTGACGGACGCGCCCCGCATGCTCACCTTCCACGCCGGCGACCTGACCGTCGACGTCGAGGTCACCGGGCAGGGCCTGGTGGGGCAGGTGCTGCCGCCGCAGCCGGCGCGGATCGAGGTGCTCGGTGGGCCGCAGTCGGCGGTGCCGGTCCCCGTCGACGAACTGGGCCGCTTCACCAGCGACGCGCGCCCCGCCGGCCCGTTCGCGCTGCGGCTGCGCACGGGCGGGGACGTCGTCGTCACCGAGTGGCTGCGCGCCTGAGCCGGCCCGGGCCACCGGGTGACGGGCAACGGCGAAGGGCTTCCGCCGGAGGGCCGCGGGCGTAGCGGTCAGCGGCCCGCGCCGTCCACCAGGGCGGCGAGCGCGGACGCGAGCCGGTGCAGCCCGGGCCCGGCCGGGCCGCCCGGCTCCGTCATATAGCCGTCCCTGCGGATCTCCACCATCAGCGCGCCGACCCGGGGCTGCGTCCCGTAGAACTCCAGCGGCACGTACGCCCCGGCGAACGGACTGTCCAGCCCCGTCCCGCCGCACCCGGCGAACGCCTCGCGGGCCGCCTCCACCAGCTGGGCCGGGGTGTGGAAGGCGTCGGTGCCCAGACAGACCGGCGGCCGGGGCCCGTCGCCGTGCAGCTCGTAGGGCAGCCGCTCGGTGGGATAGGAGTGCACGTCGATCACGACGGCACGGCCGGTCGCGGCGAGCCGGTTTCGTACGGCCTCGGTCATGGCCCGCGCGTACGGCCGGAAGTACCGCTCGATCAGG
Source organism: Streptomyces diversicolor (assembly GCF_057537855.1). Taxonomy (NCBI): domain Bacteria; kingdom Bacillati; phylum Actinomycetota; class Actinomycetes; order Kitasatosporales; family Streptomycetaceae; genus Streptomyces; species Streptomyces diversicolor. The sequence goes on from NZ_BAAJXA010000001.1 coordinate 332,049, forward strand.
GGCCCCGGATCGGTGTCGGCGGGCCGCAGCGTGCCCCGCCGGGTGGTCCGGGTGTAGACGGCCCCCATGCCCGCGGACAGCATCTCCTCCCGCTCGTCGGGGAACCGCTCGGGATCGACCACCAGCCGGGACAGCCGGTTCACGAACCGCCACGGGGTGAGCCGGGCCAGCCCGGCGGCGACCTCGGCCAGCCGGGCCGTGTGCGCGTCCGTGATGTCGTCCAGCTCCCGCTCCAGCGCGGCGTCGTCCAGCACGATGCCCGCGCGCACCGCCGGAGGTATCTCCCGCGCGGAGTGCGGCACATGCAGGATCACCGGGGAGTCGGCCGCGCCGGGGTGCAGGTCGAAGGACGGTGCGGCGGCATGCATGCGGTGGCTCCCTGGGCGCGGTCGGCACTACGGCGGACGATCACCGCCCACCGTACGCGGCGCCCCGGGCACCGGCGGACACGGCTCCGCCCCGGCCGGAGGGTACGCCGGCCGGGGCGGAGCGGACGGGCCGCGGGGTGCGCGTGCGGTCGCCGGACGGAGGTCAGCTCAGCGAGGCCAGCGCCTCGTTCCAGGTGGCCGACGGGCGCATCACCTGGTCGGCCTTGGCCCGGTCCGGCCGGTAGTAGCCGCCGATGTCGGCCGGGGAGCCCTGGACGGCGATCAGCTCGTCCACGATCTTCTGCTCCTGCGCGCCGAGCGTGTCGGCGAACGCGGCGAACGCCTTGGCCAGTTCCGCGTCGTCGGTCTGCCGGGCCAGCTCCTGCGCCCAGTACAGGGACAGATAGAAGTGGCTGCCGCGGTTGTCGATGCCGCCCACCCGGCGGGTCGGCGACTTGTTCTCGTTGAGGAAGCTCGCCGTGGCCCGGTCCAGGGTGTCCGCGAGGACCTGGGCGCGGGCGTTGCCTGTGGTCTTCGCGTACTGCTCGAAGGACGGCACCAGCGCGAAGAACTCACCGAGGGAGTCCCAGCGCAGGTAGTTCTCCTTGACCAGCTGCTGGACGTGCTTGGGCGCGGAACCGCCGGCCCCCGTCTCGAACAGGCCGCCGCCCGCCATCAGCGGGACCACGGACAGCATCTTGGCGCTGGTGCCCAGCTCCAGGATCGGGAACAGGTCGGTGAGGTAGTCGCGGAGCACGTTGCCGGTGACGGAGATGGTGTTCTCGCTGCGGCGGATGCGCTCCACGGACAGCTTGGTGGCCTCGACCGGGGGCAGGATCCTGATGTCCAGGCCCTCGGTGTCGTGCTCCGGCAGGTATGCCTTGACCTTCTCGATCAGTACGGCGTCGTGGGCGCGGTTCTCGTCCAGCCAGAACACGGCCGGGTCGCCGGTGGCGCGGGCGCGGGTCACGGCCAGCTTGACCCAGTCGCGGATCGGGGCGTCCTTGGTCTGGCAGGAGCGGAAGATGTCGCCGGCCGAGACGGTCTGCTCCAGGACGACGGTGCCGGACTGGTCGACGAGGCGGACGGTGCCGGTGACCGGGATCTCGAAGGTCTTGTCGTGGCTGCCGTACTCCTCGGCCTTCTGCGCCATGAGGCCCACGTTCGGCACCGAGCCCATGGTCGAGGGGTCGTAGGCGCCGTGCGCGCGGCAGTCGTCGATCACGGCCTGGTAGACGCCGGAGTAGCTGGAGTCCGGCAGCACCGCGAGGGTGTCGTGCTCCTGGCCGTCCGGGCCCCACATGTGGCCGGAGGTGCGGATCATGGCCGGCATGGAGGCGTCCACGATCACGTCGGAGGGCACGTGCAGATTGGTGATGCCCTTGTCCGAGTCGACCATCGCAAGCCGGGGGCCCTCGGCCAGCTCGGCGTCGAAGGACGCCTTGATCTCGTCGCCGTTCGGCAGGGACTGAAGGCCCTTGAAGATGCCGCCCAGACCGTCGTTCGGGGTCAGACCGGCCGCGGCGAACGTCTCGCCGTACTTCGCGAAGGTCTTCGGGAAGAAGGCGCGCACCACATGGCCGAAGATGATCGGGTCGGAGACCTTCATCATGGTGGCCTTCAGGTGCACGGAGAACAGGACGCCCTCCTCCTTGGCGCGGGCCACCTGCGCGGTGAGGAATTCGCGCAGCGCGGCGACGCGCATCACGGAGGCGTCGACGACCTCGCCCGCGAGCACCGGCACGGACTCGCGCAGCACGGTGGTGGAGCCGTCGTCGCCCTTCAGCTCGATGCGCAGCGCACCGGCCTCGGAGATCACCGCGGACTTCTCGGTGGAACGGAAGTCGTCGACGCCCATGGTGGCCACGTTCGTCCTGGACTCGGGGGTCCAGGCGCCCATGCGGTGCGGGTGGGTCTTGGCGTAGTTCTTCACCGACGCCGGTGCGCGGCGGTCGGAGTTGCCCTCGCGCAGCACCGGGTTCACGGCGGAGCCCTTGATCTTGTCGTAGCGGGCGCGGATCTCCCGCTCCTCGTCGCTCTTCGGGTCGTCCGGGTACTCCGGCAGCGCGTAGCCCTTGCCCTGGAGCTCGGCGATCGCGGCCTTCAGCTGGGGGATCGACGCCGAGATGTTCGGCAGCTTGACGATGTTGGCCTCGGGCGTCTTGGCCAGCTCGCCCAGCTCCGACAGGGCGTCGGGGATGCGCTGGTCCTCGTTCAGGTACTCCGGGAAGACGGCGATGATGCGGCCCGCCAGCGAGATGTCCCGGGTCTCCACGGCGACACCGGCCCGCGAGGCGTACGCCTGGATCACCGGCAGGAACGAATGCGTCGCCAGGGCCGGGGCCTCGTCTGTGTAGGTGTAGATGATGGTCGAGTCAGTCACCGGGTGCTCCGCTCCACGTCTGCAACATTGCTCGACATCAAGATATCTCCTACGGCCCCCCGACTCGACAGCACCCGACAACTCACCCCACGAACCACTGCGCGCGACGCCCGGCATCGGCACAGGCCGACGCGAGGCACCCGCGTCCCGAAGGGGCGCGGGGAACGGCGCGACAAGCCACAACGCCCCCGCACCCGGCAACACTCCCGCTCCACGAACGGCGCGTCCCCGAGGGGGCGCGGGGAACGGCGCGATCAGCCACAACGCCCCCGCACCCGGCAACTCTCCCGCTCCACGAACGGCGCGTCCCGAGGGGGCGCGGGGAACTGCGCGATCAGCCACAACGCCCCCGCACCCGGCAACTCTCCCCCTCCACGAACGGCGCGTCCCCGAGGGGGCGCGGGGAACTGCGCGATCAGCCACAATGCCCCCGCACCCGGCAACACTCCCGCTCCACGAACGGCGCGATCCAAAGGGGCGCGGGGAACTGCGCGACAAGGCCAAAGACACCCCGCACCGCCGCGCGAGCGCGCCGCGGGGAACCGGTGCCCTGCCGTGGGGCGACCCGGTGGGGGTCAGGGATGGTGCGGGGGCGTGGGTTCGTTGTCGGTGGCTCGTTGGTGGGGGATCAGGAGCGCCCCCTGCTGGAGGGCCACCGTCCGTGCCGGGGCCGGGATGCGGATGCCCTCCGCGCGGTAACGCCGGTGCAGGCGCTTGATGAACTCGTGCTTGATCCGGTACTGGTCGCTGAACTCGCCCACGCCCAGGATCACCGTGAAGCCGATCCGGGAGTCCCCGAAGGTGTGGAAGCGGATCGCGGGCTCGTGGTCGGGCACCGCCCCGGTGATCTCCGTCATCACCTCCGTGACGACCTCGCCGGTCACCCGCTCCACCTGGTCCAGGTCACTGTCGTAGCTGACCCCCACCTGCACCAGGATCGTCAGCTCCTGCTCAGGGCGGGTGAAGTTGGTCATGTTGGTCTTCGCGAGCTGCCCGTTGGGGATGACCACCAGGTTGTTGGACAGCTGGCGGACCGTGGTCTGCCGCCAGTTGATGTCCACGACGTAGCCCTCCTCGCCGCTGCTCAGCCGGATGTAGTCGCCGGGCTGCACGGTCTTGGAGGCGAGGATGTGGATGCCCGCGAACAGGTTGGCGAGGGTGTCCTGGAGCGCGAGGGCCACGGCAAGGCCGCCGACGCCGAGGGCGGTCAGCAGCGGTGCGATCGAGATGCCCAGTGTCTGCAGCATCACCAGGAACCCGATGGCGAGGACCAGCACCCGGGTGATGTTCACGAAGATGGTGGCCGAACCGGCGACCCCGGACCGGGACTGGGTGACCGTCCGCACCAGACCGGCGACCACGCGGGCCGCGGTGCCGCTCACCACGAGGATCAGCAGCACCTGGAGCGCCTGGTCGGTGTGGTGCCGCACGGTCCGGGTCAGCGGCAGCACGGCCGCCGCGACGGCCACGCCGCCCGCGATCGCCGCCCAGGGCACCACGGTCCGCAGGGCGTCCACGACGACGTCGTCGCCGCTCCAGCGGGTCCGCTTCGCGTGCTTGGCCAGCCAGCGCAGCAGCGTCCGCGACAGGAACGCCGCCACCAGGCCCGCCGCCACGGCGATCGCGGCGAGGATCAGGTCGTGCGCGGTCAGTGCCCGGTTCACCGGTCACCTCCGGTGCGGCGCCGTGCGGCGTGCCGCGCGTGCGACGGCCGGATGCGATGTCTCGTCACGTTGTCACCTGTTCGGGTCCGGGATGTGCGGGCGCGCCGGCTCCACGGTGCGAGGGACCGGCCGCGCCCGTTCATCCTGCCGTATCCGGCACGGGAGTTCGCACCGCTGCCGCCCGGCGGGAGGCGGCCCCCGGCGGGCCCGGGCCGGTGGTTCACAGGTCGGTGAAGGACCCGTGCCGCCCGGCACCGTCGGCGAACCGCGCCGCCCCCTCCACGGCCTCGGTCAACACCGCGGCCCCGTGCCGGAGTTCGTTCCGCAGCGCGTCCTGTTCCGGCAGTCCCTCCTGCTCCAGCACCGACGCCCGGTCGGAGCGCAGACACGCCTGCGGGAAGCGCGCGAGGTCAGCGGCCAGCGCCTGCGCCGCGTCCCGCGCCCGCCCGGCGGGCACGATCCGGTCGGCCAGGCCCATCCGGTACGCCTCCGGGGCCGGCACCGGCCGCCCGGTGAGGATCATGTCCAGGGCCCGTCCGGTGCCGATCAGCCGGGGGAGCCGTACCGTGCCGCCGTCGACGAGCGGGACGCCCCAGCGGCGGCAGTACACGCCGAAGACCGCGTCCTCCTCCGCCACCCGCAGATCGCACCACAGGGCGAGTTCCAGGCCCCCGGCCACCGCGTGCCCGGCGACCGCGGCGATCACCGGCTTGGACAGCCGCATCCGGGTCGGCCCCATCGGGCCGTCCCCGTCCTCGGCCACCCGGTTGCCCCGCCCGGTGCCCAGCGCCTTCAGGTCCGCGCCCGCGCAGAACGTGCCGCCCTCACCCCACAGCACCGCCACCCGCGCCTGCTCGTCGGCCTCGAACGCTCTGAAGGCGGCGGCGAGTTCGGCCGCGGTCGGCCCGTCCACCGCGTTGCGGACCTCGGGCCGGGACAGGACGACGGTGGTGACGTGTTCCTCGCGTTCCAGGCGCACCGGCACGGGCGGCTCTCCTCCCTGGCAGGCCGGCCGGGCCGCGTCCCCGGTCGGCTCGGAGGGCCAACTCTGCCTCAGATCACCTTCAGCCGCACCAGCGCGCCCAGCGTCAGCGCCCCCGGCAGCAGCGGCACCCACACGGTGATGATGCGGTAGGCGAGGACCACCGCGGTGGCGACCGCGACCGGCCCGCCCGCCGCCACCAGGGCCACGATCAGCGCGGCCTCGACGGAGCCGAGCCCGCCCGGCGTGGGCACCAGCGCCACCGCGACCGTCGCCGCGAGATAGGCCAGCGCCATGTGCGCCGGCGCCACCGGCAGGTCCAGCGCCCGCCCCACCGCGGCGAGGCCCGCGGCCTGCAGCGCCGGGAAGGCCAGCGATCCGCCCCACAGGGCCAGCGCCCGCGACGGACGCGTGTGCACCGAGCGCGCCTCGCCCAGCGCGCTGCGCAGGAACGACCACACGGCCGTGCGCAGCCGCCTAACGAGCGCCAGCACGCCCGCGGCCACGGCCAGTAGCAGGCCGGCGGCCAGCAGCAGCGGTCCGAGCGTTCCCGCGGGCAGCAGACCGCCCACCCGCAGCGCGTGCGGGAACGCGATCAGCAGAGCCGCCAGCAGGCCCACCCGGCCCACCGACTCGGCCAGCAGGTACAGCGCGACCGCGGCCGAGGAACGGGCGAGCGGCACCCCGCACACGGTCATGAAGCGCAGGTTCACCGCGCTCGACCCGAGCCCCGTCGGCAGCAGGTGGTTGGCCGCGTACGCCGCGAACTGGGTGGCCAGCAGGCGTCGTTTCGGCAGCGGCTGCACCACCGCCCCCTGCCGGGTCACCGCGGCCGCCACCCAGGTCAGACAGGTGGCGCCGCCCGCCGCCAGCAGCCAGGGCCAGGACGCGGCGCGCAGATGGCCGAAGCCCTCGGCGAGCACGGAGCGGTGCCGCACCGCGATCACGGTGACGAGCACGAGCGGGGCCAGACACAGCACCTGGCGGACGGGCAGGCGCCGCAGGAGACGTCGTGGCCCGCGGGGATCGGGGAGGTGTGCCGCTGTCACATCCGCAGAGGTTCTCCGCCCCACGTCAACGGCGGGTGGCCGGATCGGGGACGGCGGCTTACGTACGGGAAGCGGATGAGGGCGGGCCCGCCACCGCGCCTGCCGTCCGCGCCCGCCTGCGGGGTGCCGCAGGCGCCGTCCTGCCGCTGATCACATGGGTTACGCTCGGCAGACCGAAGCAGGAGGGCACGCAGCCATGGGTGACATCGAGATCCGCGACGACCGGGCGGCGGGCCGTCTGGAGGCCGTCTTCGACGCCGAAGTCGTGGGCCGCATCGAGTACTTCGTGCTGGAGTCACCGGGGCGCGCCCTGGTCCCCGTGCACACCGTCGTGGAACCCGCGCACGAGGGGAAGGGCATCGCCGGCTCCCTGGCCCGCGAGCTGTACGCCATGGCCGGGCGCGAGGGCGTCGCGGTGGCCCCGCTGTGCCCGTACGTCGTCAGGTGGGCCGCCCGCCATCCCGAGGATGCGCCGCCCGCCGGCCCTGACCTGCTGCGGGCCGCGAAGTCCTGGCTGGCGGCGCACCCCGGCCGGTTCTGACCGCGTGCCGGGGCGTTCCCGGGCCGTCTCCGCACGGCCGGACAGGGCACGCGGCTCCGTTGGTCGCGCAGCGTGGTGACGCCGCCCGGCGGGCCGAGGAACCGCGCGGAGGCGACCGCGGGCGCCGTACCGCCGCCACGGTCCGGCCGCGGCGGGGACGGTCCGGGTGTGCCCGGGTGAGTGGTGGACGTGCTGCCGGGTACGCGGGGGAATAGTCCAGTGGCGCTGTCGAGTGGCCCGCCGGAGGACGTCATGAGCAATCCGCATCCCGAACCCGCCCCGCCCGGACCCGCGCCGGGTCCGGGCCCCCGGCCGCCGGACCCGTATCCGAGCCCGGTCCCGGCCCCCGAGCCGCCGCCGGCCCCGCAACCGCCGGCCCCCGGCCCGGCCCCGACTCCGCCGCCCGCCCCGCATCCGGGGCCGCCGCCGGAGCCGTCGCCGTCCCCGATCCCGCCCGGCCCGGAGCCCGTGCCGAACCCCGAACCGGGTCCACCGCTGACCTGACCCGGCCGGAAGCGGGCGGCCCCGCACGGGCCGCCCGCCCCCGGCCGGCGTCCCGCTACGCCTCGACCTGCGAGCGGTCACCGCCCCACAGCGTGTGGAACGAGCCGTCGCGGTCGATCCGCCGGTAGGTGTGCGCCCCGAAGAAGTCCCGCTGCCCCTGGGTCAGCGCCGCCGGCAGCCGCTCGGCGCGCAGAGCGTCGTAATAGGCGAGAGCCGCGGCGAACCCGGGGGCCGCGACGCCCTGCCGGGTCGCCGCGACCAGCACCTCGCGCCAGTCGTCCTGCGCCGCCGCGATCTCCTGCGCGAACGTCTCGTCGGACAGCAGGCTCGGCAGGTCGGGCCGGGCGTCGTAGGCCGCGCGGATGCGGTCCAGGAACGCCGCCCTGATGATGCAGCCGCCGCGCCAGATGGCGGAGACCGCGCCGAGGTCGATGTTCCAGTCGTACTCCGTGCTGCCCGCGGCGATCTCGTGGAAGCCCTGCGTGTACGACACGATCTTCGACGCGTACAGCGCCTGCTCCACCCGGTCGGCGAACGCCGCCGCCTCCGCCTCGCCGAGCGGGGCCGGCTTCGGCCCGGCCAGATCCCGCGACGCCGCCCGCAGCGCGGCATGCCCCGACAGCGAGCGGGCGAACACGGCCTCCGCGATGCCCGACACCGGAACACCGAGGTCGAGGGCGATCTGGACCGTCCAGCGGCCGGTGCCCTTCTGCTCCGCCTGGTCCACCACGACGTCCACGAACGGCTTGCCCGTGGCCGCGTCCACATGGGAGAGCACCTCGGCCGTGATCTCGATCAGATACGAGTCGAGACGGCCCGTGTTCCAGGTGCGGAAGATGTCCGCGATCCGCGCGGGGGAGTACCCGGCGACATCGCGCAGCAACTGGTACGCCTCGCCGATCAGCTGCATGTCGGCGTACTCGATGCCGTTGTGCACCATCTTCACGAAGTGACCGGCGCCGTCGGGGCCGACATGCGTCACACAGGGCGCCCCGTCCGCGGCCTTCGCGGAGATCTTCTCCAGCATCGGGCCGAGGGAGTCGTACGACTCCTTCGAGCCACCCGGCATGATGCTCGGCCCGTGCAGCGCGCCCTCCTCACCGCCGGAGATCCCCGTGCCCACGAAGTGGATGCCCTTGCCGCGCAGCTCGCGTTCGCGGCGCCGGGTGTCCGCGAAGTGCGCGTTGCCGCCGTCGATGATCATGTCGCCGGGCTCCAGCAGCGGGGCGAACTCCTGGATCACGGCGTCGGTCGGGTCGCCCGCCTTCACCATGATGACCAGGCGCCGCGGCCGCTCCAGCGCCGCCACGAACTCCTTGGCGGTCTCGGCGGCGACGAAGTCCCCCTCGTGTCCGAACTCCGCCACCAGCTCCCGGGTCCGGGTCGCGGTGCGGTTGTGCACCGCGACCGTGTACCCGTTGCGCGCGAAGTTGCGGGCGAGATTGCGGCCCATGACCGCGAGACCCGTGACGCCGATCTGGGCTGAAGTGCTCATACGGTTGGCTCCTAAAGATCTGGACATCGGTGGTGCCGGTCGTGCCGCCAGTATTGCCCCTGACCATCCTGACTTGCCGGTACGCCGCCCGCACGTCCTGGGTGTTCCGGCTGCCGCGTCGCAGTCGATCCGGTCGTTCCGGCTGCGCAGGCAGATACGTATGACAAGTCCCACCTGCCTCAGCCGTATTCCAACTGGGGACGGATTCCCGGTCACTTGTCACACGGTGCGGCCGATTGCCGTCTTGTCATGGCCTGTTCGCGGCGCTTACCTTTGCCGCTCCTGCGCATGTCGAGGGGGCTCTCCATGGCCGTACGCGGCCGGCACCGCCGGTACCAGCCGAACAGGATCAACCGCGCCTCGCTCACGGCCACGGCGGGCGGCGTCGGCATCGCGATCCCGCTGATCGGCACCGGAACCGCCCACGCGGCCGACGCGGCCACCTGGAACAAGGTCGCCGCCTGCGAGTCGAGCGGCAACTGGAGCGTCAACACCGGCAACGGGTATTACGGCGGGCTCCAGTTCACCCAGTCCACCTGGGCCGCGTACGGCGGCTCGGCGTACGCGGCGCGCGCCGATCTGGCCACCCGGGACGAGCAGATCGCGGTGGCGGAGCGGGTGCTCGACGGGCAGGGGCCCGGCGCCTGGCCGACGTGCTCTGAGCGGGCCGGGCTGACCCGGGGCGGCGACGCGCCGGGCACACACCCGCGGAGCGCCGCGACCCGGCCCGCGCAGAGCCCCGTGCGCGACGTGCAGCCGCAGACCACGCCGCAGTCCCGGGCGGGCCGGGCCCGGATGTACACGGTGGTGCACGGCGACACACTCTCCGGCATCGCCGAGGACCAGCGGGTGCGGGGCGGCTGGCAGCGGCTGTACTCGGCCAACCGCAGCACGATCGGCTCCGACCCCGATCTGATCCTGCCGGGGCAGCGGCTCGATCTGCACGCCCCGGCGACCGGGGGCCGCTCCGCCGCCCCACCGCAGAAGCGGACCTCGCGACCGAAGAAGGCCACGAAGGACAAGCAGGCCCCGGAACGGAAGAAGGCCGCCCCCGAGGCGAAGAAGTCGTCCTCGGCGAAGAAGACGGCCGGCGGCAGCGGCCACGGGTCGGCGTCCGCCCACTCCCTCGTGGCGCCGGTGCAGGCCGCCATGGGCACGCCGTACCACGCCTCGGGCGGGCACTGGTCGAAGGGCTACCACACCGGCGTCGACTTCCCGGTGCCCACCGGCACCTCGGTCAAGGCGGTCGCGGCAGGCCAGGTGGTCGCGGCCGGCTGGGGCGGCTCCTTCGGCTACCAGGTGGTGATCCGGCACGCCGACGGCCGCTACTCGCAGTACGCGCATCTCTCGGCGATCTCCGTGAAGGCCGGCCGGCCGGTCACCGCGGGACAGCGCATCGGGCGTTCCGGGTCGACCGGGAACTCCACGGGGCCGCATCTGCATTTCGAGGTGCGGACGGGCCCGGAGTTCGGTTCGGACATCGACCCGGTCGCCTATCTCCGCTCGGGCGGCGTCAGAATCTGACCCGCGCCCGGCACCGCCCCCGCAGGGGCAGGGGCACGCGGTAGACGCCGCTGTGCAGCGGGGCGCAGGGGGCGAAGAGCGTGTACGCGTCCCATGCCCGCCCTTCGCCGTGGCCCGGCGGCGCGTCCAAGGGCGTCTCCTCGGCGACCGGTCCGCGGTCCGGCTCCGGCCGGCCCGCCGTGCCCAGTTGCCGCGGCAGCACCACGGCCGGCTCCCCGCCCGCCGCCGTCCTGGCGAGGGCGGGCACGGGCAGCGGGGCCGCACCCGTCGCGGGCGGCGGTTCCGCGGGCAGCGGTTCGCCGGGGTGCGGTTCGCCGGGGTGCGGTTCGCCGGGGTGTGGGGCGGCCCCGATGCGCTCGGTCGTCAGCAGGACAAGTCCGCACGCCGCCAGCACGCCGCAGCCCACCGCGAGGACGGTGCCCGCGGCGCCGTACCGGAAGGTCTCGCCGAACAGGGTGAGACCGACCACGGCGGCCAGCACCGGGTTCACCACGGTCAGCGTGGCCAGCGGCGCGGCCAGGCCGCCACCGCGGTACGCGGCCTGCGACAGCAGGACGCCACCCACGGCGAACGCGCCGATCACGGCCAGCGACGGCAGCTCCGCCGGGGCGATCCCACTGCTCCAGTCGACCGCGACGGTCTTGGTGAACACGGAGGACATGCCGAACGCTATGCCGGAGGCGGTCGCGAGCAGCACGCTGCGCACCGCCGGATGCCGGTGCGCCACCCGGCCCGCGATCATCAGGGCCACGACCGCACCGCCGGTGACCAGCCCGACCGCCGACTGCGCCGCGCCGTCGAGCGCGTGCCCGTCGGACGCGCCCACCAGGGACAGCAGGCCCGCCAGGCCGACCGTGGCCATGATCGCACCGCGCCAGCCGGCGGCCCCGGCCCTGCGCCCCACGAACAGCGCCGCCATGGGCAGCGCGAACACGATGGTCAGGGCGCCCAGCGGCTGCACCAGGCTGAGCGGGCCATAGGCCAGCGCCACCACGTGCAACAGCCCGCCGAGCCCGTTGAGCGCCATCGCCGCCCACCAGCTTGCCCGGCGCAGCGGCCCGTACCGGTCGTCCGGGGAGGAGGACACCGCCACCCGCTCCTGCACGATCGCCCCGCCGGCGTAGGCGACGGCGGAGACGATCGAGAGCACCACGGACAACGCGAGAGCACTCATGAACTGCTCCTCTGCGTGGAACGGGGGCGCGCGGCCCGGTGCGGCGAACGATCGTCTTGCATGGGCAACACTCTGCCCGCCCGAACGCTTCCCGTCGTCGTACCTGAGCAGGCAATGCGTCCTACTGCCGTTGGAGTACGGTCCGATCCCCGTCATCCCACGGGTGGGCGACGCAGGGTGGACAACCCGGTCACCCCGCCGGGTCCCCGGCGGCGGGCTCCTCGGCTGCTGCTGCCCGAGCCGGCCGCCGGGGCCTTCCCCGCGCGCCCCGTCCGGGCCACCATGAGGGGACCGGCCGGTGAGAGCAGGGGGTTACGGGTGCGAGTGGGACTGCTGAGCCGGGAATACCCCCCGGACGTGTACGGCGGCGCGGGCGTCCACGTCGAGTTCCTTGCCCGCGAGCTGGCCTGCCTGGTCGACCTGGAGGTGCACTGCTGGGGCGAGGGCCGCGGCGCCGGCGTCGTACGGCACCGCCCGTGGACCGCGCTGGACACCGCCAACGACGCGCTGCGCACCTTCTCCGTGGACCTGTCCATCGCCGCGGCCCTGGCGGGCCGCGAACTCGTTCACTCGCACACCTGGTACGCCAACCTCGCCGGCCACCTCGGCAAGCTCCTGTACGGGGTCCCGCACGTGGTGACCGCCCACTCCCTGGAGCCGCTGCGGCCCTGGAAGGCCGAGCAACTGGGCGGCGGCTACGCCCTGTCCGGCTGGTCCGAGCGCACCGCGATCGAGGCCGCCGACGCGGTGATCGCCGTGTCCGGGGCGATGCGCGAGGACATCCTCGGCTGCTACCCGGCGCTCGATGCGGCCCGGGTCCGCGTCGTGCACAACGGCATCGACACCGCCCTGTACCGGCCCGACCCCGGCACCGACGTGCTCACCCGCAACGGCCTTGACCCGCACCGGCCCTACGTCCTGTTCGTCGGCCGCATCACCCGCCAGAAGGGCGTGCCCGGGCTGCTGCGCGCCGCGCGCGACATCGACCCGGCGGCCCAGGTCGTGCTGTGTGCCGGCGCCCCCGACACCCCAGAGATCGACCGGGAGTTCCGCGACCTGTTCGGTGAGCTGAGCCGCGTCCGCGCCGGTGTGCACTGGATCCCGCGGATGCTGCCGCGCGCCGATGTCGTGCAACTCCTCACGCACGCCGCCGTGTTCGTCTGCCCGTCGGTGTACGAACCGCTCGGCATCGTCAACCTGGAGGCGATGGCCTGCGGCACCCCGGTGGTGGCGTCCCGGGTCGGCGGCATCCCCGAGGTCGTCGAGGACGGCCGGACCGGGCTGCTGGTCGACATGGACGACGATTTCGAGGCGTCCCTGGCGCGGGCCCTGAACCGCGTGCTCGGCGATCCGGCGACGGCCCGGCGGATGGGCGAGGCCGGACGGGAGCGCGCCGTGCGCGAGTTCGGCTGGGACGCGGTGGCCCGGCGCACGGTCGCGCTGTACGAGGAGGTCGTCAAGCAGGCTTAACGCGTGCCTCGCCAGGGCACGATGGGGGAACCAGGGTGAGGGGGGAGCGGCCATGCGTCGTGGTGGACCTTCAGTGCTCGGCATCGTCCTCGCGGGCGGCGAGGGCAAGCGGCTGATGCCCCTGACCGCGGACCGGGCCAAACCGGCGGTCACCTTCGGCGGCACCTACCGCCTGGTGGACTTCGTGCTCTCCAACCTCGTCAACGCCGACATCCTGCGCATCTGCGTGCTCACCCAGTACAAGTCGCACTCGCTGGACCGGCACATCACCACCACCTGGCGGATGTCGAGCCTGCTCGGCAACTATGTGACCCCGGTCCCGGCGCAGCAGCGGCTCGGCCCGCGCTGGTACCTGGGCAGCGCCGACGCGATCCTCCAGTCCCTCAACCTCGTGCACGACGAACAGCCCGACTACGTGGCGGTGTTCGGCGCCGACCACGTCTACCGCATGGACCCGCGGCAGATGCTCCGGCAGCACATCGAGGGCGGCGCGGGCGTGACCGTCGCGGGCATCCGCGTGCCGCGCTCCGAGTCCTCGGCGTTCGGGGTGATCACGCCCGGCTCCGACGGGCGCGGCATCCAGCGGTTCCTGGAGAAGCCCGCCGACCCTCCCGGCCTGCCGGACGACCCGGAGCGGGTCTTCGCCTCGATGGGCAACTACCTGTTCACCACCAAGGCGCTGATCGAGGCGTTGCAGCGGGACGCCGAGGACGAGTCCTCGGCGCACGACATGGGCGGTTCGATCCTGCCCCGGCTCACCGGCCGCGGCGAGGCGCAGCTGTACGACTTCGGCGACAACCACGTGCCCGGCGAGACCAGCCGCGACCGGGGCTACTGGCGGGACGTCGGCACGCTGGACGCGTACTACGACGCGCACATGGACCTGATCGCCGAGCGTCCCGCCTTCAACCTGTTCAACCGGAGCTGGCCCGTCTACACCCACTCCAACCAGCTCTCGCCGGCCCGGTTCAACGCCGGCGGCATGGCGAGCGAGTCCATCATCAGCGCCGGCTGTCTGATCCGCGGCCAGGTCACCCGGTCCGTGCTCTCCCCGGGCGTGGTGGTCGATCCGGGTGCCGTCGTCCAGGGCTCGGTGCTGCACGACAACGTGCACGTCGGACGGGGCGCGGTGGTCCGCGGCGCCGTACTCGACAAGAACGTCGACGTGCCGCCCGGCGCGACCATCGGCGTCAACCCGGAGCGGGACGCGGAGCTGTACACGGTCTCCGCGGCCGGGGTGATCGCGCTCGGCAAGGGACAACGCGTCTCCTGACGCCCCACCGGAAGCGCCCCGGATCGCGCGGTTCGTGGAGCGGGAGTGTTGCCGGGTGCGGGTGCGTTGTGGCTGATCGCGCAGTTCCCCGCGCCCCCTCGGGGACGCGCCGTTCACTGAGCGCGAGCGTTGCCGGGTGCGGGGGCATTGTGGCTGATCGCGCGCGGGGTGGCGCGGGGGCGCGCTGGGGACCACCCCGTGTGCGGCTTCTGGGGTCGGCGGGGCTGCGTGGGTGGTGGGTCGTGGACGGCCGTCGTGCGCGGCTTTCGGGATCGGCGGGGCTGCGTGGGGCGCGTCGTGTACCGCTGTCGTGCGCCGCTGCCGGGGTCGGTAGGGCCGCGTGGGCGACGCGTCGGGCACCGTCGCCGCGGGGATCCCCGGCTTCCATGCCCGCGGACCTCAGGATGCAGGCAACGATGTCGAGATCCGGAGGTCATCCGAGATGAGAGTGACCCGGCGTCCGCGACTGTGCCTGGCCGGGGTGATGGCGGCGTCCGCGCTGTTCGCCACCCCCGCCGCACGGGCCGCCGAGCCGACCGTCGGCCACCTCACCGACCTGGTCGACCCGTTCATCGGGACCCAGAACGAGGGCAACACCTTCCCCGGCGCCGCCGTGCCCTTCGGCATGGTGCAACTGTCCCCGGACACCGGGCACAGCACCGGCTACGACTACTCCCACCGCCGGATCCGCGGCTTCTCGCTGGTCCATCTCTCGGGCGTCGGCTGCCGCATCGGCGGCGACCTGCCCGCGCTGCCGACCACCGGCGACGTCACGCGGACGGACTACGCCCGGTACGCGGCCGGGTTCCGGCACGACGACGAACGGGCGAGCCCCGGCTACTACCGGGTGCACCTGGCCTCCGGAATCCGCGCCGAACTCACCGCCACCGCCCGCACCGGCGTACAGCGCTACACCTTCCCCGCCACCGACAGGGCGAACGTGCTGCTGAACGCGGCCCAGTCGCTGCACAAGCCGGTCGCGAGCGAGGTGCGGATCCTCGACGACCGGACGGTGCGCACCACGATCACCGGCCGTGGCTTCTGCCGGAACACCCCGCCCTACACCGTGCACACGCTGACCCGCTTCGACCGGCCCTTCACGGCGTACGGCACCTGGGACGGCGCCACCGTCGCGCCCGGCGCGCGGACCGGTCCGGGCGGCGCCTACCTGCGCTTCGACACGACCCGGCAGCGCACCGTCACGGCGACCACCGCCCTGTCGTACGTCGACGCGCACGGCGCGGAGGTCAACCTGCGCGCGGAGGGCGGCCGTTCCTTCGACGCCGTGCGCGCGGCGGCGCGGCGGGCGTGGGAGGAGCGGCTGGGCACGGTCCGCGTCACGGGCGGCGACCCGACGCGCCTGCGCACCTTCTACTCGTCGCTGTACCGGTCGTTCCTCGCGCCGAACGTCGGCAGCGACGCGGACCGCCGCTACCGGGGCTGGGACCTGCGGGTGCGCCGCGCGCGGGACTTCACGTACTACCAGAACTGGTCCCTGTGGGACACCTACCGCACCCAGTGCCAGCTGCTCGCCCTGCTCGCGCCGCGCGAGGCCCGCGACATGGCGCTCTCCGTGGTCAGGGTCGGCGAGGAGGGCGGCTGGCTGCCCAAGTGGGGCTACGGCACGGTCGAGACGAACATCATGACGGGCGATCCGGTCACCCCGTTCCTGACCACCGCCTACCAGCAGGGCCTGCTCGCCGGGTTCGAGGAGCGGGCGTACCGGGTGCTGAAGCGCAACGCCGACGGTGTGCCGCCGGCTGGCCTGCCGATGGCGGGCCGCGAGGCCAACGCGGAGTACATCGCGCACGGCTTCGCCCCCTACGACAAGGACCGCCCGCGGGCCAAGCTCGGCGACTCCGACTACCACCAGGGCGGCTCGGTGACCCTGGAGTACGCGCTGTCCGACGCGATGCTCGCGCAGATGGCGCGCGGCCTCGGCCACACCGGCGACGCCGCACGCTACGCGGCCCGGTCCCGCAACTACCGCACCGTCTTCGACCCGTCGACCGGCTTCTTCCGGGCCCGGGACGTATCCGGCGCCTTCACCGGACCGGCCGACCCGGCGCACAGCGTCGGCTTCCACGAGGGCACCGCCTGGCAGTACCAGTGGCTGGTCCCGCAGGACCTGCCCGGCCTGATCGGCCTGCTCGGCGGCGAGCGGGCGACGAACGACCGGCTGGACGCGTTCTTCGCCTACGACCGGCTGCTGGCCGACCCCGAGGGCACCGCCCGTCGGGTGTGGGTGCACGGCGATCCGTACGCGTACTACCACGCGGACAAGTACAACCCGCAGAACGAGCCCGACCTCATCGCCCCGTACACCTATCTGTCCACCGGTCAGCCCTGGAAGACCACCGACGTGGTGCACGCGGCGCTCACCCTGTTCACGGACGCGCCGACCGGGGTCACCGGCAACGACGACCTCGGCACCATGTCCGCCTGGCATGTGCTCTCCTCGATCGGGCTCTTCCCCGTGCAGCCCGGTTACGGCACCTGGGGCCTGTCCACGCCCGTCTTCGACCGGGTCGAGCTGGTCCTCGACCGGCGGCACTGGCCGAACGGCGGGCTGATGGTCACCGCGCCCGGCACCTCGGCCGCCGACCGCTACGTCCAGTCGGTCCGCGCCGACGGAGTGCCGCACGCCCGGACCTATCTGACGACGGGTGCGCTGCGCTCCCTGCGGACGCTCGCGTTCACGGTCGGCCCGCGCCCGTCAGAGTGGGGTACATCACCTCAGGCGGCCCCACCTGCCCTGACATGACCTCAGGCGCCTCATGCGTCCCGGCGCTTTCCGAGGGTCGGTGGCTTCATGTGGCGGTAACTGTGCGTAGTCTGATCGTACTTGACCGTAATCTCCGGTGGGGGGTTGACTGCTTGTCCACCCTCCGCCGACGCGAGGCAAGCCATTGACATCCCATCTGCTCGCACCTCTCGACCTTGCGTTCTGGAACATCGAGTCCGACCTGCACCCGATGCACCTGGGCGCGCTCGGTGTCTTCGCCACGCACTCGCCCACCGCCGGCGCGCACGCGGCCGACCTGCTCGCCGCCCGCGCCGCCGCCGTGCTCGGCCTGCGCATGCGCATCCGGGACGTGTGGCAGCCGACGGGCTCCCCGCTTTCCCTCCCGCTCGCCTTCGGCGGCGCGGCCCGCGAACCCGACCCCGGCTTCGACCCCCTGAACCATGTGCGCCTGCACGCCCCCACCGACGACTTCCACGCCGTCGCCGGCCGGCTGATGCAGCGTCCGCTGGAACGCGGTCTGCCCCCCTGGGAGGCACACGTCCTGCCCGGCGCGGACGGCGTCTCCTTCGCCGTGCTGTTCAAGTTCCACCACGCGCTGGCCGACGGCCTGCGCGCGCTCAAGCTCGCCGCCGGCCTGCTCGACCCGGTGGACCTGCCGCGGCGCGGCCCCCGCCCCGCCGCGCCGCCGCGCCGCACGGTGCCCGATGTGCGCAGACTGCCCGGCCTGCTGCGCGGCGCCCTGTCCGACCTCGGCCGCGCCCTCGACATCGGCGCCTCCGTGGCCCTGTCCGGCGTGGGCGTGCGCTCCTCGGCCGCGCTCGCCTCCGCCGCCAGCGGTACCCGCCGCACCGCGGGCGTCGTCCTCGACATCGACGAGGTGCACCGGGTCCGCAAGACCGCGGGCGGCACCGTCAACGACGTCCTGATCGCCGTCGTCGCGGGCGCCCTGCGGCGCTGGCTCGACGAGCGCGGCGACGGCAGCGAGGGGGTCGCGCCGCGCGCCCTGATCCCGGTCTCCAAGCGCCGCCCGCGCACCGCCCACCCGCAGGGCAACCGGCTCTCCGGGTACCTGATACGGCTTCCCGTGGGCGAGCCCGACCCGCTGCGCCGCCTCGGCACGGTGCGTGCCGCGATGGACCGCAACAAGGACGCGGGACCCAACCGGGGCGCGGGCGCCGTCGCGCTGCTCGCCGATCATGTGCCCGCCCTCGGGCACCGGCTCGGCGGACCGTTCGTCGGCCAGGCCGCCCGGCTCTGGTTCGACATCCTGGTCACCAGCGTGCCGCTGCCCGGTCTCGGCCTGCGGCTCGGCGGCCACCAGCTGACCGAGGTCTACCCCTTCGCCCCGCTCGCCCCCGGCCAGTCGCTGGCGGTCGCGATCTCGACGTACCGCGGCCGTGTCCACTACGGACTCGTCGCCGACGCGCGGGCCGTGCCCGACCTCGACCGGCTGGCCCGGGCGGTGACCGACGAGGTCGAGGCCCTGATCGCGGTCTGCGAGCGCTGAGCACGGCGGGCGGGCCCGGTCGCCGGGGCGCCCGGGGCCGCGCGCCGCCGGCTCCCCGGCCCGCGAGCCGCACGCCGTCGCGCCGGCCCATGGGGCCCGGGTTTGGCGGTGCGGCCGGGCGCTCCGTAAAATTCCGCGTTCGACGGCGGGCGCGACCGGAGCGCCGTGCGGTGATCAGGGAAACGGCAGCGCGATGACGGTGACACAGGACGGCCCGGCGGCTCCCGAGGGGGCGCTGGAGCCCGGTGACGAGGCGGCGTACGGTCCGGGCATCGACCCCGAACGCCTCGCCGTGTGCCTCAGCGTGCTGGCGGAACTCGACCGGATCGAGGTCGACCACCCCGACGCGGTCACGGTGCGCCGGGCCACCTCGCAGATCTACCGCACGGTCAAGCAGCGCCGCCGCCAGGAGCGCCGGGCCGCCAAGACCGCCCACGACAAGGCGGTCACGGAGGCCACCGCGACCGGCTCCGCCCAGCGCATCGACGACGAGACCGAGGGCATCCTGCCCTCCTCGACGACACAGGCGGGCCGGATCGCGGGCGTGCTCCAGCGCCCGCGCTCCTGCTACATCTGCAAGCAGCGCTACGTCGAGGTCGACTACTTCTACCACCAGCTGTGCCAGGAGTGCGCCGCCGAGAACCGGGCCCGCCGCGAGGCCCGCGCCGACCTCGGCGGCAAGCGGGCGCTGCTCACCGGCGGCCGGGCCAAGATCGGCATGTACATCGCGCTCAGGCTGCTGCGCGACGGCGCGCACACGACGATCACGACGCGGTTCCCGAACGACGCGATCCGCCGTTTCAAGGCCCAGCCCGACAGCGACGAGTGGATCCACCGGCTGAAGATCGTCGGCATCGATCTGCGCGACCCCGCCCAGGTGGTGGCGCTGGCCGACGCGGTCGCCGCCGAGGGCCCGCTCGACATCCTGATCAACAACGCGGCGCAGACGGTGCGTCGCTCCCCGCAGGCCTACAGCGAGCTGGTCGCCGCCGAGTCCGCCCCGCTGCCGGCCGGTGAGCTGCCGGCCGCCCAGGTGATCGGCGCCTTCGGCTCGGGCGCGGTCGCCGCGCTCCCGGTGGCCGGCGGCGGCTCCCTGACCGCCGCGGACGTGACCGGCCTGGCGCTCGTCTCCGGCTCGGCGTCCCTGGAGCGGATCGCGGCCGGTACGGCCATCGACGCCGGCGGGCTGGTACCCGACCTGCACGACACCAACAGCTGGATCCAGTCGGTGGACGAGGTCACGCCGGTGGAGCTGCTTGAGGTCCAGCTGTGCAACTCGACGGCCCCGTTCATCCTGATCAGCCGGCTGCGCCCGGCCATGGCGGCATCCCCGGCCCGGCGGACGTACGTCGTCAACGTCTCTGCCATGGAGGGCGTCTTCAGCCGCGGCTACAAGGGCGCCGGGCATCCGCACACCAATATGGCCAAGGCCGCGCTCAACATGCTCACCCGCACCAGCGCGCAGGAGATGTTCGAGAAGGACCGCATCCTGATGACGGCCGTGGACACCGGCTGGATCACCGACGAGCGCCCGCACCCCGACAAGGTCCGGCTGGCCGAGGCCGGCTTCCACGCCCCACTGGACCTGATCGACGGCGCCGCCCGCGTCTACGACCCGATCGTCCGCGGCGAGCAGGGCGAAGACCTCCACGGCGTCTTCCTGAAGGACTACGCCCCCAGCAAGTGGTAACCACCCCAATCCCCGCACCCCAAAGAGCCGCGGCGAACGGCACGCCAAGCCACAACGCCCCCGCACCAAACCGCCGCCCGGTCGCGCCCCAAAGGGGCGCGGGGAACGGCGCGCCCAGCCACGACGCACCGGCACTGACCCGCCGCCCGGTTGCGCCCCAAGGGGGCGCGGGGAACGGCGCGCCCAGCCACGACGCACCCGCAGCGAACCGTCGGCCGTTGCGCCCCAAGGGGGCGCGGGGAACTGCGCGCCCGGCCACGACGCACCCGCAGTGGACCCCGCCGCCTGGCGGCAACGCTCCCGCAGGGGACCGCTCAGGCGGACCGACCATCACGGCCAACGCCCGGCGCGAGCCGAGCGTGTCGGGCCGCCACCAGTTCGAGCACCGTGCGCCAGTCCTCCAGCACCCCCGCGTCGAAGACGACGGTCCGGCCCTCCTCGGCCGCATGCTGCAGCCGCAGCAGATCGTCGTCGGCCGTCGGCCCACGCTGCCGCACCAGACCGTATACGCGCTCACCGAGCAGCGGCCGCACGGCCTCCGCGGCGCGCGCCGCCTGCCCGGCCGCATCGCCCGGCCCGAGCAGCTGCCCGATGCCGTGCACCAGCCCCGCCACCTGGAGCTCCTTGTCGGCGGGCCGGGTGCGGCGCAGCAGCGCGGCGGTGCGCAGCGCGTGCTCGTACCGGCAGGCGTACAGCAGATCCATCAGCTCCTCGACGCTGCGCAGCTCCATGCGTCAGTCCTCCCGCGAGACAGCCGTTGCCTGGTGTCAGCAGATCATGGAGAGCTTGCGACTCGGCCAACGGCACTTGAACTGCACAGCGCCGGGTTCCTGTGTTCGACTCTTGCTTCGAACGGGCGATCCCAAGAGGCGCATTGCGTTACAAATAGGGTCAAATCTCTGTCGGCGCGGCACGGAGTGACGCGGGAACGTTACAGCTTGTTTGCACTCCCGATCGAGCGGACCCCCGCTCATTTGGTTAACCTGGGGTGAGGCGGACGACAACACCGGGTCCCATCCACACCCACGGTCCGTCCGGGGCCGACCGGTCCATCACGGCCGGCTCTGCTGCGAGTACCGGCGCCACCGCGTCCGAACTGGCCTTTCATCCAGACCCGAGCGGGCGTCAAGCGCCGGAGACGCACACTGGCCGACACGCCCCGAGGGTGACCCGACACATAAGGAGTGCGCGGTGACACCGGAGAAGACGAATCGCGAACAGCGCCCCAAGGAACGCCCCGAGCGGTCGGGCGGGCGCAGGCCCGGACAGCTCGGCAGCCTCGACGTGTGGGCCCGTTCGGCCCCCATCCGCCTCGCGGGTTACGAGGACGACCTGGCCGAACCCCACATCCTGCCGAGCGTCGACTGATCCGAGGGGCGACCGGCGCGGTCGCCCGACGCATGGGCGTGCGAGACTCACGCCCATGCCGATCAGAGACGCCGTGCCCGGCGACTGGCCGCGGATCTGGCCGTTCTGGCACCGGATCGTCGCCGCCGGCGAGACGTACACCTGGGACCCGGACACCCCGGAGGAGAGTGCCCGCGCCCTGTGGACGGGCCCGGCCAAGCGGGTCTACGTCGCCGAGGACGAGGCCGGGGCCGTGGTGGGCTCCGCCTACCTCACCCCGAACTACGGCGGGCCCGCCGCCGACGTCGCCAACGCCGGTTTCATGGTCGACCCCGACCGGGGCGGTCGCGGCATCGGCCGCGCCCTCGCCGAGCACGTCCTGGCCGAGGCCGCCGCGCACGGCTACCGTGCGATGGTCTTCAACGCCGTCGTGGAGACCAACCCGGCCGTGGCCCTGTGGACGTCCCTCGGCTTCACGATCCTCGGCACGATCCCGCACGCCTTCAACCACCCCGCCCACGGCAGGGTGGGCCTGCACATCATGTACAAGCCGCTCGACCAGCCCTAGTCGCCGCAGCGTGCCCGGACCGAACTGCTGCCGGCCGCCGCCGCGTACCAGGCCGCCCACCGGGAGCTGGCCGTCCGCCGGGAATTGGCCGCCCGCCTTGGCGCGGCCGAGGGCATCGGCGCCCGTGGCTACGGTGTCCGGGCGCTCGTCGTCAGCCGGGTCGGTGGCAGGAACTCCCGGACGTACGTCCGCTCCCAGCAGGCGCCCGTCTGCCGCAGTTCGCGCCAGGTCGTGTACCGGTAGCGGAAGAGGCGGGCGCGGACATAGCGCGGCGGCCGGTCCGGCGGGAACGGCGAACGGCGCAGCAGCCGCAGCGTGTCCCGGTCGTTCTCCAGTAGCCGCTCCACCAGGCCGCCGAACCAGTCCCCGGCGTACGCGGGCGACAGCGCCGCGAACCACATCAGCCAGTCCAGCCGCAGATGGTAGGGGGCGAACTGGCGCGGCCAGCGCCGCGGGTCGCCCGGTTTGCCCTTGAACTCGTACTCCCGCCACCCCTCGTCCGGCCGCGGCACCGCGTCCAGCGTGCCCTCGACCACCACCTCGTAGCGGACCCGGCCGACGCTGCCGAACGCGCCGTAGGTGTTCACCAGGTGCAGCGGGTCGAAGGAGCGGTTCATCACCTGGCGGCGGGAGACCATGTTCAGCACCGGGCGGTAGCTCAGGAACACGAGCAGCGCGGCGGCGCCGAGCACCACGCACACGAACCACAGCGGCGTCGCTCCCACCGAAGGGGGCGTGCCGGGGAAGCGGATCGCCGGCAGCGCCAGCACGATGGTGATCCAGTTCAGCCAGGAGAAGTTGCCGGACAGCACCAGCCACAGCTGGGTGACGATCATCAGGGACGCGGCGACCGTCGCCACCGGCTGCGGGGCGAACAGCAGCACGGGCACCACGAGTTGGGTGACATGGTTCGCCGCCGCCTCCACCCGGTGCAGCGGCCCGGGCAGCCGGTGGAAGAACCAGCTCAGCGGGCCCGGCATCGGCTGGGTCTCATGGTGGTAGTACAGGCAGGTCAGGTTCCGCCAGCACGGATCGCCGCGCATCTTGATCAGGCCCGCGCCGAACTCCAGCCGGAACAGGATCCAGCGCAGCAGGAACAGCACCACCACCGGCGGCGCGACCTCGTCGTTGCCGAGGAACACGGCGAGGAAGCCCACCTCAAGCAGCAGCGACTCCCAGCCGAACGCGTACCAGGTCTGGCCGACGTTGACGATCGACAGGTACAGCGCCCAGGGCATCAGCCACAGGGCCATCGCGCCGGCCGTGGGAAGCAGCGAGTCCGCCCCCGCGAGCAGCGCCGCCGAGACGACGCAGCCCGCCCAGCAGCAGGCCGCGAAGAACCGGTCGGAGTAGTGCAGGTGGAACAGGCTCGGCGCGCGCCCAAAGCGCACCCGTGCCACGAACCGGGGGACCGGCAGCATGCCCCGCTCCCCGATCAGCGCGCGGAACTGGAGGGCGGCCGTCAGGAACGCGACGAGGTAGACGGCGGCCAGGGCCCGCTGGAACACCAGTCGGCTCAGCCAGTACTCGGATGCGGTGAACCAGTCCACGGTCCCGCGCTCCCTCCTTCGGTGTCCGCCCGCGGCGTGCGCATCACTGTGCGTACCGCGCCGCTGCGTTTGCGTAACCCGGGCGGCCGGTGCGGACAATGGTGTCGAAGGGTCGAATGTCACCACCTGGTCCGAACGATGTCGGAGAACGCGGTGCGGATACCCACCGGAACCATCCTCACGGTCAGTGTGCTCTCGGCGCTCTCGGCGGTGCCGCTCCTCGCCGGATGCGGCGCCGACGACGGCCGTGTCACCCGTACGGCGCAGTCGGCCGTGCCCGCCGCCGTGCCCGCCGACCCCGATCCGCTGCCGCGTACGGCGTCCCCGGCGCCGCACACCAGCCCCACCGGCGACGGCCCGCGCACCCCGGCGCCGACCTGCACGCCCCGGACGGCGTCCCCCGCACCGGAGCCGAACGCCAGTGCGGACACGGTCGCGGCGGACGCCGGCGCAGCCGCCCGTCCCGGCCCGGCCGACTGCGTCCGGGCCACCCGATCGGCCCCCTCGGCCCCCTCGGCCGCCCCGTCGGTCCCGCCGCCCGCCGCGCAGCCGGGCAGTTCCGCGCCCACCACCGACCAGTCCGGACGCGAGACCGTCCCAGAAGCGCCAGAGCTGCCCGACGGCGGCGGTCCGGTCCCCGACGACCTCGACAACCTCGACGACACCGACGGCACCGCCGTCACCGACGCGATCTTCGACAGCCCCACCGGCGTCCTCGGCGGCTGAAGGCACGCGGTGGAGTCGACACCGGTCGAAGATCCGGACGAACCCTGGCAAGGTGAGGCCATGTCCGATCGGGGAGCGAGCGCCCTGTCGGTCCCGGACGACTGGCCCGCCCACCCGGATCCATTCCTGGCGCTCAACCGCATGGGCACCTTCGACTGGGACCTGGACACCGGTCTGTACCACATGGACGCCCAGGCCCACGAGGTGTTCGATCTGCTTCCCGAGGAGTTCGACGGGCGCCTGGAATCGCTCGGCATCCGGGTGCCCCAGCCGGAGGCCAGTCGGATCGACGCCGTCGTCTCCAGCGCCATCAAGGACGGCAGCGAGAACTACGGGGCCTACTTCCGCATCCGCCGCCGCGACGGCCGCTACCGCTGGACGCACACCCAGGGCTACATCCGGCGCGACGAGAACGGCAGGCCGCGCCGGGTCATCGGGATCGTCCGCGACGCCACCCAGGAACTCGCGGACAGCGAGGAGCGCAGCCTGCGGGCCGCCCAGGACGCGGCCTTCCGCCGGCAGAGCGATGTCGTGCAGGTCATCACCGCCGCCCTCTCCCACGCCCGCAGCGTCCAGGACGTCATCGACGTGCTCAAGGACACCGACGGAGTACGGCACCTGGGCGCGACCAGCGTGGTGATCGGTCTGGTGGAGGCGGGCCGGATCCGGCTGGTCGCCGAGGGGCCCGAGGGCAGCTTCGTGCCCGGCACCCGGGTCACCGGGATCGACGAGCCGTACCCGATGAGCGAGGCCGTACGCCTGCTCAGCCCCCGCTTCATCGAGTCCCCGCAGGAGTTCGCCGAGGGCTATCCGATCCTGTGGCCGCACATCACCGACCTCGACATCACCTCGGCCGCCTATCTGCCGCTGATCGCCCAGGGCCGCCCGATCGGCGCCATGGGCCTGCTCTACAACGACCGGCGCCGCTTCTCCGCCGAGGAACGGGCCGTGCTGGTCGCCCTCGGCTCCAGCATCGCGCAGAGCCTGCAACGGGCCATGCTCTACGAACAGGAGCGGGACCTCGCCCAGAGCCTCCAGCAGGCCATGCTGCCGCGCACCATCCCGAGCGTCCGCGGCGCCGACGTCGCCGTCCGCTACCGCGCCGGCTCCGCCGCGGGCTCCCTCGGCCGGGACATCGGCGGCGACTGGTACGACCTCATCCCGCTGCCGGGCGGCCGGGTCGGTGCCGTCATCGGCGACGTCCAGGGGCACGACACGCACGCGGCGGCCGTCATGGGCCAGCTGCGCATCGTGCTGCGCGCGTACGCGGCCGAGGGGCACACCCCGGCCGCCGTGATCGCCCGGGCCTCGGTGTTCCTGCACGAACTGGACACCGACCGGTTCGCCACCTGCCTGTACGCGGAGGCCGACCTGTCCACCGGGGTGGTCCGGGTGGTCCGGGCCGGGCACATCGACCCGCTGATCCGGCACACGGACGGCGGCTGCCGCCGCATGCCGGTCGACGGCGGACTGCCGCTCGGCCTGTCCGCCGAGTTCGGACGGCTCGACTACCCGGTGACCACCCTCGAACTGGACCCCGGCCAGACCCTGCTGCTGTGCACCGACGGACTCGTCGAACAGCCCGGCACCGACCTCGACGACGGGGTGCGGACCCTCACCGAACTGATCGGCGCCGGCCCGAAGGACGTACGCGACCTCGCCGACCGGCTCATCGACCTGGCCGAGGAACGCGGCGGCGACGACGACGTGGCCCTGCTCCTGCTGCGCCGCCGTGACGCCCACACCGCGCAGGGCGGCGGCCGGCTCCACGGCGGCTGACCACTCCGGGCGGCGGTGGCACTCTGGAGCTATGCCGGAACTCCCCGAGGTGGAAGCGCTCAAGGACTTCCTGACCGAGCAACTGGTCGGCCGCG
Organism: Streptomyces diversicolor; assembly: GCF_057537855.1. Taxonomy (NCBI): domain Bacteria; kingdom Bacillati; phylum Actinomycetota; class Actinomycetes; order Kitasatosporales; family Streptomycetaceae; genus Streptomyces; species Streptomyces diversicolor. The sequence goes on from NZ_BAAJXA010000001.1 coordinate 358,484, forward strand.
AGGTCGTCCGGGTGCTGCCGGTCGCGATCAGCGTCCTGAAGACCTACGACCCGCCGGTCTCCGCGTTCGAGGGCAGCGAGGTCACGGCCGTGCACCGGCACGGCAAGTTCCTCGACATCGAGGGCGACACGGGCCTGCACTTCGTGACGCACCTGGCCCGGGCGGGCTGGCTGCGGTGGAAGGACCGGCTGCCGGACGGTCCGCCGCGCCCCGGCAAGGGCCCGCTCGCCCTGCGGGCCGCCCTCGCGGACGGCGCGGGCTTCGACCTGACCGAGGCAGGCACCCAGAAGCGGCTAGCGGTGTACTTGGTACGGGACGTGCGGGAGGTGCCCGGCGTGGCCCGGCTCGGCCCCGACCCGCTCGCCGACGACTTCGACGAGGCCCGGCTCGCCGCCCTGCTGACGGGGGAGCGGCGGCAGCTCAAGGGCGCGCTGCGGGACCAGAGCCTGCTCGCCGGCGTGGGCAACGCCTACAGCGACGAGATCCTGCACGCCGCGAAGATGTCCCCGTTCAAGCTCGCCGCGTCCCTGACCCCGCAGGAGACCGGGCGGCTGTACAAGGCGCTGCGCAGCACGCTGACGGAGGCGGTCGACCGCTCCCGGGGGCTGGCCGCCGGGCGGCTCAAGGCGGAGAAGAAGGGCGGGCTGCGGGTGCACGGCCGCACCGGGGAGCCCTGTCCGGTCTGCGGCGACACCATCCGCGAGGTGTCTTTCAGTGATTCGTCGCTACAGTACTGTCCGACCTGCCAGACGGGCGGCAAGCCGCTGGCTGACCGCCGGATGTCGCGCCTGCTGAAGTAGTTTCCGCGGGGTGGGGTGCGTCTGTGTCGTCGTTCGGCTGCGGCGCCGTTGTGGCTGATCGCGCCCGCGCGGCGAAGCCGCATGTCGATACAGCCCCGCGCCCCTTTCGGGGCGATTGGGGTCAGGGGGACTTCAAGGTCACCAGGTGGTCTCCTGTGGTGGTGCGGACCTCGTAGTGGTCGATCTCCTCCGGGTGCAGCGCGGAGGCGCCCCGGAGGGTGTTGGTGCCGGTGTCATGGTCGGGCACCAACCAGCTGGTGAGGATCTGTTCGGTGCCGTCCTCGCCGACCGCCACCAGGCGGCAGGAACGCGGGCCCGCCCCGTCCCTGACCTTCAGCTCGACCTCGGTGCCGTACGCCTCGCCCTCGCTGGTCACCTGCGCCCACACACCGGAGTCCGGATCGGTCGTCGCCGTGACCCGTACGGACGCCGTACCGTGCCCGGCGTAGACGGCGATCCAGGGACCGGCGACGGCGAACACCACGGACGCGGCCAGCCCGTACAGCAGGCGCCGGCGGCGCGCCCGGTGGCGTGCCACGACCTCGGCGAGCAGCCGGTCGAGCATCCGGGGCCCCGGCTGGGCCAGGGGGTGCACAAGACGCGGGGTGGCCCGCCGGTACAGCATCAACTGCCGTGCCGCAGGGCCGAATTCGGTCACGTGTGCCGCGCAGCTGGGGCACTCCATGAGGTGGTCCTCGAAACGGAAGGTCTCCGCCTCGTCCAGCACGCCGAGCGCGTAAGCGCCGACGTCGCGATGCCTTTCCAGGGACCTCATGCCGAATCCTCGTGCCGTTGGGTGCGGGTGGGGTGACTGCGTGCACCCACCGGTACGCACCGGACAGCCGAATCACTCAAGCCACGTCCACAATCGCCGCCCCAGGGCCAACCAAGGGATTCGGAGCGGTCCGGCCGCCGGATTGGTCCTTCGGCGAAGAAGCTCAGAAGAAGCTCAGAAAAGGTGGATGGCGAGGTGGCCGAGGGGCAGCCCGAGCCGCCAGGCGGGTGTCCACACCTTCGGCCCGTCGTCCTCGCCGACCACCGGGCCGCCGCCCGGCACCGCGTCCAGGTCGGGGGCGAGCAGTTCGGTCTCCTGGAGCCAGCGCCAGGCCGCCGCGGCGAGGTCCAGGTCCGGCGCGGGGGTGCCGGAGGCGAGCGCCGCGGTGCCGAGCTGGGCCATGCGCTCGCGCACCCAGTCCTGCCAGGGCTGGTCGTACGCCGTCAGCGACAGCCAGGTCTCCAGCTGGGTGACGACCCGGATGCCGGAGAGTTCGCCGTCGGTGTCGGACAGGAAGACGGTCAGCGCCAGCGCGTCCCGGCCGGCCCGGAACTCGAAGGACGTGGGTGGCATCAGATCGCCGGTCCGCAGCAGTTCGTCGGCGATGTACTCGGCGTAGAACCAGGCCACCGGGACGGTCAGCGCGCCGCCGCCGGTGCCGTCCGTGCTCTCTTGACCTCTGTGCAGCATCCCGTCCTGCCTTCCTCCGGTACGTGCGCGTCGCCCGGACCCCGCCCCGGTCCGGAACACGGATGAAGACAGCTGATTGCTCCAACAGGGTCCGCAGCAAGGCGCTTTACCGAGGTTTGACCCAGGACCCGGTTTCACCGCAGGTCGGGCGCGTATCCCGGCAGAACCCGGCGCAGGGCGCGCAGCGCGTAGTACGCGCGGGACTTCACCGTACCGGGTGGGATGCCCAGCGTTTTCGCGGCTTCCGCAACACTCGCCCCTTGGAAATACACGAGCACCAGTACGTCACGGTGTTCCGGAGTGAGTGTCTTCACAGCCTCGCGGACATCCAGGGCGGCGGCCGACCGCTCGGCGTGGTCGGCGCACACCCGCGCGTTCTCCAGGATCGCGTCGCCGACCTCCGGCGGTCGCGCCTGCCGGGCCCGCCGCGCGTCGATCGCGAGCCGCCGGCCCACGGTCAGCAGCCAAGGCCGTACCGAGTCGAAGGCGTCGGCGCGCAGCGCCTCGGGGTGCTGCCAGGCGCGTACGAAGGTCTCCTGCACCAGGTCCTCGGCGCGTTGCCGGTCCCCGTCGCACAGCCGCAGCAGCAGCGCGAAGAGCGGTCGGCCGTGCTCGCGTTGCAGCGCGGCCAGCTCGTGCTCGGCGGTCGTCGTCCCGTGGTCAAGGGTGGTTCCGGCCGTCATGGCCATATGGCAGCGCAGGGTCCGCCGCCGGGACAGGGTGCGCACCGGGATCTGCGACGGACGGTCGATCGCGTCGGCGAACGGTTCGGCGAACGGTCGGTCACGGCCCGTCACCGACACCGGACGGGTTAAAGAGGACCATCGGGTCGTTTGGGGCGGCCGTCATCTTCGTACTCATTTGTCTGTAAATACGAATGTGACGGTGATATCGAGACCATCCGGGATGAGCCGATGATCGCACGCAGACGCCAGGTCGCCCTGGCCCTGACCGTACTCCTCACGGCGGCCGCCGCCTGCTCGGCCGAGGCCCGCAAACAGCCGTCCGCGCCCGCACACCCGGCGCCGACGGCGACGGCCCGCGGCTTCACCCTCGTCGCCTCCGGCGACGTCCTGCCGCACACCTCCGTGATCGAGCGGGCCCACTTCGACGCGGGCGGCGCCGGTTACGACTTCCGCCCGATGCTCGCCGGCGTCCAACCGGTCGTCAACCGCGCCGATCTGGCGCTGTGTCACATGGAGACCGTCTACGGCGCGAACGGCGACTACACCGGTTACCCCGCCTTCAAGTCCCCGCCGCAGATCGCCCCCAGCCTCGCCGCCACCGGCTACGACGCCTGCTCCACCGCCTCCAACCACGCCCTGGACGACGGCGCCGCGGGCATCGCCCGCACCCTGGACGCCATGGACCGGGCGGGCCTGCGGCACTCCGGAACGGCGCGCACCGAGGGGGAGGCCCGCGCGGTCACCCTGATGCGGGCCGGCCCGGCGCGGGTCGCGCACCTGGCGTACACCTACGACACCAACGGCTTCGCGCCGCCGGCCGGGCAGCCCTGGGCCGTCAACCTGATCGAGGAGGCCCGGATCGTGGCCGACGCCCGCGCCGCCCGCAAGCAGGGCGCGGACGTGGTCGTCGTGTCCCTGCACTGGGGCACCGAGTGGCAGGACGACCCCGACGACCGGCAGCTCGCCCTCGCCAAGCGGCTCACCGCCTCGCGCACGGCCGGCCGCCCCGACGTGGACCTGATCATCGGCACCCACGCCCATGTCCCGCAGGCGTACGAGAAGGTCAACGGGACCTGGGTCGTGTACGGCATGGGCGATCAGATCGCCGGCGAGATGTACAACCGGCAGGGCGTCCAGGACCCGCGCGGCAACCAATCCACGCTCGCCCGCTTCACCTTCTCCCCGCCCGCCCGGCCCGGCGCCCGCTGGGAGGTGACCCGCGCCGAGTTCGTCCCGCAACTGTACGACCTCGACGCGGGCCGCGTGGTCGACCTCAACGCGGCCATCGCCGACGGCGCCGAGCTGACCGACGTGCGCGACCGGATCCGGGACGTGGTGCTCGCCCGCGGCGCCGCCAAGGACGGCCTGGTCATGGGGGAGTGACCCGCCCCGCCCCGGCGAGCGCGGAGCGCCGGTAGGAGTACCCGAAGTAGACGACCACCCCGACCACGAACCACACCGCGAACCGCACCCAGGTCTGCCACTGCAGGAACGTGATCAGCCAGATCGAGAAGACGACGCCCAGCGCCGGTACGAACGGCATCCACGGCGTACGGAAGGTGCGCGGCAGATCCGGCTGCCGGTAGCGCAGCACGATCACCGCCGTGCACACCACCACGAACGCCAGCAGGATGCCGATGTTGGTCAGTTCGGCCGCCTCGCCGATCGGCAGGAACCCGGCGATGGCGGCCGAGGCCACCCCGACGATCCAGGTCACCCGCGTCGGCACATGCCGCGTCGGGTGCGTCTTCGCGAACCACTTGGGCAGCAGACCGTCCCGCGACATGGAGAACCACACCCGGGTCACGCCCAGCATGAACGTGAACATCACGGTGAGGATGCCGATGATCGCGCCCACCGCGATCACGTCCGCCAGCCCGCTCAGGCCCACCGACTTGAACGCCGTGGAGAAGCCGCTCGCCTTGTCGATGTGCCGGTAGTTCTGCATGCCGGTCAGCACCAGGCAGGCCGCCACGTACAGCACCATGGAGATCGCGAGCGAGTAGACGATCGCCCTCGGCATGTGCCGCTGCGCGTCCTTGGACTCCTCGGCGGCCGTGGACATGGCGTCGTAGCCGAAGACCGCGAAGAACACGGTGGCCGCTCCGGTGAACGCCCCGCCGACGCCGTACGGGAAGAACGGGTGGTAGTTGGCGGTGGTGATGTGGAAGACGCCCACACCGATCACCAGCAGCACCACCAGCACCTTCAGCCCCACCACGATGGTCTCGAAGCGGGCCGCGCTGCGGATGCCGAGGGTGAGCAGCCAGGCGATGAGCAGGCACAGCAGCGCGGCGAACAGATCCACCCGGTGTCCGGCCCCGGTGCCGGGCGCCCCCAGCATCCAGGCCGGCAGGTTCGCGCCCATCTCCTCGACCAGGAAGCTGAAGTAGCCGGAGATGCCGATGGCGACCACCGCGACGATCGCTGTGTACTCCAGCAGCAGGTCCCAGCCGATGAACCAGCCGGCGAACTCGCCGAGCACCGCGTAGCCGTAGGTGTAGGCGGAGCCCGCCTTCGGGATCAGCCCGGCGAACTCGGCGTACGACAGGGCCGCCGCGGCGCTGGCGAGACCGGCGATGAGGAAGGAGACGACCACCGCGGGACCCGCGACGCCGTTGGCCACCGTGCCGGCCAGGGTGAAGATGCCCGCGCCGATGATGCCGCCCACGCCGATCGCGGTGAGCTGCCACAGGCCGAGCGATCTGGCCAGCCGGGGGCCCTCGGCGCTCTCGGTGTCCTCGATGTGCTCGATGGGTTTGCGGCGGAGAATGCCCTCACCCGGCCGGATCTTGGCCATGTGCCTCACCTCTTCACCTACGGCGAACGGCTGACGGCGGATCATGATGGCCCACACCCACGCCCCGCAAAAGACACCACGCAAAAATCCCCTCCCCCACCGCACCCCCGACCACCGCGTCCGTCACCGGCGTACTGCCCCGGTCGCCGGGTCGCATGCAGACAGAGGGGGCCGAGTGCCTGTGGCCGGCCGGTGACGGTGGCCGGCCCGGTGGGGGTGCTGGGGCGGTCGTGGTCGGGTCGTTGCGTGGCCGTCGCCTGGCCCGGTCCGGCCTCGGGCAGCGGGAGGGTCGCGCGGGCCGCCCGGTCGGGCCGTCGTGGGCTCGTGCGGCGGCCTCTGGCCGCGGTCGACGTCCCCGTGTCGCGTTCGTCGGAGGGTGTCGGTGCTGACTTGGGCGGGGCGGTCAGGGGACGACCGTTACCGGCCAGCGGCCCGCCTTCACCAGGCGGATGGCCACCGAGCCGATGATGCGGTGGCCCGCCTGCTCGGACGCGCCGACCACGACCGCGTCGGCCTTCAGCTCGTCGGCCGCCTTCACCAGCCCGCTGTAGGGATCGCCACGGAACGTGTGGAACTCCCAGCGCACATCGAATATCCCCTTGACCTGCTCGGCGGACTCACGGATGTGGGTGACGAGGTCCTCGGCGATCTCGTCCGTCGTCTCCGCCACCGGCGCCCCGAGCGCGGCCCCCGCGGCCAGCACCGGCTGCACATAGACGACGGCGAGCAGCGCGTGCTGCCGCCGGGCCAGACCGGCGGCATAGGCGGCGGCCCGCAGCGAGGACTCGGAGCCGTCCAAACCGGCCACGATGACCTTCGGCCCGTCCGTGCCCCGCTCGAACCTGTGCGCATGCTGCTCGTGCTGTTCCGTCACGGCCGTGAGGCTATCGGAAACCGCAGGTCCCGCTCCCCTCCGGGAGCCCTCGACGGGCGGGTGGCCCCCGCGGTTCCTACAGTCGGAACCATGAGTGCCACCGCGGAGGCCGCCCAGGGGAAGGACGCCACGGGCCCGGCACCGCCGCCCGCGGACCGCTTTTCCGGCCGGGTGCCCGAGGGCTTCGCCGCCTTCTTCGGCGCCCTCGCCCTGCTCTGCGCCCTCCTGGCGTTCAGCGCGCCGCTGCGTGTCCTGCTCCGCCCGCTGGTCCGCGCCCTCGACCTGCTGATCGTCCCGGTCAGCGCGAACCTCGCGTACGCCGTGTTCCTGTTCCTGCTGGCCGCCGCGACCGCAGCCCGCAAGCGGGTCGCCTGGTGGCTGGTCGTGGTCTACCTCGGCCTGGTCGTCCTCACCGACGTACTGGGCCTCGCGGTCGGCCTGTACGCCGAGTCCGTCCCGTCCCTTGTGGTGTGCGGGCTCGCGCTGATCGTGCTGGTCGTGGCCCGCGGGGAGTTCTACGCGGCATCCCGGCGCGGCGCCGTGTGGCGGGCGCTCGGCGTCCTGCTGGCCGGGCTCGCCGCGGCGACCCTGCTCGGCTGGGGCCTGGTCGCGCTGTTCCCCGGCACCCTGCCGCCCGGCCAGCACCTGGCCTGGGCCGCCGCCCGGGTCTGCGGCGGACTGGTCTCCGGCACGGCCTTCGACGGCCGCCCGCCCCGCCCTGTCACCTTCCTGCTGGGCCTGTTCGGCGCGCTCGCCCTGCTCAACGCCGCCGCCGCGCTGTTCCGTTCGCAGCGCCTCGAAGCGGCCCTGCACGGCGACGAGGAGGCCCGTATCCGCACCCTGCTCCGGGCCCACGGCGAGGACGACTCCCTCGGCTACTTCGCCACCCGGCGCGACAAGGCCGTCGTCTTCTCGCCCAGCGGCAAAGCGGCCGTCACCTACCGCGTCGAGGCCGGGGTCTGCCTGGCCGGCGGCGACCCCGTCGGCGACCGCGAGGCATGGCCGCACGCCATCGCCGCCTGGCTCGGCACGGCCCGCCGGCACGCCTGGGTGCCCGCCGTGATGGGTGCGTCCGAGTCCGGCGCCACCGCGTACACGCGTGCCGGGCTCGGCGCGCTGCAACTCGGCGACGAGGCGATCCTGCGCGTGCCCGGCTTCGACCTCGACGGCCGCGACATGCGCGTCACCCGCCAGGCCGTGCACCGCGTCCGCCGCACCGGGGCCACCTGCCGCATCCGCCGCCACTCGGCCCTGACCGTGGCCGAAATGGGGGAGATCGTCGACCGGGCGGACGCCTGGCGGGACACCGAGACCGAACGCGGCTTCTCCATGGCCCTGGACCGGCTCGGCGACCCGGCGGACGGCGACTGCCTCCTCGTCGAGGCGCACGGCGCGGACGGCCGGCTGCTCGCCCTGCTCTCCTTCGTGCCGTGGGGCACCGACGGCGTCTCCCTCGACCTGATGCGCCGCGACCGCGGCGCCCCCAACGGCGTCATGGAGTTCATGGTCGCCTCACTGTGCGCGGCGGCCCCCAGGCTGGGCGTGCGCCGGATCTCCCTGAACTTCGCGGTGTTCCGCTCGGTCTTCGAGGAGGGCGCCCGCATCGGCGCCGGGCCCGTGCTGCGGCTGTGGCGGCGCATGCTGCTGTTCTTCTCCCGCTGGTGGCAGCTGGAGGCCCTGTACCGCTCCAACGCCAAGTACCGCCCCGAGTGGTATCCGCGCTTCCTCTGCTACGGCGAGGCCGCCTCGCTCGCCCGTATCGGCCTGGCCTCCGGCATCGCCGAGGGCTTCGTCGCCGTACCGTCGCTGCACAAGCTGTGGGGCAGGACCCGCCCCGCCGCCGAACGGCCCGCGACCGGCGGGGCGCCGCCGCACCCGCGGCCCGGCCCCGGCCCGGGCGCCGGCAGCGGCGGCGCGACCGGCCGTGCCGCGCCGGACGCGGGCCCGCCCGAACAGGTCCGCGTCCGCCGCCGCACGCTCGACCGGCTGTACGCGGCCGGCACCGACCCCTACCCGGTGGGCGTGCCACCGCCGACCCGGGCCCTCGCCGACGTCCGGGACGGCGAGGAGGTGACGGTCGCCGGCCGGATCATGCTGGTCCGTGACTTCGGCGGCATCGTCTTCGTGGTGCTGCGCGACTGGTCGGGCGACCATCAGCTCGCCCTCACCCGTTCCGGCACCGGACCGGCCCTTCACCGGTTCACCGCCGACACCGACATCGGCGACCACATCACCGCCACCGGGCGCGCCGGATCCAGCGACACGGGCGAACCGACCGTGTTCGTCACCGCCTGGCGGCTCACCGGGAAGTGTCTGCGTCCGCTGCCCGACAAGCGCCGCGGCCTGACCGACCCCGAGGCCCGGGTCCGCATGCGCCACCTCGATCTGGTGACGAGCCCCGACGCCCGCCGGGTGATCCGCGTCCGCGCCGCCGTCGTCCAGGCGCTGCGCCAGGGCCTCGCCGACCGCGGCTTCGTCGAGGTCGAGACGCCGATGCTGCAGCAGATCCACGGCGGCGCCGACGCCCGCCCGTTCACCACCCACAGCAACGCCTACGACCTCGCCCTCACCCTGCGCATCGCCCCCGAGCTGTACCTGAAGCGGCTGTGCGTCGGCGGCCTGGAGAAGGTCTTCGAACTGGGCCGCTGCTTCCGCAACGAGGGCGTCTCCCACAAGCACAACCCCGAGTTCACGATGCTGGAGGCGTACCAGGCGTTCGCCGACTACGACGTGATGCTCGACCTCACCCGCGAGCTGGTGCAGGGCGCCGCCACCGCCGCCTTCGGCCGCGCCGTCGTCCGCAGACAGGGCGAGGAGCACGACATCTCCGGGCCCTGGCCGGTCAGGACGGTGTACGACGCGCTCTCCCGGGCGCTCGGCGAACAGGTCGACGCCGGCACCCCGCTGCCCGTGCTGCACCGCCTGTGCGACCGCGCGGGCGTCCCGTACACCGCGGCGACCGGCCCGGCCGCGATCGTCCTGGAGATGTACGAGCGGCTGGTCGAGGAGCCGACCCGACTGCCCACCTTCTACAAGGACTTCCCGGTGGACGTCTCCCCGCTGACCCGCAGGCACCGCACCGACCCGCGGCTCGCCGAGCGCTGGGACCTCGTCGCCTTCGGCACCGAACTGGGCACCGCCTACTCGGAGCTGACCGACCCGGTCGAGCAGCGCCGCCGGCTGACCGCGCAGTCGCTGCGGGCCGCCGGGGGAGACGCGGAGGCGATGGAACTGGACGAGGACTTCCTCGACGCCCTTGAGTACGCGATGCCGCCGACCGGGGGACTCGGCCTCGGAGTCGACCGGCTCATCATGTTCCTGACCGGACTGACGATCCGGGAGACCCTTCCCTTCCCGCTCGTCCGCCGCCGCTGACGCACGGCCGTACAAGCGCGCGGACGGCTCCGCCGTGCGAGTGGAATCCCGTCGCGGCACCCGTGAGCGAGTGGTGCGCCGGTGCCCTGCGGGCGAGTGATGAGTCATGAAGAAGGATCAGATGCTCACGCGGCGCCGGGTGCTGCTGGCCGGCGCCGCTGCCCTGGGGGCGGCCGGCACCGCCGACCTCTTCCTGACCGGCCGCACGGCCACCGTCCCGGCACGGTCCGGCGCACCCGCCGCAGGACCCGGGGCACGGGCCGCGGTCAACTCCTCCGCGTTCCGCCTGCGGCCGCTGACCGGTGACGGACCGCCGCGCACCCTTCCCGCCAGGCCCCCCGTGCGCGACGAGCCGATCCTGCGGATGCCCGGCACCGGCCGGCGCATGCTGCTGACCTTCGACGACGGCCCCGACCCCGCCTACACCCCGCACATCCTGGACACCCTCGCGAAGTACGACGTCCGCGCGACGTTCTTCGTGTGCGGCGAGATGGCCGAGCGGAACGGACACCTGCTGGCCAGGATGGCCGACGAGGGACATGTCGTCGGCAACCACACCTGGTCCCATCCACTGCTCACCGAGCTGAACCGGGCACAGATCCGCTCCGAGATGGAACGCACCGGCGAGGCCATCGCGAGGGGCTACGGCGAGCACCCCCGCTGGTTCCGCGCGCCGTACGGTGCCTGGAACCGGGCGGCCTTCCAACTGGGCGCCGAGATGGGCATGGAGCCGCTGGCCTGGACGGTGGACAGCCTCGACTGGACCGAGCCGGGCACCCGCACCATCATCGACCGGATCGAGCGCGGCGCCGCCCCCGGCGTCGTGGTGCTCTCCCACGACGCCGGAGGCAACCGCGCGCAGAGCGTCAGCGCCCTGCGCAGCTATCTGCCCTGGCTGCTGGACCACGGCTACCACCTGACCGTCCCCCAACGGCCCTACGGCTGAGCGGCCGCCCGGCCGGGACGCCGTCAGCGGACCTCGGCCAGGCGGGCGAAGACGACGACGTTCCCGTCGTAACCGTTCTGCTTGGAGAACCCGCCTCCGCAGGTGATCACCCGGAGTTCGGGCGTGCCCTTGGAGCCGTAGACCCGGTCGCCGGGGAAGCCGTTCTTCGCGAAGACCTCGACACCGTAGATCTCGAAGACCGCCGTCTTCCGGTCCTTGCGCCGGACCTCGATCCGGTTGCCCTTCTTCAGCGATCCCAGTCCGTAGAACACCGCGGGGCCGGACGTGTTGTCCACATGGCCGACGATGACGGCCGTCCCCTTCTCACCGGGCGAGACGGCACCCGTGTACCAGCCGGCCAGGTTCGGGTCCTCCGGCGGCGGCGCGGTCACCCAGCCGTCCGCGTCCAGACCGACCGGCATGACCGGGGCGTCCACCCGGATCGCCGGGATCATCACCCGCTCCGCGGCGGAGAACGGCAGCGCGTCCGCCGCGCCGGCGAAGCCGGTGCCGGGTACGGGGCTGTCGGCGGCCGCGTTCTGCGCGGGCTGCGGCGGTCCGACGTCGAACTCGCCCGACCCGTTCCGGATGAGCGCGAGACCGGTCAGCAGAACAAGTGCTATCACGCCCCACGGAGCGCGCTTCCTGCGCCGTTCCTCCTCTTCGGGAAGCTCGGACAGCTCGAACGCAGACATTCGCCATCCCCTCTCGGCGCGGCCGACGCCGCGTCATCCACGCATACGAGAACGCTAAGTCGCGTGCGGACGGGCGGCGACGGGGGCGCTGGCGAACGGGTGACCGGGACGCCCTTGGGTGCGCCATCCGAGGTGTGGCGGAAAGGAATTTTCCTGACGGTCCGTGACCTGGGACAACATCCGATTGTGCGCTTTTGGGTCCGCGTATTTGATCACCGGGACGGAGCATTCTCGACATGCGGGCGTGTTCCGCTCATCCGAAGGTCTACCCCGGAGGTGCTTTTTCGCCGATCGACCGGGGACGGGTCCCGGGGTGCCTCTCGCGGAGGATCACATGGGTAACACTCGCGCCCTGGCGGCCACGGCCCTCGCCGTCGCCGTCCTCGGGCTCGCCGCCCCCACGGCCGTCGCGGACGGCGTGGGCAACGGGGGCGGACCGAGCAACACCGGCGGCGTCAACGGCACCGGAGTCCTGCCGGGCGGTGGAGTCGCGCCGGGCGGCGTCCTTCCGGGCGGTGGAGTCTTTCCGGGTGGTGGAGTCTTTCCGGGCGGAGTCGGCCCGGGTGGCGTCTTTCCCGGCGGCGGCTACTTTCCTGGTGGCGGCTACTTCCCTGGCGGTGGGTTCGTGCCGGGCGGGGTCGGCCCGGGCCTCGTCGTTCCGGGCGGCGGCTTCTTCCCCGGCAACAACGGCTTGCGCCCGGGCAACGGCCGCGAGGGCCTTGGCCGTGAAGGGTTCGGCCGTGAAGGCCGTGAAGGTCTTGGCCGTGAGGGACTTGGCCGTGAGGGCCTTGGTCGTGAAGGGTTCGGCCGTGAGGGCCTTGGCAACGGCCGCGAGGGCATTCGGCCCGGAAACGAGATCAGGCCGGGCCCGGTCCACGGCGGTCTCGGAGGCTCCGTCACCTCCGGAGCGGCCCCGGCCGACATGGCCATCGGCGGCGGCCTGGTGGCGGCGGGCGTGATCGGCGGCGGAGTGTTCTGGGTGCGCCGTCGGCACGAGAAGCGGATCTGACCCGGCCGGCACGAGAAGCGGATCTGGCCCGGCGACCACCGTGCCGGGCGGCCACCACGCGCGGAACGCAGCGCACGCGGCCGGACCTTCGCCCAGGATCCCGCGGCGGATCGGGGCGCAGGTCCGGGAGCGTGGCCCGGGAGCGTGGCCCGGGCGGCACGGTCAGCTCCCGTCGCCGGTGCGGCGGTGCGCCAGCCGCCAGGCCGCGGCGACCGCCCCGGCGGTCAGCACCATGCCCAGGCCGAGCTGCCCGAGGTCGAACCCGGCGATGCTGCCGCCGTCGCCGGCCTGCACCGCGCCCGGGACCGGCGTGCCCGTGAGGCCGTCGTCCCCGGGCGACCGGACGGCCGGCCCGCCGTCGGCACGCCCCTGTGCGATCTTCAGGTTCGTCGAGCCGGTCGCCCCGTCGCAGCTGAACGTCACCCGGTACGAGGAGCCGGACCTGACGTCCGGGCCGATCGTGGTCGTGGCCGACGACCGCCCCGACGGGATGCGGACCGTCTCGAAGACCTCCGAGGCGACCGTGGCGCTGCCCTTGCAGCCGTCGTTGCGGTCCAGGCGCAGGGTGACCGTGCTGCCCGCGGTGATGGTGGACGGTTCGACCCCGAAACCGAACGGCGTGACGCCGTGGCCGCCGCCGTCCTCCGCCACGGCGGCCGGGGCGCACAGGACGAGGGCGCCGGTGCCCAGCAGTGCGGCCGAAGCGACGCGTATCGCGCGCATGTGTTTCCTCCGGTCCCCGAGGAGCAGCCCGCGGACGTCTGCCGCCTGCGCCGTGCGTGCACCTCGATGTCCGGAACGCTAGGAATGTTCGCGCGGGTGCGCGAACCCAGTAGCGCGAACGGGTCATCCGTGTCGGCCGTCCGGGCGAAATCCCCGCTGCGGACGGGGGCGTGCGCGGTGCGGCGCGCACGCCCCCCGGTGGTCCGCCCTGGTGGGTGCGGTCCCTCAACCCTTGATGTTCGGGAAGAGGTCCAGGAACGGCTGTGCCGTCGCGTCCATGCCCCGGCTGTAGGGGGAGTCGAAGATCCAGATCAAGAAGAGCATGAACGCGATCGTGGCGGAGAACAGCCCGGCGAGGACGAGTTCCCGCGGGGTGCGCCGGATCTGCAGGGCGAAGACCATGCCGATGGTGACCACCGCTCCGAAGAGCAGCCCGAACCACACCACGCCGGGCATCGTGGCCCCCGTGGACTCGGCGCGGGCGCTGCGCGCCTGGTCCACCGCCGTCACCTGGTCGACGAGCGGTTGGTAGGCCTGCGCCTCGAAGTCCGTCCTCGGCTGGTAGTCGGTGACGTCGCGGCGGATGTGGTCGAGCAGCCGGGCACCGGTGTCGGTGAGGCGGTCGTCGCGCTCCATCGTCCTCCACTCGGTGCGGACGACGTGCCCGACATAGGCGTTGACATCGGCCCGAATGCCGTCGCGGATGTCGGGCGGGTAGACCCGGACCCGTTCGGAGATCTCGTGCAGCGCCTGGGCCTCCGCCTGCACATGGTCCTGGGCGGCGCTGCGTGCCTCCCAGACCCCGGCGATGGCCAGGCCCAGGACGATGGCGTAGACGACGCCGATCCACATGGTCATGTACTCGATGACGTCGGGGGTCTCGCTGGGGTCGTCGTCCTCGGCGGCGGTCCGGTGCCGCACCAGGGTGATGACGACCACCACGGCGCACGCGCCCAGCATCGCGAGGACGAGAACAAGCCAATCCGACAACAGGTGCCTCCAGGAACGAGCGGATCGAAACGGATCTAGGCGGATCGAGGTGCCGGGGGTCCCGGTGTCAGCGGGGACGCAGCGCGGCGACGGCGACGATCGCGGGGATGGCGATGAGCAGGACGTAGGTGACCGGGGAGGTCCGGTTGGGCGCCGGGGGGCCGGCCGGCCGGGGGCGGTGGCGCGGATAGGTGACCGGGGTCGCGGAGGACCGCGGGGCTGGTTCGGCCGACGGGCGGGGTGCGGGAGCCGGGGTACGGGTCGGCGTCGGCGTCGGCTTCGGCGTCGTGGTGGGGGCCGGCCGCGTCGGGGCCGGCGGTTTTGGTTTCGGCGGTGGCGGCGGTTCGGGCGTGGGCTTCGGTGGCGTGGACTTCGGCGGTGGTGGCGGCGGTGTCGGAGTGGGTGTGGGAGTGGGCGTGGGTGTGGTTGTGGGCGGAGGCGTGGGCGTGGGGCAGCCCGGGGGAATCGGCCAGGAGCCGCCCGCGACGGCCACCGCCACCGTGCCCTCCGGGCCCGTCGAGGCGTAGGCGCAGGCGTCGGCCCCGGCCGTGCCTGCCGGACAGCCCACGAAGGCCCACACCAGCGTCACCAGGGCCAACGCCCGTGCCGCGGGCGGGAATCGGGTCGCTTCGGGTCCATGCACGACCGAGAGCATGGGGTGTGCGGAGTCCGGCCACGCCGCAGAGTCCGCGGATTGCCTCGAAGGGGGGAAGCGGCTTTCGGACGGTTTGGAACACCGGGCCCCCGCCCCCCGCTCCCCGCGCACGCTTGTACGCCCCAGGACCCCCGCGCCCCTTCGGGGCGCGGGGCTGCATCGATGTGCGGCTTCGCCGCGTGGGCGCGGCCGGTCGCGTTGCCGCGGCAGTCGACCGACGGCACGGTGCGGCAGATCCGGCAGAGAGCTGGTGTGCGCGTGGGTACGGGCCCCGCGCCCAGCCCACCGCCACCTGCCTCCCCTGCCCCCACACCGGAGGGGGCCCGCTCCCGGAGACGCCGCCCTCGTCCTGCGCCGGAGGGTGGTGGCAAGAAATCTTCTGGGCCGTTGAACACGGGGGCCCGTCGCGTCCGTACCCAGTGTCGTGCGGCGGCGCAGCGGGCGCTGCAATATTCAGGCGACAATGGGGAGTTGACGATGAAGACCTCGTGGCGGGCCGCCTCACTGGTGGCGACGGCCGCTTCGGTGCTGGCACTGACGACGGCGTGCGGTCAGGACAATGTCACCACCCCCTCGTCGGCGGCCCAGAACGTCGGGGCCACGGCCCCGGCGGGCGGATACGGCGGCGCCGGCACGGGGACCGGCGCGGGCAACGGCTACGGCGCCGACGGCAGCCAGAGTTCCAGCTCCCCGACCCCGGCCGCGCCCGCGGGAGCCCTCACGGTCGCCGCCAACCCCGAGCTGGGCAAGGTCCTGACCGACGGCTCGGGCCTCACCCTGTACCGCTTCGACCAGGACACCGCCGAGCCGCCCAAGTCGAACTGCGACGGCGACTGCGCCACGACCTGGCCGCCGGTGCCCGCGGACGACGCGAGCGCCGGTACCGGCATCGACAAGGCACTGCTCGGCGAGGTGACCCGCGCGGACGGCAGCAAGCAGCTGACCGTGGGCGGCTGGCCCGCCTACCGGTACGCGAAGGACGTCAACGTCGGCGACGTCAACGGCCAGGGCGTGGGCGGCAAGTGGTTCGCGCTCGCCCCCGACGGCAAGAAGGCGGCCCAGTCCAACCTGCCCGGCCTGTCCACCCGCAAGGACCCCAAGCTGGGCGAGATCGTCGTCGACAAGAACGGCATGACGGTCTACCGCTTCATGAAGGACAAGGCGTGGCCCAAGCCCGTCTCGAACTGCACCGGGGACTGCCTGGAGAAGTGGCCGGCGGTCGCTCCGGTCGACGCCGACGACACCAAGGGCGTCGAGAAGAAGGGCCTGATGGGCTTCACCCGGTCCGACGGCGCCAAGCAGATGACCGTCGACTGCTGGCCGATCTACACCTTCGCCGGCGACGAGGCCCCGGGGGACACCAACGGTCAGGGCGTGGGCGGCACCTGGTACGCCGTCGCGCCCGACGGCAAGCCGGTCGGCGCGCCCAAGTAGGGATCACCGCCCCAGGGTTGATCTCCCCGCCCCAGTCAGCATCGGACCACCGCGGAAGGGAGGGACGACGGCAAGCGAGTGCCGCGAGCACGACACCAGGCGCACGACCACGGGTCCGCCCCCTTCGCACCGCACGGAGGGGGCGGACCGCTGCGCGACGGCGCGCTCATCACGCTGCGTCGTCGTTCCGGCACGTGCCGCAGGCAGTGACCGGGAACGGATGGTCAATTTCCGTTTCGGGTCGCTCCATTGGCAGGCGATCAGTAGCCTCAGCTCGAACACCGGATCGCCTACGCCTTGGAGAGATACATGGAGCGTCCCGCCTGGGCTCCACGGAGCATCGACATCACGGTGCCGAGCGTCGCGCGTATCCACGACTACTACCTGGGCGGTTCGTACAACTTCGAGGTCGACCGGGAGACGGCCCGCAGGGCAATGGAGTTCCTGCCGGGACTCCCCAAGATCGTGCAGGCGAACCGGGCGTTCATGCGCCGCGCCGTGCGCTTCGCGGTGCGCGACGGCATCACCCAGTTCCTCGACATCGGCTCCGGGATCCCCGCGTTCGGCAACGTCCACGAGGTGGCCGGGGCGGCCCTGCCGGGCGCCCGCGTGGTGTACGTCGACCACGACCCGGTGGCGGTGGCGCACAGTCAGGCGGTGCTGGCGGGCAACGAGAACGCGGGCGTCGTCGCCGCGGACCTCCGCAAGCCCCAGGACATCCTGTCGAGCCCCGAGGTCCGGTCACTGATCGACGTGAATCGGCCAGTGGCGCTGCTGCTCGTTGCCATACTGCACTTCGTGGAAGACGCGGACGACCCCTACGGTGCGGTGGCCGAGCTGCGCGAGGCATTCGCGCCGGGCAGCCTGCTGATCCTCACCCATGCCTCGTACGAGGGAATCCCGCTGCCGCCCGAACGGGCCGCGGGAGCGGTCGACGTGTACAAGGACATTCGCAACCCGCTGATCATGCGCTCGCGCGAGGAGATCGCGCGGTTCTTCGAGGGGTACGACATGGTGGAACCCGGACTGGTGGCGATGCCGCGCTGGCGCCCGGAGCCGGAGGACGACCCGGACGACGAGGATCCGTTCGCCTTCTCCGGCTTCGCGGGCGTGGGGCGTACGGCGTGAGCGCGGAGCCGGACGGGCCGGAGGACAGACTGCGGCGGTTCGCGACCATCTGGAGCCGGGCCGTGTTCCCGGTGACCTCGACGTCGCTGACCCGGCCGGAGTTCGAGGAACAACTCCTGCCGCTCGCGCGCCGGCTGAGCCGCGCGCTGCGCAGGCACGGCTTCGACGCGGAGGAGGCGAAGGCGGTCGGCGCCGCGCTGATCGACGCGCACTGCACCGACCCGGAGGCGCTGACCCGCACCCTGGACTGCGTCGACGCCTACCTGGTGCTGTACTGCGGCGAGGACGGGCCGCAGGACGAACTGCGCATGCGCTGCTCCCGGTTGCAGCACGCCATGGCGGCCGGGTTCGCGCAGGCGCTGCGCGAGCGGACCCTGGCCGAGCAGGAGGCCATCGCCCGGGCCGCGTTGCAGGCCCAGGGCGTGGTGGCGAAGGCCCTGCACGCCAGCGAGGCCCGGTTCCGCGCGGTGTTCGAGGGCGCGGCCATAGGGATCGGCATCGCCGACCTCGAAGGCCGGCTGCTCCAGGTCAACGAGGCGCTGCTGCGCATGTTCGGGCTCTCCGAACAGGCGCTGCGCGGCCGCCGGGTACCGGAGTGGACACACCCCGAGGACGCGCCGCAGACCTGGCGGCTCTACGACGAACTCGTGCGCGGCGAGCGCGAGCACTACCACGTGGAGAAGGCGTTCAACCGCACCGACGGAACGGTGCTGTGGACCAATCTCACGGTCTCCCTGCTGCGCGACGCGGACGGCAACCCGCAGTACCAGCTCGCGCTGATGGAGGACACCACCGAGCGGCGGCTGCTCAACCTGCGGCTGCGCTACGAGGCCACGCACGACGCGCTCACCGGACTACCCAACCGCACCCTGTTCTTCGAACGCCTGGAGAAGGCGCTCGGCGCGGGCGAGGGCCAGCGCTTCGGCCTGTGCTACCTGGACCTGGACGGCTTCAAGACCATCAACGACAGCCTGGGCCACGCGGCCGGCGACCGGCTGCTGGTCGAGGTCGCCGACCGGCTCCAGGCGTGCGCCACCGCGCCCGGTGAGATGGTGGCCCGGCTCGGCGGCGACGAGTTCGTGGCGCTGACCACCGGGCCCGACACCGAGCGGGAGGTCGACGAGCTGGCCGAGCGCATCATGAACGCCCTCGTCACCCCGGTCAGCGTCGACGGCCGTGAGCTGCTGGTGCGGGGCAGCATCGGCATCGTGGAGGGCGCGGCCGGCGAGCGTACCGCCGCGGAGGTGCTGCGCAGCGCCGACATCACCATGTACCGGGCCAAGTCGGCGGGCGGCAACCGCTTCGAGCTGGCCGACGCGGAGGCCGACGCCCGCGCCATCACCCGGCACGGGCTGACCACGGCGCTGCCCGCGGCCCTGGAGCGCGGCGAGTTCTTCATCGAGTACCAGCCGCTGGTGCACCTCGGCGACGGCAGCGTCCGCGGCGCCGAGGCGCTGGTCCGCTGGCTGCATCCGCAGCACGGGGTCATCGGACCCGACCGGTTCATCCCGCTCGCCGAGCACACGGGGCTGATCGTTCCGCTGGGCCGCTGGGTCCTGGAGCAGTCGGTGCGCCAGGCGCGCGAGTGGCGGGAACGGTACGGGGAGCAGACGCCGAGCGGCCCGCTGCGCATCAACGTCAATCTCTCGCCCTGCCAGCTGAGCCATCCCGGTCTGGTCCAGGACACGGTGGAGATCCTGGAGCGCACCGGTGTCGCGCCGGACGCGCTGTGCCTTGAGGTCACCGAGTCCGCGCTGATCGGTGCCGACGACGACCTGCTCAAGCCGTTGCGCCGGCTGGCCGAGATGGGCGTGGACATCGCCCTTGACGACTTCGGCACCGGCTACTCCAACCTCGCCAACCTGCGCCGTCTGCCGGTGAGCGTCCTCAAGCTGGACCGCTCCTTCACCCAGAGCATGCAGCGGTTCCCGGCCGACCCCGTCGACCTCAAGATCGTCGAGGGGATCGTTTCGCTCGCCCACAGCCTTGACCTGGCGGTCACCGTGGAGGGCGTGGAGACCGGCGCGCAGGCCGAACAACTGCGCATACTGGGCTGCGACACGGCCCAGGGCTGGTACTACGCCCGCCCCGGCCCCCCAGACCGCCTACACCACCTGGCCCTGGCAGACGCAACGAACTGACCCCCGACCGCGCCCACCCGTCGAGGACGAGTACGGAACCTTCCCGTGCCCCTGGCCCCCCAGGAGCACGGGAACCCACACCGCCACTCGCCGATGCCCCGCGAGCGCTTCGGCGCTGCGGCGAAGGAGCGCGGGGAACTGCGCAAAAGTCGCGTACCCCCACGGTCCCGCACTCCCCAACGATGCTGAAGCAATCTGAGGTGCCGGGCTTCAGGGGCGCGGGGAACTGCGCAAAAAAACGCGTACCCCCACGGTCCCGCACTCCCCAACGATGCTGAAGCAATCCGAGGTGCTGGGCTTCAGGGGCGCGGGGAACTGCGCAAAATACCCGCACCCCCACCCACCCGCACCTTCGAACAACACCGCCCCACCCAACCGCCCCCCAGGCCAAAGCGGCGCAGCCCCCGTTACCGTTCAAGCAACATCCGCTGCAACTCCCGAGCAGCCCGCGGCGGCGCCACGTCACTGCGGTGCGCCAACGCAATCGTCCGATGCAACCCCGGCCGAGCCAACGGAGTGACCCGCAGGCCCCGCCCCGACCGGGTAGCGACCATCCGCGGCACGACGGCCACCCCCAGCCCGGCCCGCACAAAACCCAGCACCGCGTCCATCTCACCCCCCTCCACCGCGAAATCCGGCTCGAACCCAGCGGAGCGACACGCGGCGACGGTCAGCTCCCGCAGGTCGTACCCGTGCCGGAACATCACCAGGCGCGCACCCTCAAGGTCGGCGATCCGCACGGGGCGGCGCCCGCCGCGGCCCGGTGCCGGGGCCTCAGGCGAGGAGACCACCACCAGGTCCTCGCGCAGCAGCTCCACCGTGGTCAGCGCCGGCGACGGCGTCGGCAGCGGCAGGACCACCAGCGCCAGATCGAGCGCGCCGCGCGCCAGCTCCCGCACCAGGTCGTGCGAGCCGCCCTCCTCGATCAGCAGCCGGATGCCGGGGTAGCGGTCGTGGAAGGCACGCAGCACGTCCGGGAGCAGCCCGGTGCACAGGCTCGGCGTGGCGCCCAGCCGGACCCGTCCGCCGCGCAGCTGCACCAGTTCCTGCACCTCGTGCCGGGCGGTGTCCGCGTCGGCCAGGATCCGCCGGGCCAGCGGCAGCAGCGCCTCGCCGGCGTCGGTGAGCGTGATGTTGCCGCTGGCCCGCTGGAACAGATCCGCCCCCAGCTCCCGTTCCAGCGCCCTGATCTGCTGGGACAACGAAGGCTGGGCCACATGGACCTGTTCCGCGGCCCGGGTGAAGTGCCGGGTCTCGGCGACCGCGACGAAGTACTGGAGCTGCTGGAACTGCACCCGGCCAGCATAGCCCCGTCATAGCCTGTGCCTATGGAAACGAGCTGGACCATGTCTTGGACCGATGGGGCCGAACGGCCCTAGCGTGCAGGGCATGGCACTGGCAACGCGGACGGACCGACGGCCGTCCATGGCGCGCGCGATGTGGGACAGCTCCGTCGGCAAGAAGACCGTGATGGCGGTCAGCGGCCTGATCATGCTGCTGTACCTGGCCGTCCACATGTTCGGCAATCTGAAGATCTTCTTCGGCCCGGGCGACTTCAACCGCTACGGCCACTGGCTGCGCACCATCGGCGAGCCGTTCATGCACTACGAGTGGACGCTGTGGGTCATCCGCGTCGTCCTGGTCGTCGCCGTCGTCGCGCACGCCGTCTGCGCGTACCAGCTCAGCCGCCGCGACCTCAGGGCCCGCCCGAGCAGGTACGTGCACAAGAAGCCGCGGGCGAGCTACGCGACCCGCACCATGCGCTGGGGCGGGATCATCCTCGCCCTGTTCATCGTCTGGCACGTCCTGGACCTGACCACCGGCACCGTGCACTCCGGCGGCTTCCAGGAGGGCCACCCCTACCAGAACGTCGTCGACACCTTCTCCACCTGGTACGGCAACGTCATCTACATCGTCGCGATGCTCGCGCTCGGCCTGCATGTGCGGCACGGCTTCTGGAGCGCCGCCCAGACCCTCGGCGTCGGCAGCCGCACCCGCGACCGCGCCCTGAAGACCGTCGCCGACGTCCTCGCGCTGCTGCTCACGGCCGGCTTCATCGCCGTACCCGTGGGCGTCATGACCGGAGTGGTGAGCTGACATGACCATCCCCACCGCCTACACGGACTACGCGACCGGCGAGCCGGTCGCCGACGCCAAGGCCCCGACCGGACCGATCGAGGAGCGCTGGGACAAGCGCCGCTTCGGGGCGAAGCTGGTCAACCCCGCCAACCGCCGCAAGCACACGGTCATCGTCGTCGGCACCGGCCTCGCCGGCGGCTCCGCGGGCGCCACACTCGCCGAACAGGGCTACCACGTCGTCCAGTTCTGCTACCAGGACTCCCCGCGCCGCGCCCACTCCATCGCCGCGCAGGGCGGCATCAACGCCGCGAAGAACTACCGCAACGACGGCGACTCGATCCACCGGCTGTTCTACGACACCGTCAAGGGCGGCGACTTCCGCGCCCGCGAGTCCAATGTGCACCGCCTCGCCCAGATCTCCGTGGAGATCATCGACCAGTGCGTGGCCCAGGGCGTGCCGTTCGCGCGCGAGTACGGCGGCCTGCTCGACACCCGCTCCTTCGGCGGCGTCCAGGTCTCCCGCACCTTCTACGCCCGCGGCCAGACGGGCCAGCAACTGCTGCTCGGCGCCTACCAGGCGCTGTCCCGGCAGATCGCCGCCGGGAACGTGGAGATGCATCCGCGCACCGAGATGCTGGACCTGATCGTCATCGACGGGCGGGCCCGCGGCATCGTGGCCCGCGACCTGATCACCGGGAAGATCGACACATACGTCGCCGACGCCGTCGTCCTCGCCAGCGGCGGCTACGGCAACGTCTTCTACCTGTCGACCAACGCCATGAACTCCAACGCCACCGCGATCTGGCGGGCCCATCGCCGCGGCGCCTACTTCGCCAACCCGTGCTTCACCCAGATCCACCCGACGTGCATCCCGCGCACCGGGGACCACCAGTCCAAGCTCACCCTGATGAGCGAGTCGCTGCGCAACGACGGCCGGATCTGGGTGCCGAAGGCCAAGGGCGACACCCGCCCGCCGAACCGGATCCCCGAGGACGAGCGCGACTACTACCTGGAGCGCATCTACCCGTCGTTCGGCAACCTGGTGCCCCGCGACATCGCCTCCCGCGCCGCCAAGAACGTCTGCGACGAGGGCAGGGGAGTGGGCCCCGGCGGGCAGGGCGTGTACCTGGACTTCGCCGAGGCGATCCAGCGGATGGGCCGCAAGGCCGTCGAGGCCAAGTACGGCAACCTCTTCGACATGTACCAGCGGATCACCGACGAGGATCCGTACGAGGTGCCGATGCGCATCTACCCGGCCGTGCACTACACGATGGGCGGCCTGTGGGTCGACTACGACCTGCAGACGACGATCCCCGGCCTGTTCGCCATCGGCGAGGCCAACTTCTCCGACCACGGCGCCAACCGGCTCGGCGCGTCGGCGCTGATGCAGGGGCTCGCGGACGGCTACTTCGTGCTGCCGGCCACCATCAACGACTACCTGGCCCGCCATCCGCACCAGGAGACGGTCACCGCCGAACACCCCGTCGTCCAGGAGGCGTTGGCCGAGACCGAGGACCGCCTCAACCTGCTGCTCGCCGTCGACGGCGACCGCACCCCGGACTCCTTCCACCGCGAACTCGGCGAACTCATGTGGGAGTTCTGCGGCATGGCACGCAGCGACGCCGGACTGCGCAAGGCGCTTGAGCGGATCCCGCAGATCCGCGAGGAGTTCTGGCGGCGCATCAAGGTGCCCGGCACCGGCGAGGAGTTCAACCAGTCGCTGGAGAAGGCCAACCGCATCGTCGACTACCTGGAACTGGCCGAGCTGATGTGCCTCGACGCGCTGCACCGCGACGAGTCCTGCGGCGGCCACTTCCGTGAGGAGTCGCAGACGCCCGACGGCGAGGCGGCCCGCAAGGACGACGCGTTCTCCTACGCCGCCGCCTGGGAGTTCACCGGCACCGGCGAGGCGCCCGTCCTGCACAAGGAAGACCTGGTCTTCGAGTACGTCCACCCCACTCAGCGGAGCTACGCATGAAGCTCACCCTGCGCGTCTGGCGGCAGCGCAACGCCGACGCCGAAGGCGCCATGTCCACCTACGAGGTGGACGGGATCTCCTCCGACATGTCCTTCCTGGAAATGCTCGACACGCTCAACGAGGAACTCATCCTCAAGGGCGAGGACCCGGTCGCCTTCGACCACGACTGCCGCGAGGGCATCTGCGGCGCGTGCAGCCTGGTGATCAACGGAGATGCGCACGGACCCGAGCGCACCACCACCTGCCAACTGCACATGCGGTCCTTCAAGGACGGCGACACGATCGACATCGAACCGTGGCGGGCCTCGGCGTTCCCGGTGATCAAGGACCTGGTGGTGGACCGGTCGGCGTTCGACCGGATCATCCAGGCCGGCGGCTACATCACGGCGCCGACCGGGGCCGCGCCCGAGGCCCATGCGACGCCCGTGCCCAAGCCGGACGCCGACTTCGCGTTCGAGCACGCGGAGTGCATCGGGTGCGGGGCGTGTGTCGCCGCATGCCCCAACGGGGCGGCGATGCTGTTCACCTCCGCCAAGGTCAACCATCTCAACGTGCTGCCGCAGGGGGCGCCCGAGCGGGAGACGCGTGTGCTGGACATGGTGGCGCAGATGGACGCGGAGGGGTTCGGTGGCTGCACGCTCGCCGGGGAGTGTGCCACCGCCTGCCCCAAGGGCATCCCGTTGATGTCGATCACCAGTATGAACAAGGAGTGGTTGCGGGCCGTGCGGAAGGGTTAGCGCGGGGGGTTTGCGCAGTTCCCCGCGCCCCTGTCGGGGTGGCTTGTCGTGTGGTGCGGGTGCGGGTGCGTTGTGGTTTGTCGCGCAGTTCCCCGCGCCCCTATCGGGTGGGCTTTCGTTTCGTTTCGGGTGCGGGTGGTCTGTGGCTGGTCGCGCAGTTCCCCGCGCCCCTGGCGGGGCTCGGGTGCGTTGTGGCTGGTCGGGCAGGGGGGTTTCGGGAGCGTTCGCCTTGGGGCGGACGGGCGGGGTCGGGAGTGGTGCTCACCGGCCCCGTCTCGCTTGTGCGGGGGCGCTGAGCGAGCCGTTCAACAACCTCACACCCGGTTTCTCTGCGCCGGTCACGCGGAGGTCAGGCGGCATCGGAAGAACAGGTGCGGCAGACCGAACGCCACCGGTCCGCCGTCCGCTCCGCCGACCCGGCCCGTGACCAGGAGAGAGCCATGACCGGCGTTTCCACCCTCGACCGCCCCCCACAGCCCGCGGCGCCCACCCGCTACACCGTCACGCTCGCCGCCGACGAGGCCGACGTGCGTGCCGCGCAGCGGCTGCGGCACGAGGTCTTCGCCGGGGAGATGGGCGCCCTGCTGTCCACCCCGCAGCCGGGCCACGACATCGACCCCTTCGACGCGTACTGCGACCACCTGCTCGTGCGCGACACCGTGACCGGGCAGGTCGTCGGCACCTACCGGCTGCTGCCGCCGGAGCGGGCCGCCGTCGCCGGACGACTCTACTCCGAGGGCGAGTTCGATCTGACCGCGCTCGACGGTATCCGGCCGGGCCTGGTCGAGGTCGGCCGCTCCTGTGTGCACCCCGACCACCGCGACGGCACCGTCATCGGGCTGATCTGGGCCGGGATAGCCCGCTACATGGTGGACCGGGGGCACGAGTGGCTGGCCGGCTGCTGCTCCATACCGCTCGCCGACGGCGGCGCCCTCGCCTCCGCCACCTGGCACCGGGTCAGCGCCAAGCACCTGGCCCCCGAGGAGTTCCGGGTACGGCCCCTGCTGCCCTGGGTGCCGAGCGCCGAGGCCCCGGCCGGGCGGACCGAACTGCCGGCGCTGCTGCGCGGCTACCTCCGGCTCGGCGCCTGGGTGTGCGCCGAGCCCGCGCACGACCCGGACTTCGGGGTCGCCGACCTGTACGTGCTGCTGTCGATGCGCCGGGTCAACCCGCGCTATCTGCGGCACTTCCTCTCGCTCGTCCCGGCCTGATGAGCGTCTGGCTGCCCAGCGCGCCCTGCACCCCGGGGGCGTGCGTGGAGCCGACGGGGTCCGCCGCGGCCGTACCGCGCGCCGTGCTGCGGATCACCGGGGTCGCGGTCCTGGTGCTGACCGGGATCGCGCTGTCCCCGCTCGGCGGGAGGATCCCCGCCGGGCTGGTCGGGCGGTGGTGCCGGGCGATCGTGCGGGCCGCAGGGGTCCAGGTCCGCATCACCGGCACCGCCGCGCCCACCGGCGGTCTGCTCCTGGTGGCCAACCACATCTCCTGGCTGGACATCCCGTTGCTGGCCGCCGTGCGCCCGGCGCGCATGCTCGCCAAGACGGAGATCCGCCGGTGGCCCGTGGCCGGGGCCCTGGCGGCCCGGGCGGGCGTCCTGTTCATCGAACGTGACCGGCTGCGCGCCCTGCCCGGCACCGTCGCCCGTATCGCGCAGGCGCTGCGCGGCGGCGCCGCGGTCGTGGCCTTCCCCGAGGGCAGCACCTGGTGCGGGCGGGCCCGGGGCCGCTTCCACCGGGCCGTCTTCCAGGCCGCCCTCGACGCGGACGTACCGGTCCAGCCGGTGCGGCTGCACTACCGGGTCGCGGACGGCCCGGCGAGCACCGCCCCGGCCTTCGTCGGCGAGGACACGCTGCTCGCCTCCATGTGGCGGGTGGCGACATCCCGCGGCCTGGTGGCCGAGGTGGAGGTCCGGCCGGTGATCCCGGCGGGCAGCCATCCCGACCGCCGTTGTCTGGCTCGTGCTGCCGAACCGGCCGCGCATGGACCCGACTGGACGCATGCGGCCCTGGTCACCGGCGCCTCGCGCGTGGAACCGGCGCTCGGCGCCCGCCCGGCCCGCGCGGCCTGAGACCGAAGCCGCAATTCAGCAGGGCGGCCGGCGTCTCGCCGGTCGCCTGCCCCGGTGACCGCTGGTCTACGGATGCGGAGGAACGTCCCTGTCCTGGCCGCCCAGCTCGTCCTTCATCTTCTGCTGCGCCGTGTCGACCTGGGACTGGTACTTGTTGCCGGTCCTCTCATCGGCGTAGTCGCCGGCCTTGTCGATGCCCTTGCTCGCCTGGTCCTCGTGACCTTTGAGCATGCCCTTGAGCTTGTCCATGAGGGACATGGCAACCCTCCTAGCTGATAGAGGCTTCTCTCCCAGATTCACCGGCCCGGACGCGGTTCGCATCTCGGCGGGGCGCGGTTGTACGGATGCAGCAGTGTCCCCTCTGTGCCATTTTGGGACGTAGGTATGCCTGCCGCCGCAGAAAGGCCCGCGAGGATGACTACTCCCGGATTCGGATTCGGACGCAGCCCCTTCGAGGAGTTCGACGAGCTGATGTCCCGCTTCTTCGGCGGGACCGGCCAGGCCGCGCCCGCCCGGCGGGTGCAGCGGGTCGACATCGGCAGCCTGCTGTCGGAACGGGGCCGCGAACTGGTCGCTCAGGCGCGGGACATCGCCGCGGCGGAGGGCAGCGAGGACCTGGACGCCCGGCATCTGCTGGCCGCCGCCACCGAGCACGATTCGACACGGCGACTGATCAGCGAGGCCGGCGCGGACCCCGACGGCATCCGGGAACGGCTCGGCACCGCCGCGGGCAGCGGCGAGAAGAGCGAGCCCGCCACCCTGACCCCGGCGGCCAAACGCGCCCTGCTCGACGCCTACCGGCTCTCGCGCGCCGAGGGCGCCTCGTACATCGGCCCGGAGCATCTGCTGCGGGCGCTCGCCGCGAACCCGGAGTCGGCGGCCGGCCGGGTGCTGGCGGAGGGCGGCTGGGAGCCGACCCGGATGCCCGCGGAGAGCGCCGCCGAGCGGCGCGGGCCCAGCAACACGCCGACCCTGGACGAGTACGGCCGTGACCTCACCGAGGACGCCAGGGCGGGCCGCCTGGACCCGGTGATCGGCCGCGACGACGAGGTCGAGCAGACCATCGAGGTGCTGTCGCGGCGCAGCAAGAACAACCCGGTCCTCATCGGCGACCCCGGCGTCGGCAAGACCGCCATCGTGGAGGGGATCGCCCAGCGCATCGCCGCCGGGGACGTACCCCAGACGCTCAAGGACAAGCGGCTGGTCTCCCTGGACCTGGCCGGCCTGGTGGCCGGGACCAAATACCGTGGCGAGTTCGAGGAACGGCTGAAGAAACTGCTCGCCGAGGTCGGCGAGCACGGCGACGAACTCGTGCTCTTCCTCGACGAGTTGCATACCGTCGTCGGGGCCGGTTCGGGCGGCGAGGGCGCCCTGGACGCGGGCAACATGCTCAAGCCCGCCCTGGCACGGGGGGAGCTGCACCTGATCGGCGCGACCACGGTGGACGAGTACCGCAGGCACATCGAGAAGGACGCCGCCCTTGAGCGCCGCTTCGCGCCGATCCTGGTCGGCGAGCCCACCGTGGACGACACCGTGGAGATCCTGCACGGCCTGCGGGACCGCTACGAGGCCCACCACCAGGTGCGTATCACCGACGAGGCGGTCGTGGCGGCGGCCGAACTGTCCGACCGGTACCTCACCTCCCGGTTCCTGCCCGACAAGGCGATCGACCTGATGGACCAGGCCGCCGCCCGGGTACGGCTGCGCGCGAAGACTCCGCTCGCCGACACCCGGGACGTCGAGGACCGGATCGCCGCGCTCAACCGGGAGAAGGACCAGGCGGTCGCCGACGAGGAGTACGAGCGCGCCAAGGAGCTGCGCGACCGGATCAAGGAGGCCGAGACCCGGCTGGCCGAGGCGGCCAAGGCGCAGGAGCGGACCCCCGAGGTCACCGCCGAGGACATCGCCGCCGTCGTCTCCCGTACCACCGGCATCCCCGTGGCCCAGCTCACCGAGGAGGAGCGGGAGCGGCTGATGCGGCTGGAGGAGCATCTGCACGAGCGGGTCGTCGGCCAGGACGAGGCGATCACCGCCGTCGCCCGCGCCGTCCGGCGGGCCCGCGCGGGCATGAGCGACCCGAACCGGCCCGTGGGCAGCTTTCTGTTCCTCGGCCCGACCGGCGTCGGCAAGACCGAGCTGGCCCGCGCCCTGGCCGCCGCCCTCTTCGGCGACGACACCCGCATGATCCGCCTCGACATGAGCGAGTTCCAGGAGCGGCACACCGTCTCCCGGCTGGTCGGCGCCCCGCCCGGATACGTCGGTCACGAGGAGGCCGGGCAGCTCACCGAGGCGGTGCGCAGACAGCCGTACGCGGTGCTGCTGCTGGACGAGGTGGAGAAGGCGCACCCGGACGTCTTCAACACGCTGCTCCAGCTGCTGGACGACGGCCGGCTGACCGACTCCCAGGGACGCACGGTCGATTTCAAGAACACGGTCGTCATCATGACGTCGAACATCGGCGCCGACCGGATCCTGGCCGCCGGCGTCGAGGACTACACGAAGGTCCGCGAGTCGGTGATGCCGGTCCTGCACCAGCACTTCCGGCCGGAGTTCCTGAACCGCATCGACGAGATCATCGTCTTCCGCGGCCTGGACCGCGCCCAGCTGCGGCAGATCGTCGACCTGCTCCTTGAGCACACCCGGCGCCGGCTGCGCGCGCAGGAGGTCGTCCTTGAGGTCACGGACGAGGCCGCCGCGCTGCTCGCGAGCATCGGCCATCAGCCGGACTTCGGGGCACGCCCGCTGCGCCGCACCATCCAGCGCGAGGTCGACGACCGGCTCGCCGACCTGCTGCTGTCCGGCGGGCTGTCGCCGGGCGACCGGGCCGTGGTGGACGTGGCCGACGGCTCGGTGACGGTCCGCGCCGCCAAGTCGGCGGCCGTGGGCTGACGGCCGCCCGGCGGATCACGCGGGGGCGGTCGCGGGGCGCACGATCCGGGCCAGGCGCCGGTAGGAGTCGAGCAGGGCCGCACGGTCGTAGGTGCTGGTCGTGACCAGGACCTCGTCGGCCCCGGTCTCCTTGAGCACCGTCTCCAGCTCGCTGTCGACCTGGTCCTCGGTGCCGGCGACATGACCGGTCAGGGCGGACTCGTAGGAGCCCCTTTCCCTCGCGGTCATGGCGCGGGCCTCCACGGCCTCGGCCGGGAGCAGCGGCGGGAAGGTGCCGTGCGTGCGGGAGTACGCCATGGACCACGCCTCCGGGACGAGCAGTCGCCGTGCCGCCGCCTCGGAGCCGGCCACCGCGATCGTGCCCGAGATCACCACGTAGGGCCGTGCCGCCCACGGCGAGGGCCGGAAGCCCGTCCGGTACGCGTCGATGCCGCGCAGCATCCGCTCGCGGTCGCGCAGATCGCCGATGACCAGGGGCAGCCCGGCGCGGGCCGCGATGCCCGCGCCCTCGCCCACGGCGAGCACGAACGGCGGCACGCGCAGCCCCTCCGCCGGGCGGGCGTGCACCCCGGTCGGTGAGCCGCCGGTGAACCAGCCGAGCAGTTCGCCGAGTTGCGCCGCGAAGTCCTCGGCGGCGTCCTTGTCGCGCCCGAGGGCCTTGCGGACCCCGTCGGTGAAACCCACGGAGCGGCCGAGGCCCATGTCGATCCGTCCCGGAAACAGCGACTCCAGAACGCCGAACTGCTCCGCAACGACCAGGGGTTGGTGGTTGGGCAGCATCACACCGCCGGTGCCGACCCGGATCGTGCGGGTCGCGGCGGCCACGGCCGCGGCCAGCACCGTCGGCGCGGAGCCGGCGACGCCGGGCACGCCGTGGTGTTCGGAGACCCAGAGGCGGTGGTAGCCGAGGGCTTCCAGCTCCCGGGCCAGCGCGACGGTGTCACGCAGCGCCTCGGCGTGCGGGTGGCCCTCGCGGGTGCGGGAGCGGTCGAGGACGGAGAACCGGGTTCTGTGGATCAGGGGGCTCACATGGGTGTCAACGCGGTGGGGGCCCCGGGATTCCCGGAGGGTGGCTGGCGCCGGCCTTGGCCGTCAGCGGAGGGTGGCTTGGCGTGGTTGTGGCGTGCGGGTTGTGGGTGGTTTTTTGCGCAGTTCCCCGCGCCCCTGGGGCCGTGGTGGCGGATCGGTTGAGCGTCGTCGGGGTGTGCGGGTTGTGGGTGGTTTTTTGCGCAGTTCCCCGCGCCCCTGGGGCCGCGGTGGCGGATTGCTTGAGCGTCGTCGGGGTGTGCGGGTTGTGGGTGGTTGTTCGCGCAGTTCCGCGCGCCCCTTCACTTAAGGTGAGGTGGGTGATGGACAGTGGTGGGCGGCCGGTGGCCGTGTTTGATCTTGACAACACCCTTGCCGACACCGCGCACCGGCAGCGGTTTCTGGAGGGCAGGCCGCGTGACTGGGACGGATTCTTCGCCGCCGCGCCGCAGGACCCGCCGATCGCCGAGGGCGTGGCGCTGGTCAAGGAGAGCGCGGGGGAGTGCGACATCGTCTATCTGACCGGGCGGCCCGAACGCTGCCGACGCGACACGCTCGATTGGCTCGCCGCGCAGGGGCTGCCGGAGGGCCGGCTTCTCATGCGCTCCCGTACCGACCGCAGGCCCGCCCGGTTCACCAAGCTGGAGATGCTGCGCCGGCTGGCCCGCGACCGTGAGGTCCGGGTCATCGTGGACGACGACGAGCTGGTGTGCGACGACGCCGAGCGGGCCGGGTTCACCGTGGTGCGCGCCCGCTGGGCCGACCGGTCCGCGGCGCTGGCGGACGCCCAGGAGCGGGAGGGCCGCACCTGAGCGGGCCGTGGGCGGGCCGACGGCGCGGGCGGGGCCTCAGTCCTCGTCCTCGATGCGGAACCCCACCTTCAGGCCGACCTGGTAGTGCTCGATGCGCCCCTCCTCGATCTGACCCCTGACCTGCGTCACCTCGAACCAGTCCAGGTTGCGCAGCGTCTGTGCGGCGCGGGCGATGCCGTTGCGGATGGCCTGGTCGACGCCTTCGTGCGAGGTGCCGACGATCTCGGTGACCCGGTAGGTGTGGTGGGACATGCGTGCTCCGTACGTTGTCTGCCGGCCCTCGCCGGGCGACGCGTGCCGCGCGGTCGGTGTGGCGCGTGTCACTCCACCGTGCCGTATGCGGCGGCGGGGCGCGAGGCGTCGGGTCCGTACCTCCGGGTAGTACTTGACCCCCGCATTGGTCCATACCAAAATCAGCACACCCGTACGAGCCACCGCTCGTCCCCCCACGTCGGGCCCCTTCCCCCTGTCCGTCAGACAGAACAGGACCCCTCGTGAGACAGGTTCCGGTGCGACGCCGTCTGCTCGCCCTCTGCTGTGCGTCCGCCTTCCTCGCCGTCGGCTGCGGCATGCTGCCGGGCGGCGACGAGCGCCACACGGTCACCGTGTGGCTGATGAAGGGCAGCGCCTCGCAGGACTTCCTCGACCGCTTCAGGAAGGACTTCGAACGCGGCCACCAGGACATCCGCCTCGAATTCCGCGTCCAGGAATGGACCGGAATCGTCGACAAGGTGCACAAGGCGCTCAGGGCGGACTCCGGGACCGGCCCCGACGTCATCGAGGTCGGCAACACCCAGGTCTCGCAGTACGTCGAGGGCGGCCGGCTGACCGACCTGACGCTGGAGTCGATGCGCGACTGGGACAAGCGCCACTGGCTGCCCGGCCTCGCCGAACCCGGCCAGGACGGCTCCCGCCAGTTCGGCATCCCCTGGTACGCCGCCAACCGCGTCGTCATCTACCGCAAGGACCTGTTCGAGCAGGCCGGCATCAGCCGGCCGCCCAGGACCCGCGACGAGTGGCTCACGGACACCGAGAAGCTCAACGCGGGCGGCAACCAGGGCATCTACCTCGCCGGCCAGGACTGGTACACGCTCTCCGGGTTCATCTGGGACGAGGGCGGGGAACTCGCCGAGGAGACGGACGGCCTGTGGCGGGGCACCCTGGACACCCCGGTCGCGCTGCGCGGCATGGACTTCTACCGCCGGCTCCAGGCGCTCGGGGCGGGCCCCGTCGACGCCGACGAGGAACACCCGCCGCAGGCAGGCGTGTTCGCGGACGGCAAGGTGGCGCAGATCGTGGCCGTTCCCGGGCTCACCCAGTCCATCCTCCAGCAGAACCCCGAACTCAAGGGCAAGCTCGGCTACTTCCCCGTGCCCGGCCGGAGCGCCGACCGGCCCGGGTCCGTGTTCACGGGAGGCTCCGACCTGGTCGTGCCGCAGAACACCGACGACCCGGACGGTGCCGTGGCCGTCGTCGCCGCGCTCACCGGCGCCAAGTGGAACACCGAACTGGCCCGCACCATGAACTACGTGCCCAACAAGACGACGCTGGCGGGCGCCGTCGACGGCGCGGAGGGGGTCGCCGCCATGGCGGCCGGTGCCGCACACGGCCGGGCGACCCCCAACACACCGCAGTGGACGGCGGTCGAGGCCGACAACCCGATCAAGGAGTACATGACCCGGGTGCTCGGCGGCGCGGACCCGCAGACCGAGGCCCGCCGCGCCTCCGAACGGATCACCGAGGCGCTCACCCCGGGCCTCGGGTGAGGGCCCCTCACCTTCGTACCGCTCGCCCTCTCACCGTGCTGTGCTCAGCGACAACGCGAAGCGGCCCGCCGCGTCGGTCCACCAGTGGGTCAACCCCAGCCCCGCGGCGGCCAGTTCCGCGGTCACCCCGGCCTCGCGGAACTTCGCCGACACCTCGGTGCGCAGCTCCTCGCCCGCCGCGAAGTCCACGGCGAGGTCCAGCGCGGGGATCTTCACACTCTGGGCCGTGCGGGCACGCAGCCGCATCTCGATCCACTCGTTCTCCGCGTCCCACAGCGCCACATGGTCGAACGCGTCCGGATCGAAGTCGGCGCCCAGCTCGCGGTTGACGACGGCCAGCACGTTCTTGTCGAACGCGGCCGTCACCCCGGCCGCGTCGTCGTACGCCCGGACCAGGGTCCGCTCGTCCTTGACCAGGTCCGTGCCGAGGAGCAGGGCGTCGCCCGGCGACAGCAGCCGCCGCACCGAGGCCAGGAAGGCGGCCCGTTCGGCCGGCAGCAGATTGCCGATCGTGCCGCCGAGGAAGGCCAGCAGCCTCGGGCCGGGCGTCCGCGGCAGGGTCAGCCCGGCCGTGAAGTCCGCGATCAGGGCGTGCACGGCGAGCCCCGGCCGTTCCTCGATGAGGGCCCGGCCTGCCCCGACGAGCGCGCTCTCGCTGACGTCCACCGGGACGTAGACGCGCAGGTCGGTGAGGGCGTCGATCAGATGCCGGGTCTTGTCCGAGGAACCCGAGCCCAGTTCGACCAGGGTGCGGGCCCGGGTCGCGGCGGCGATCTCGTCCGCCCGGGCGAGCAGGATCTCCCGCTCGGCGCGCGTCGGGTAGTACTCGGGCAGTTCGGTGATCCGCTCGAACAGCTCGCTGCCCCGCGCGTCGTAGAACCACTTCGGCGGCAGCGACTTGGGGTCGGCGGTCAGGCCGCGGCGTACGTCGGCGCGCAGCGCCGCGTCCGTGGCGTCCTCCGGGAGGGTGCGGGTGACGTGCAGGGGAGTCACGTGCAAGGCTCCTTAGGTGCGGGTGCCGGGTCCTTGAGCGAGCTGAGCCGGACCTCGGAGCGGTCCGCCCTGAGCAAGGTGCGGTCGGGCACCTCACGCCAGCGCGGATCGTCGTCGTACGGCTCGGAGGCGACGACGGTGCCGCCGCCCGGCCCGGTGCGGTACCAGAGGCTGTCGCCCCAGGCGGTGGCCAGCAGGGCGGCGCCGTCGGTCAGCAGCAGGTTGAGCCGCGAGGCCGGGGCCGCCTCGGCCAGCTCGCGGACCGTGCCGGCCAGCGCCCGGCCGGGGTCCTCGCCCGCGCGCAGCCGGTGCAGCAGCAGCGCCCAGACGAACGCCGAGTCGGTGCGCGCCTCAAGCGACAGCATCTCCACCGGCGGCAGACCGGGGACCAGCGGCGCCGCCGCCGCGGGCCACCCGGCCACGGCGCCGTTGTGGCTGAACAGCCAGCGGTCCCCGGCGAACGGCGCCGCCGCGGCCGCGCCGTCCGCGCCCGGCAGGGTGGCGTCGCGCACCGCGGCGAGCAGCGCGCCGGTGCGCACCACCCGGGCCAGGTCCGCGAAGGACGGATCGGCCCAGATCGGCCCGGGCTGCCGGTAGCGGGCGGGCACCGGGTCGCCCGGCGCGTACCAGCCCACCCCGAAACCGTCGGCGTTGACCGTCCCGGAGCGCTGCCGCCGCGGTGCCCACGACTGCCGGTACAGGCCGTGCGGCGGGTCCACCAGGAGCCGGCCGAGCGATTCCTCAGGACCCACATAGGCCAGATGCCGGCACATCAGACGTCTCCCGAGCGGGCGGTGCGGAACCCGGCGAAGATCTGCCGCCGGATCGGATAGTCCCAGTTGCGGAACGTGCCCCGGCAGGCCACCGGGTCCACAGCGAAGGAACCGCCGCGCAGCACCTTGTAGTCGGACCCGAAGAACACCTGCGAGTACTCCTTGTACGGGAACGCGGTGAAGCCCGGGTAGGGCAGGAAGTCGCTCGCCGTCCACTCCCAGACGTCGCCGATCAGCTGGTGCACGCCCAGCGGCGACGCGCCGGCCGGACAGCTGCCGGCCGGGGCCGGCCGCAGATGGCGCTGGCCCAGGTTGGCGTGCTCGGGCCCCGGGTCGGCGTCGCCCCACGGGTAGCGCGTCGAGCGGCCCTGGACGGGATCGTGCCGGGCGGCCTTCTCCCACTCCGCCTCGGTGGGCAGCCGCCGCCCGGCCCAGCGCGCGTACGCGTCCGCCTCGTACCAGGACACGTGCAGCACCGGCTCGTCGGGCGGGACGACCTCGGTGACACCGAAGTGCCGGCGCAGCCACTGCCCGCCGTCGCGGTGCCAGAACAGCGGCGCCACGATGCCGTGCCGGCGGATGTGCTCCCAGCCCGCCGGTGCCCACCAGCGTTCGTCGGTGTAGCCGCCGTCCTCGATGAACGCCTGGTACGCGGCGTTCGTCACCGCGGCCGTGTCGATGTGGAACGGCGCCACCTCGCGCCGGTGCGCGGGCCGTTCGTTGTCCAGCGCCCATGGTTCGGTGGAGGTGCCCATGGTGAACGGGCCTCCGGGGACCAGGACTTCGGCCGGTCCGTCGAACGGCGGCGCCGGGGCGGGGTCGGGCGCGGTCAGGGCCGGCGCTCCAGTGCGGAGCTGATGGGTGATCAGCATGGTCTCGTCGTGCTGCTGTTCGTGCTGCGCGATCATCCCGAAGGCGAAGCCCGCCTCGGTCAGCCGGCTCCCGTGGAACGGGGTGCTCTCCAGCAGGTCGAGGGCGTGGCCGCGCACCTCGGCCGCGTACCGGCGGGCCTCGTCGGGCGGCAGCAGCGGCAGCGTGGGACGTTCGGCGCGCGGGTGCTCGAAGGCGTCGTAGAGGCTGTCTATCTCCGGGCGCATCGCCTCCCGCCCGCCGACCGCCCGCAGCAGCCACAGCTCCTCCTGGTTGCCGATGTGGGCGAGGTCCCACACCAGCGGGGACATCAGCGGCGAGTGCTGTGCGACGAGGTCGGGCTCCTCGACACAGTCGGTCAGCAGGGTGGTGCGGGTCCGGGCCCGGGTGAGCGAGGCCAGCGCGCGGTCGCGGACGGCCTCGCCGTCCATCTCGGGGGCGGTCATGCGGGGAAGTCCTTCCCATGGGCGGGGTGCGCCCGCATCGGGCGGAGCCGGGTCCGGCCGTCCGGGGCGCGCAGTGCGTCGAGCAGGTCGTCGGCGGGGCAGCGGCCCCGGCGGACATAGCGGTCGTGGTACGCCGCGACGGCGTCCACGACCTCGGTGGTGGCGCCGAGCCGGGGCAGGGCCTCAAGGGCCGCCGTGAAACAGGCGACCGCCGCCTCGTGCAGCTCGGGGTCGCCGAGGCCGGAGCGTGCCGCGTCCAGCCACACCGGGTTGTGCGGCGCGGGCAGCGCGAGCGAGCGTTCGGCCAGGGGCTTCACGGCCCGGTAGGCGGTCTCGGCGGCCTGCGGGTCGTCGAAGAGCGCGGCCGTCACGGCGAGCGGCACGATCCAGCCGTCCTCGCCCGGCTGCGCGTCGATCATGCGCAGCTCCAGGTGGCCGCGCGGTCTGACCGGCGGGAACAGGGTCGTCAGATGGTAGTCCAGGTCCTCACGGGTGGGCGCCCGGGGCGTGCGGGAGCGGGTCCAGTCGCGGAAGCTGAGCCCGTCGGGGACCGTCCACGGGCCGCCGTCGCGGCGCACGCACATCACCGGCGCGTCCAGGACGTGCCGGGCCCAGGCGGCGCGCGGGTCGCCGCCCGGCGGGGGCGCGCCGGCCCGGCCCGGCCCGATCTCCATCCACAGCAGTTGCCGCGTGGAGAGCCAGCCGGTGGGCCGCCGCCCGGTCAGCGGCGAGTTGGCGAACGCGGCCACCAGGACCGGACCGAGCTGGTGCGCGAGCCACCAGCGCCGCCCGTGGCCGAGCGGTCCGGGCTCCTCGTGCCCGGCGTCCAGGCACACCTGGACGGAGGCCGAGGCGCACATCATGTGCCGGCCGGCCGGACCCGTACGGTCCAGGCATGCCTCCATCGCGTCGTAACGGGGTTCGCGCAGGAACCGGCGCGGCGGGTGCCAGGGGTCGTGGCCGAGGCCGACCAGGTGGAGGCCGTCGCGGCGCAGGGTCGCGCGGACGGCGTCGAGATCGGCGGAGACGGTGCCGATGCACTCCATCAGTGAGGCGGCGGGCGGCGAACTCAGCTCCAGCTGGCCGCCGGGCTCGACGGTGAGCGCCGACCTCAGGGGCACGGACCGCAGTGCGGCGTAGGCCGCTTCGAGTCGTTCGGGTGTCACGGGGAGCTGCGGTGTGCGCAGCTCATGGACGAGCCATTCCACTTCCACGCCGAGGGCGCGCGGCGGGCCCGTCTTGAAACAGATGCCGCGGACGAGCGCTTCGACCTCGGCCTCGGTGAGGGCGGTACGGTGGGCCGTACAGTCGCTCGCCGAAGCGGTAGATGCATCCGACATGTCGGGATCCTCCTGAGATTCCACCATGCCACCGGCCCGGATTCCGGTGGGGCCGGGCGGGCACTCGTCCCACCCAAGACCCTGGGAGCGAATCGCACAAGGGTGCGCAACCGGACGTTCCGGATCGGTCACCTCCGTTTCCGTGGGCGTTTCCAGCACGTTCCCGGGCCCGGGGGAAACCCCGTTGCACCGCAGCACCAGCATCGCCCACGATGCGTACGTGAGCACGGCGGGGGAGAGCGCACGGCGCGCGCTCAGGACGCCCACGGGGGTGGCGGCGTGAGCGCGCGCCCGCGTGCCGCGGCCCGGCCGTCCGCCGCGCCGGTCGCCGTCCTGAACGCCGCCCCGGCCGTCCCCGAGGCTCCCGACTTCGTTCGAGCGGTGGATACCCCCATCCGGGTGGCGAACACCGGCGCGCAGGCCCGGAAGGAGCCCTGTGCCGAGCCTGCGCAACCGTGTCCGCCGCGGCCCCCGGAACGCGGCGCCGGACGCCGGGGTGGCGCCTTCGCGAACACCACGTGTGCGCATGCCCGTGCGCGGCGGCGTCGGGCGCCTGAGCAGCGCCCCGAAGGGGCGCGGGGAACTGCGCGACCAGCCACGACGCAGCCGCAGCCGACCGACGGCGGGAGCCCCAAGGGGGACGCGGGGCTGTATCGACGTGCGGTCCAGCGCCGTGCGGGCGTGCGGGGTGTGTCAGTGCCAGCCGTAGCGTTCCCGCAGTCGGTGCACCACCAGGTCGAACCGCATCCGGTCCAGGGCGCACGCCTCCCGGCGCATGCCCTTCTCGTGCAGCCGCAGCACCCGGTCCACGTCCACCCAGGAGTCCCGCCCCGAGCGGTCCCACGGCCCGCTGCCGATCGCCACCCACTCCCGGTCGCCGTCGTGCCGCTTGCTCGACAGCTGCACCGCCAGCAGGGTGCCGGCCGCCTCGCGGGCCACGACCAGCACCGGCCGGTCCTTGCCGCGACCGTCGTTCTCCTCGAACGGCACCCAGGTCCACACGATCTCCCCGGGGTCCGGGTCGCCGTCGTGTGCGGGCGCGTACTCGGTGCGCACCCGGCCCACCTGGCGGGGATCGGCCTCGGTGGTGGCGGAGGGGCCGTAGCGGCCCGGGACGTCTTCATCGGTAAAGGCAGTCACGGGGAAACCCTAGAGTGTGCCCCCGGAGGACCCGCGTGGGGCCGGATCAGGTCCGCTCCGCGGTGAGCTGCTGGGTCCGGTTCCCGTCGAGCTGCCGGGGCCGGTGACCAGGAACCCCGTGTCAGGGCAGTTCGTCGGCGACGGCCGCGCGGCGGGGGGAGTCGGTTCTGGGCCAGGGGCGGTGGGTGAGGCGTTCGATGTCCGCGTTGAACCGGCGCAGGTCCGCGATGAAGCGCCGCCGGTGTTCGGGTGTCCACTCGGCGACGACCCGGGCGAGCCCGTCGGTCATGACCGCGCGCTGTACGGCCAGACGCCGCAGCCCCTCCTCGGTGATCCGGTACTTGCGGGCCATCCCGCCGGCCGGGTCGGGCGTCCGCTCCACCAGCCCCTGCCGCAGCAGGGCGGAGGTCTGCCGGGTGAACGTCGACGCGGCGAGCCCGAAGGCCCCGACGAAGTCCGGCACGGACATCGGGCCCTGTGCCTCCAGCCTGCTGAGCAGTACGTACGCGCTGCGATCCAGCTCGTCGCCGCCGCGCACACCGCGGGGCGAGGGCATGTCCCGGTGGCGCGTCAGTATCAGCAGCTCCCGCTCGATGCGTTCCCCTGCCTCTCGGGCGTCCACGCCGATTCCTCCGTCCCCCGCGGCCGTCGGCTCACCCTACGGTGAGAACACGCCATGCGAGAAGAAGTGCATCATGCACACTTGATGCATGATGCACGATGACAGTAGCGTCCCGTGCGTGACCGCATGCGCGTCTGCGCGCCACACCCCCCGCCCTGAATCTCCCACCCCCCCCCACGAGGAGAACCGGATGCGCCCCGACGACCAGGTCCTTCGTCTGCCCCTGCCCACCGACAGCCCCCTGGAGCCCCCCGCCGTATGGGAGCGGCTGCGCCGGCAGTGCCCGGTGGCCACCGTCGAACTCCCCAGCGGGGACCGGGCGGCCTATCTGACCCGCTACGACCACGTCAAGTCACTCCTGACCGACGCCCGCTTCACCCGGCCCAAGGCCGGGGACGGCGCCGCCCGCATCGCCCCCGAGGGCGTGGGCGGCCCCGCGGCCGACGGCGACGGGGCGCTGACCCTGCCGGACCGCGGCGAGCCCCATCAGCGGTGGCGGCGCCAGGTCGGCAAGTACTTCACCGCCAAGCGCATGACGGCACTGCGCCCCGGGATGGTGCGCACCGCCGAACACCTCGTCGACGACATGATCCGGCGCGGCCGGCCCGGTGATCTGAAGGCCGGTCTCGGCTTCCCGCTGCCCGTCTACGTCATCTGCGACATCCTCGGCGTGCCCGCCGAGGACCGCGACCGCTTCTCCCACTGGTCCGACGCCTTCCTGAACGTCACCCGCTTCTCCGGCGAGCACACCAGGGCGGCGCACGACGACTTCATCGCGTACATGTCGGCCCACATCGAGGCGACCCGGGCGCGGCCCGGCGACGACCTGCTCAGCATGCTGATCAAGGAGAGCGGGACGGACGGTCAGGGGCTGACCGACCAGGAACTCATCGCCACCGGCATGGGCCTGCTGGTCGCGGGCCACGAGACCACCGCGAACATGATCGGCAAGATGGTCTCCATGCTGCTCGCCGACCGCAGCCGGTGGGAGCGGCTGCTGGCCGACCCCTCCCTGGTGCGCACCGCGGTGGAGGAGTCGCTGCGGTTCGACGCCAACCT
Organism: Streptomyces diversicolor; assembly: GCF_057537855.1. NCBI lineage: Bacteria > Bacillati > Actinomycetota > Actinomycetes > Kitasatosporales > Streptomycetaceae > Streptomyces > Streptomyces diversicolor. The sequence continues at coordinate 398,803 of NZ_BAAJXA010000001.1, forward strand.
CGGCTTCGGCATGCGGCGGCACCTCACCGAGGACATCGAGATCGACGGGGAGCTGCTGCCGAGCGGCACCACCGTCGTGTGCAGCATGCCCGCGGCCAACCGGGACGAGCGGGCCTTCGCCGACGCCGACCGGATGGACCTCACCCGGTCCCCGAACCCGCATCTGACCTTCGGCGCCGGGCCGCACTCCTGCCTGGGGCAGGCCCTGGCCCGCACGGAGCTCCAGGTCGCCCTGGAGGTCCTGCTGCGCAGGCTGCCCACCCTGCGGCTGGCGGTGCCCGCCGAGGAACTGCCGCGCGTCCAGGGGCTCCTGGTGGGCGGACTGAGCGCGGTGCCGGTGGACTGGTGACCGGACCGCACCCGAAGGAAGGGGACAACCCGTGAAGGTCAGCGTGGATCAAGACCGTTGCTGCGGTGCGGGACAGTGCGTGCTGACCGCGCCCGAGGTGTTCGACCAGGGCGACGAGGACGGCGTCGTCGTCCTGCTCGACGCGCGGCCCACGCCGGAGTGGCACGCGTCCGTGCGCGAGGCGGCGGCCGTCTGCCCGGCGGGCGCCATCACGGTGACCGACGACCCGGACACCTGAGCCGGCCGGAGTACGCGGCCTGGCGGCCCCGGCCGGTCCGACGGGACGGGCCCCGGCCGCCCCCGAACCACACGCGGCCCCAACCCGCCCCACCGGCAAAGGAGTTCGCACGGGCCTGGCGTTCGCCCCGCACGGAGCCGCCACGTCCGAGGTTCGCCATGGCCCCGGACGGCTCACCCCTGCTCGCCGAGCCGGACACCGCTCGCTCCCCGATGATCACTGGCGGCGACAGCCTCCCGCGCACACCGACGCACCAGCCGGGCCGCTGGACACCGCGGGCGCGCGAGACCCGACCGGGCCCGCTGCCCCACCGCGACAACGAAACGGCGCCCGCCGGTGGTTCGAGTGGTCACGGGCCGACGCCGGACCGGCCGGAAAGACCCCCCAGGTTTCCCGGCCTTCGGCCCTGGCATCGCTGCCGGCGGCGCGTTGCCGCACGGCTCCTTGCCGCCCCGCCCCTTCGGGGCGCTGTCGAACCGCAGCGTGCTTCACCGGGCCCGCTTGGTACCGCGCCGGCGTCGGTCGTGCCGTCACCCCCGACGGCCAGGTCGACGCGAGGGCGCGGTGCCCCGGCCCGTTTCGTTGTCCGAGGGCCCGCCGGGCCCCCTCGGGTCGGTCAGGCGTCGGCGCGTAGATCCGCCCAGACCACCGTGCCGTCGGTCCGGGGTGACCGGTCGGCTCCCCAGGCCACGGCGAGCTGGTGGACCAGCAGCAGGCCCCGGCCGCCCTCGTCGCGGGGGCCGGGCCGGCGCCCGGCCGGACGGCGGGCGGTGAGGTCGTCGTCGTGCACCTCGATGCGCAGACACTCGTCGCCGGCCAGCGCTATGCCGCACAGGAATCGGGTGCTGTCCGTGTGGATGACCGCGTTGGTGGTCAGCTCGGACACCAGCAGTACGGCGTCGCAGCACAGGTCGCCCGGCACCCGCCAGGCGCACAGCCGCTCGCGCACGGTGTCGCGCGCGGCCTTCACGCTGGTGACCAGCGCCGGGAGGCCGAACCAGTGCTCACGGTGCGGCGCATGGGCGGTGCCGCGGTGGACGGTGGAGGTCGTGTGGGGGGTCACGGAGATCGCCTTCCAAGGGGGACGGGCGCGGGCGGGGCCTGGTCAGCTACGGGAAACCCCATGGGCGAGGGGCGCGTTCAGGGGGTGACCCGTTGTCTTTCGAACGCCCGAGGCGTCACCTTCCGTCTGATCAACAGAAGTTGACGGCACACCACAGCTGCGGCGAGTTCGCTCACATGCTCAACTATGCTCGGCACTCACTTCATGCTGCAACCGACTCTCTGATAATTTCAGCGAGACGGTATCGGTCTGGCGTTCTCTCCAAGTCACTGTCAGACTCGGATGGGTGACGGTTCTTCAGGAGGTAGGACGTGAGCGAAGGCAGGTCCGGCACCGGAACCAGCGCACCCACGGTCCTGCGCATGATCCTCGGCCGTCGCCTCCAGGACATGCGGCAGCAGGCGGGCGCCTCGCTGGAGGACGCGGCCAAGGCGCTGCGCGTCAAGCCGCTGACGATCAGGCGCCTGGAGAAGGCCGAGGTCGCCCTCAAACCGCTCTACGTCGAGAAGCTGCTGGAGACCTACGGGGCGGGGCGGCAGGAGATAGACGAGTTCGTCGCCATGGCCGAGCGGGCCAACGAGCCCGGCTGGTGGCACGCCTACCGTGATGTGCTGCCCAACTGGTTCACGGCGTACGTGAGTCTGGAGACCGGCGCGAAGACCCTGCGCACCTACGAACCCCACTACGTCACCGGCCTGCTCCAGACGCCCGCCTACGCGCGCGGCGTCCTGCGCGGCGGCATCCCCAACGGCAGCGACGAGGAGCTGGAGCGCCGCGTCGACCTGCGGCTGCGCCGCCAGGGCCTGCTGGAGAAGCCGGACGCGCCCACCCTGTGGGTGGTCATGGAGGAGGCCGTGCTGCACCGGGCGGTCGGCGGCCCCCAGGTGATGCGCGAGCAGATCGACCGGCTCCTGGAGGCGTCCGAACTCGACCACGTCAGCATCGACATCGTGCCCTTCGCCGCCGGCGCCCACGTCGGAGCGTGCGCTCCGTTCACCTACTTCCGGTTCGAGGAACCGGAACTGCCCGACATCGTCTACAGCGAGATCCTGTCCGCCTCGATGTACCTGGACGAACGCGAGGACGTGGTCGCCCACCTGGAGGCGCACACCCGCATGTCACTGCTGACCTCGTCCGAGGACAGCAAGGTGCTCTTGAACCGCATGCGCAAGGAGTACTCATGACCACCACCGACAACACTGTCTACAACGGGATGCCGGCCTTGGAGCTGGGCGAGCAGGGTTGGGAGCACCCGTGGAGCGGGCCCAACGGCGGTCAGTGCGTGGAGACGAAGCAACTCGCGGACGGCCGGGTCGCCGTCCGCCAGTCGACCGACCCGGCCGGACCCGCGCTGATCTACACACCCGAGGAGATCAGCGCCTTCGTCCGCGGGGTCAAACAGGGCATGGCCGACCACCTCACGGTCGGCTGAACCGGCCCGCCGGTACACCGACGCTCACTCCGAAAGGGACAGGATGAACAACAGCCACGCCGGCCGGGACCTGGACACCAGCAGGCCGCACTCGGCCCGGATGTACGACTACTACCTCGGCGGCAAGGACCACTTCGAGGTCGACAAGCGGGCCGCCGAGGCCGTCGCCGACGCCTACCCCGGGATCTTCGTGTGCGCCCGGGAGAACCGAGCCTTCATGCACCGGGCCACCCGGGTGCTGGCCCGGGAGCACGGCATCCGGCAGTGGCTCGACATCGGCACCGGCATCCCCACCGAGCCGAACCTGCACCAGGTCGCCCAGTCCGAGGTCCCCGAGGCCCGGGTGGTCTACGCCGACAACGACCCGCTCGTCCTCAAGTACGCCGAGCGCCTGATGCGCAGCACCCCGCAGGGCCGCACCACCTACATAGAGGCGGACGTCAACGACCCGGAGTCCCTGCTCGCGGCCGTGGAACTGGCCGAGGTGCTGGACTTCGAGCAGCCGGTCGCGCTGTCCCTGAACGCGCTGATGCACTTCATCACCGACGCGCAGGACCCGTACGGCATCGTGAACCGCTTCCTCGACGCACTCCCCGCCGGCAGCGCACTGGCCCTGAGCCACTGCACGCCCGACTTCGACCCCGCCACCTGGGAGAAGGTCACCGCGATCTACACCAACGCCGGGACCCCGGTGCAGTTCCGCGCCCAGAAGGAGGTCGCCCGCTTCTTCGACGGGCTCGACCTGATCGACCCGGGCATCACCGTCGGGCACCGCTGGCGGCCCTCCGACGGGGCCCAGGCGCTCACGGACGCCGAGGTCAGCCTCTGGGCGGGCGTGGGCATCAAGGCGTAGCCACAGGAACGGCCGCGGGGCGTCGCCGGCGGGCCCGGGGACGCCCTCGGCGGGCCGTTGCCGGTGGTCCGCGTTACGGTGCGAGCCAGTGACCACCCACTCATGTGCCGGAGGTTCCCATGGCCACGCGCCTCAACCCCTACCTCAGCTTCAGCGGCGACGCCCGGCAGGCGATGGAGTTCTACCGGGACGTCTTCGGCGGCACCCTGACCGTCAGCACGTACGGCGAATTCGGGGAGCCGGACGCCCCGGGCGCCGACCGCATCATGCACGCCATGCTGGAGACCCCGAGCGGCTTCACCCTGATGGGAGCCGACGCCCCGCCCGGCCTCGACCACACGGTCGGCAACGCCTTCGCGGTGAGCGTGAGCGGTGACGACGACAGCGAGCTGCGGGGCTACTGGGAGAAGCTGTCCGCCGGCGGCACGGTGTCCCTGCCGCTGGAGGAGCAGATGTGGGGCGATGTCTTCGGCATGTGCACGGACCGCTTCGGCGTGCCCTGGATGGTCGACATCGCACAGCCGCGGAGCTGACCCGCCCGGCGCGGATCCGCCGAGCGCGGGGCCGCTCGGCGCGCGCGATCGGCTGGAAGCTGGTGTGCTGGTTCACGGGGCCGTCGCACTCGTTCCCGGAGCGTCACATGAGCAGCTACACCGTCGCGCAGGTGCCCGCCGCGGGCGGACCGTTCGAGATCGTCGAGCGGGACCGGCCGCACCCGGGCCCCGGCCACGTCCGGATCGCCGTGGAAGCCTGCGGCGTCTGCCACAGCGATGCCTTCTTCGTGAACGCCGCCATGCCCGGCGTACGGTTCCCGGTGGTGCCCGGGCACGAGATCGCCGGGCGCGTCGAGGAACTGGGCGAGGGCACGCGCGACAAGGGCTGGCGGGTCGGCGACCGGGTCGCGGTGGGCTGGTTCGGCGGCAGCTGCGGCCACTGCACACCCTGCCGGCGGGGCGACTTCGTCGTCTGCGTGAACCTCAAGGTCCCCGGCTGGGCCTACGACGGCGGCTTCGCCCAGACGGTGGTCGCCCCCGTCGACGCCCTGGCCCGGATCCCGGAGGGCCTGGCCGCGACCGACGCGGGGCCCATGGCCTGCGCGGGCGTGACCACGTTCAACGGGCTGCGGCGCAGCTCCGCCCGGCCAGGCGACCTGGTCGCCGTGCTCGGCATCGGCGGCCTCGGCCACCTCGCGGTCAAGTACGCCGTCGCCATGGGCTTCGAGACCGTGGCCATCGCCCGCGGGCCCGAGAGGGCCGACCTCGCCAAGCAGCTCGGCGCCCACCACTACGTCGACAGCACGTCGGGCACGCCCGTCGCGGACGCGCTGCGCTCGCTCGGCGGGGTCAAGGTGCTGCTCGCCACCGCCGGCGACTCCGCCGCGATCACCCAGACCGTGGACGGGCTCGCGCCCCGCGGCGAACTGGTCGTCATCGGTGCGTCGGACGAACCGCTCGGGATCAGCCCGGTCCAGCTGCTGATGACCGGCAGGGTGGTCCGCGGCCACCCCTCCGGCACCGCGCAGGACGTGGCGGACACCATGGCGTTCAGCGTCCTGCACGGGATCCGGCCGATGACCGAGATCGTGTCGCTCGACCGGGCCGACGAGGCGTACCGGAAGATGCTCTCCGGACGCGCGCGGTTCCGGATGGTGCTCACCCCCGCCTGACGCCCCACCGCGACGCGTCCCCGACGCGCGGGCGGGACCCGGCCAGGGACTGCGGGGCCGGCCGGTCAGCCGTCGTCGCGGCCGTCGTCGCGGACGACGGCGCGGGCATCGCGCCGGGTGACCGGGAACGGATCTTCGCACGCTTCGTCCGCCTCGACGAGTCCCGCAGCGGGGGCGACGGCGGCGCGGGACTCGGCCTCGCCATCGCCCGTGACGCCGTGCACCGCCACGGCGGAACGCTCACCGCCGGCGAGTCCACCACCGGCGGCGCGGCGTTCCACATCCGGCTGCCTCGCCTCGCCGCAGTCCCCACGCGGTCGGTGCCGGACAGGCGGGTGACCGGCGGGTGAGGTCAGGCCGTGAGTGGGGGGTGGCGGGCTCGGGGGCGGCCGGGCGGCACGGCCACCGTCGTCGCGTCCGCCTCCGGTGGCGTGGCGCCTTCGGGGTCGCGCTGCCTTGCCTCGCCCCCCGACGCCGGATCCGGCGGGCAGCCGGCGGGGTGAGGTCAGGACGTGAGCTGGGGGTCGGTCGGGTCGGGGGTGGGCTCGGGGGTGTTTCGCGTGCCCGTGCGGCGCATCTGCCGCCACTCAGGTCGCAGCGCGGTCAGGTTCGAGGCGAGGAAGTACGCGGCCCCACCGGCGAGCAGCACCGGCACGAGCCCCACGGCGGCCACCGCCGCCCCGGCCAGCAGCCCGCCGAGCGGTATGCCCGCCCAGGCCAGCGAGTCGCCGAGCGCGTTGACCCGGCCCAGCATGCGGCGCGGTACCCGCTCGAAGAGCACGGCACTGAGCATGGGGTTGATGAACCCCGCCCCGAACCCGCCCACGGCGAACACGGCCACGACCACGCCGAGCGGCGCCCCCGAGGCGAGCACCAGGAACCTCGGCGCCCCGGCCAGCAGGAACCCGACGACGAACACCGCCCGGCGCGGCAGCCGGTGCGCGGCGATCGCCGCGATCAGGCTGCCCGCCACCGCCGTGGCCCCCATCGCGCTGCCCAGCAGACCGATCGCGGCGGCCCCGCCGCCCGACTCCTTGGCCCAGACGGGCAGCAGTACCGTGCCGAGCGCGGCGTCCAGCAGGTTCGTGACACCCAGCATGAGGATGACGGTGAACAGCAGCGGCTCGCCGCGCAGAAAGGCGAGCCCCTCGCCGAACCGGTGCCAGTAGCCCGCTCCCGTCTCCCCGTCCCCCGGCAGCGCCTCCTCGGCCGCCCGCCCCGTGCCGCGCGGCAGGACCAGCCTGATGAGCAGCGAACCCAGCGCGAAACAGGCCGCGTTGACGGCGAGCCCGGTCAGCGGGCCCACCAGGGCCACCAGGGCGCCACCGGCCGCAGGTCCGACGGTGGCGGCCAGCCGCTCGGTCACCCCGGCGAGCCCGGTGGCCCGCTCCAGCGGCATGCCGCCGCGCTCGGCCGCCTCCGGGACCATGACCTCCTTCGCCAGGTCACCGGGCCCGCGGGCCGCGCCGATCACCGCGACCAGGGCCAGCAGCAGCGGAAAGGACAGCAGGTCGAGGCCGTACAGCAGGGGGACCGCCGCGCAGGCGGTGGCGCTGGCCAGATCCGTGGTCCAGGACACGGCCCGCGGGCCCAACCGGTCGACCAGCGGCCCGGTCAACGCCTTGACCAGCACGTACGGGGTCATCTCGACGAAGGCGACCAGTCCGGTCCGGGTGGCGCTGCCGGTCGTGACGAGCACGAACCAGGGCAGCGCGACGGCGGACACCCGGGTCCCGGTCAGCGACACGGCCATGGCGGCCAGCACCCCGCCCAGCGCCCGTGCCGACCGCTTCGCCGACCCGTCGCCGGCCTTCGGCACGCGGTCCGTCACGGTGTGTCCACCTCGGGCAGGAAATGGGCGATGACGGAGAACCGCTCCGCCCCCGCGGGGGCCTGCGCCTTCGCCTGCCGCGTGTCCCGGCGGTAGCGGGCGATCACCGCCCATAGCTCCTCGCGCAGGGCGACGGCCTCGTCGGGCGTCAGCCGCAGCGCCTCGTCGCTCAGGCTGAACGCGTCACGCCAGGGGCGGGGCATCGTCTCCAGCTCGTTCAGCGCCTGCTGGGTGCGCAGCGCGTACGTCGCGGCGACCGACTGGAGATAGGCCAGGGTGGCCGCCGGCTCCCGCTCGGCGAGTTCGGGGTCGTTCAGCTCGGTCACCCGGTGCACCGAACGCCACCAGCGTTCGCGGGCGTTGCCCCGCTCCGTGTCCTCCTCGACGAATCCGGCGGCGCCGAGCTGGCGCAGATGGTAGCTGGCCGTCCCGGAGTTCACGCCCAGGCGTTCCGCGAGGCGGGTGGCCGTGGACGGGCCGTACATCCGCAGCAGTCCGAGCAGCCGTACGCGCACCGGGTGGGCCAGGGCGCGCAGCCCCTTGGCGTCCAGGACGACCGAGTCCGCCGCGCCGGACGGGGCGTCCGGCTTCTCCTCCGTGTTCGTCATGCAGGGCACCCTAGACCGCAAACAGTTCTTCGCAAAGACCTCTTCGCAAAGATTTCTTCGCGAAGAACTGTTTGCGGTTTTCCGGGCCCCTCCGCGTCCGCGCCTGCGGGCCCACCCGCGTCCCTGTCTCTGGGACCACCCGCGTCCGAGGTGCCCCAGGTCCCGCTGCCGGTGTCACCACCCCGTCAGCAGAAGGTGGTTGACGAGCAGGGCGAGCACCGCCTGGGCGGCCAGCCAGCAGCGCGGCCGGCCGAGGAACGCGCAGGACGCCAGGAGCCACATCGCGAAGGGCAGCCAGATGCGTTCCGTCTCGGCCTTGCTCATGCCGGAGACGTCGGCGACCAGCAGCGCGAGCAGGGCCGCGGCGACCAGCAGCGCGAGCCGGGCGGCGGCAGGGCCACGGTCGCTGTCCGGGTCGCCGCCGCCGTCTGGGCCACGGCCGCCGCCTGGGGCACCGTTGCCGTCCGGCCGGGACAGGGCCGCGCCGGGCCGCCGGGCGAGCGTCCCGCAGGACCGCGCGAGGCCCGCCGCCGTCGCGAGCCCCGTACAGACCACCGTGCAGGCAAGATCGGCCCACACCCAGTAGCCGTACGGACGGACCCCGCCCACGCCCTGGTAGTAGCGGGTGACCAGCAGCCGGTATCCCTGCCACCAGTCGAACCCGGCGAGCGTGAACGCCGCCGGAACCACCGCAAGCCCGGCCACCAGCGCCGCGAGCAGGGCGGGCCGCTCGCGGACCCGGTGCCGGCCGAGCAGCAGCACCGCCGCCGCGATCACCGCGAACAGGGTGAGCCCGTACGAGAGGTAGCAGGTCAGCCCGAACAGCAGACCGGAGCCGGCCGCCGGCCAGGGCGAGCCGCCGGTGACGGCCAGGGCGAGCAGCGCCACGGCCCACGCGGCGACGGCGGCGAAGTACGCGTCGGCCGAGGTGCCGAGCCACACCGCGGCCGGCGCCAGCACCAGGAACGACGCCGCCCGGCGTGCCAGCCGCTCGTCGGCCAGCGCCCGCACCGCGACCAGCACCGCCACGCACGCCGTCGCGCCCACCGTGATGCACCACGCGCCCGCCCAGCCGCCGCCGCGCAGCCCGATCCGGTCGAGCAGCACGAAGGTGAGCGTGGCACCCGGGGGATGCCCGGCGACGTGGGCGGGCCACGGGGCCGGGGAACCGGCCACGATGTGGTGGGTGAAGTCCCGCAGGGCGTCCGGGATGTCGGTGAAGCGGCCGATGACCCGCAGATACTCCTCGCGGGTGGTGAGCCGGCCGGCGACGCCCCGCCGCCAGCCGTCGACCAGCGCGAGCGACCAGATCCAGGCCATGGCCGCGGCCCAGGCCGTGACGAGCAGCGCCCGCCACGGCAGCCGGGCCGCCAGCGCGGGCCCGTACCCCACGGTGGCCGCCGCCAGGCAGACGGCCGGGAGGGTGCCGGGACCCATGTGCGGCTCCCACACCGCGAACAGCGGCGGCCAGTTGACGAACAGGGTGTGCCGGGTGTCCTGGATGTGCCGGCCGACCAGCACGGCCACGAGGACGAGCAGGGCGGCGGCCACGGGGGCGCACAGGGCACGGAGCGGGAGGCGGGGCGAGCGGGTCACAGCGGAACGCTAGGCGCGCGGGCGGCCCGGCCGCTGGCGCACACGACGGACGTCAGCGTTTCGTCATGGGTCGCGTACCGGTTCCCGGGGCGGTCGCGGCCTACGGTCGGGGCATGCGCGATCAACGGCTCCCCACCGCGCCGGGCTTTTGGCGCAGCCCCGTGCGCGGCACCTGGTTCACCGCGGTGCTCGGCCTCGTCCTGCTCGCCGGCATCACCGTGCTGTTCGTGACCGGCCTGCTCTCGTACGCCTCCTACAACCCGGACCTGTCGCCGGTCAACGACCAGACACCCGACAAGGGACTCCTCGGTTTCTACCTCTTCGCCTGGCCGACACGTCCGGCCTGGCTGTACCGGTTCACCCAGGGCGTCCACGTCACGCTGGGCATCACCCTGGTCCCGGTGCTGCTGGCCAAGCTGTGGTCGGTCGCGCCGAAGCTCTTCACCCTGCCGCCGGCCCGCTCGCTCGCCCACGCCCTGGAGCGGATCTCACTGCTGCTCCTGGTCGGCGGCGCGCTGTTCGAGTTCGTCACCGGCGTGCTCAACATCCAACTCGACTACGTCTTCCCGGGCTCCTTCTACCCGCTGCACTTCTACGGCGCCTGGGTGTTCTTCGCCGCGTTCGTCGCGCACGTCGTCCTGAAGCTGCCGGCCGCGCTGCGCGGTGTGCGGGGCCTGCGGCAGGAGCGGAGCGAACTGACCGCACCGCGGCCCGACCCGCCCACCGTGTCACGGCGCGGCGCCATGGGGCTGGTCGGCGGCGGCTCGCTGCTGCTGTTCGGTACGACCGTGGGGCACAGCTTCGACGGAGTGGCCCGGCAGACCGCCCTGCTCGCCCCGCACGGCGGATCCGAACCGGGCAGCGGCCCGAACGGCTTCCAGATCAACAAGACGGCCGCGTACGCCCGGATCGACCCGGCGCAGACCGCCGCGGACACCTGGCGGCTGGTGCTGGCAGGACCGAGCGGGACCCTCCGGCTGAGCCGGTCCGACCTGGAACGCATGCCGCTGCACAGCTCGGCGCTGCCGATCGCCTGCGTGGAGGGCTGGTCGACCTCCGACCAGTGGTGGCGCGGGGTGCGGCTGCGCGACCTGGCCGCGCTGGTCGGCCACGACCGTCCGACGGACGTGTACGTCGAGTCGCTGCAGCGGCACGGCGCCTTCCGCAGCGCCGCCCTGCGCGCCAACCAGGTCGGCGACGAGCGCTCCCTGCTCGCCCTGTACGTCAACGGCGAGGACCTGGACCCCGACCACGGCTACCCGGCCCGGGTCATCGTGCCCGCGGCACCCGGTGTGAACAACACCAAGTGGGTGGCCCGGATGACCTTCGGAGAGCTGCGATGAGGCGACGGAGCCCGGCCGGCGACCGGTCGCGGACGGCGCGGTGGCGGTTCGCCGGGCGCCGGGTCCCCGTCGGCAATCCGCTGCACATCCTCCTGCTGGCCTGCTCGTTCGCGCTGGCCGGCTATGCGGCCGTACGGCTGCTTGCCGGTGACTGGTTCGGTGTGGCCCTGTGGTTCGTGGGGGCGGCGCTGCTGCACGACCTGGTGCTGCTGCCGCTGTACTCGACGGCCGACCGCGCCCTGGTGCGGGGCTGTGCGGCGGTCGGCCGCCGCGAGCGTGCGCGGTATCTGCGGGTTCCCGCCGCCCTGTCCCTGCTGCTGTTCCTGATCTGGTCCCCGCTGATCACCGGGGCGGTGGACCAGTCCTACCGGCTGGCCGCCGGGCAGTCCACGGACGGCTACCTGGCCCGCTGGCTGCTGATCACGGCCCTGCTGTTCGCCGGTTCGGCGGTGGTGCTCGTGGTGCGGCTGCGCAGGGCGGCGAAGCACCGCCCGCCCGCCGCCCACTGACCGACGGCACGCCAGCCCGTACGCCGCGCGCACCGCAGCAGGGCCGGCGTGCCGAGCCGCGCCCAGGGGAAGGGGCTGCCCGCCGGGCCGCCGGTGCGGACGACCTGGACCCGGACGCGTTCGTCGACGTCCAGCGGCGCGGTCTCGACGACCAGCAGCCCGGCCGGGGCCGCAAGGCGGGCCAGCCGCCGCAGCAGCGCGGCCGGGTCGCCGCCGATGCCGATATTGCCGTCCATGAGCAGCAGCGTGCCCCAGCGGCCCTCGCCGGGGAGCCGTTCGAAGACCGAACGGCACAGCGCCTGGCCGCCTCTGTGCACGGTGTGGCGGACGGCGGTCTCGCTGACGTCTATGCCCAGGGCGGGGCGGCCTTGCGCGGCGAGCGCGGCCACCAGCCGGCCGGGCCCGCACCCCACGTCGAGCACGGTGCCCTCGCAGCGCTCCAGCACCTGAAGGTCGACCGCGTCGGCCGCGGCACACCAGCGTTCCACGTCCAGCGGCAGCAGCCAGCCGTCGCCGCGGCGCAGGAAGAGCGGGCCGCGACCGGCGCGCAGCGCGTCCGCGTAGGGGTCGTCGGCACCCCACGGCACGGAGACGGCCCGTGCCGGGGCGCCGGGCGCGCCGCTCACCGGCCGGTGCCCGTGCCGAGCCGGGCGAGCCGCGCGGCGAACCGCCCGCGCGGGGCCGCCGCGGCGACCGCGCGGGCGTCGGCGGCGGTGTCCACATCACGCAGCCGGGGCAGATCGCGCACCCGCAGACCGGCCGCGACGAGCCGGGCCCGCTGGACCGCGCCCGTTCTCGCCGTGGACATGGGTACGCCCCTGAGCAGTTCGGGGGCGGGCACCGCGAGGCCCAGCGCCCAGAAGCCGCCGTCCTCGGCCGGTCCGAAGTACGCGTCGCATCCCGCGAAGTCCACGGTGAGCAGCGCCGGGGTCACCTGCGGCGTGTCCATGCCGATCAGCAGAGCCGGTCCCGTACAGCCGGCGAAGGCGTCCGCCAGCCGCTCGTCCAGACCGCCCGCGGCCTGCGGTACGACGTCGAAGCCGGGCGGCAGCCAGGGGCCGGGCGAGCCGTCCAGCACGAGGACGCGCCGGGCGGCCGGCGCGTCCGCCACGGCCGCCAGCGTGTCGGCGAGCGCCGCCTCGGCCAGCTCCGCCGCCTGCCGCGGCGTGAACGGGGGAGTGAGCCGGGTCTTCACCCGCCCCGCCCGCGGTTCCTTGGCAATGACGACCAACGTGATCACCGCTCCGCACCCCCTCGGCCCCCCGCCGCACCATCTCCCGCACCGGCCACGCCCCTTCCTTCGACGGGCGCGGCACTTTCCTCGGCGGGCGGGTCGTCTTCCGCGGCGGGTGCGGCACTTTCCTTGGCGGGTGGGTCGTCTTCTGCGGTGGGCGTGCCGCTTTCCCCGGCGGGTGCGTCACCTCCATGGGACGGTGCGTCACTTGCTTTGGCGGGCGGGCCCTCTTCCGTGGTGGGCGTGCCGTCTTCCGTGGTGGGTGCGGCACTTTCCTCAGCGGGTGGGTCGTCTTCTACGGTGGGCGTGCCGCTTTCCCCGGCGGGTGCGTCACGTCCATCGGACGGTGTGTCACTTCCCTTGGCGGGTGGGCTCTCTTCCGTGGTGGGCGCGTCGTATTCCTCGGGCGGCGTACCGTCTTTCGCGGCGGAGGCCGTGAGTACCTGCCTCATGTCCTGGACTGTCTGCCAGGTGCCGCGCCAGGTGCCGGTCACCTTTGAGGTGCCGGTGCGCGGTAGGTAGGGGACGTCGTGCTCGGTGATACGCCAGCCCGCGTCGGCCGCCCGGACCACCATCTCCAGCGGATAGCCGCTGCGCCGGTCGGTGAGGCCGAGGGCGAGCAGCGGCTCGCGCCGGGCGGCGCGCAGCGGGCCGAGGTCGTGCAGGCGCAGCCCGGTGCGGCGGCGCAGCAGCCGGGCGAGGACGAGGTTGCCCGCGCGGGCGTGGGCCGGCCAGGCGCCCCGGCCGTGCGCGCGCCGCCGGCCGAGCACCAGATCGGCCGTGCCCGCGCGGACCTCGCGGACGAACGGCACCAGCAGCGCGGGATCCAGCGAGCCGTCGCAGTCGCAGAAGCAGACGATGTCGGCGGTGGCGGCGGCCAGTCCGGCGTGGCAGGCGGCGCCGAAACCGCGCCGCGGCTCATGGATGACGGTCGCGCCGAGGCCGCGGGCCACCTCGGCGGAGCCGTCGGTCGAGCCGTTGTCGACGACGAGGGCGCGCCAGCCGGGCGGGACCCGGCCGATCACCCAGGGCAGGGCCGCGGCCTCGTCCAGACAGGGCAGGACCACATCGACCGCCGGGGTCGTGGAAGAGAGCGTCACGGCCTTCACCCTACGATCACAAAAAGGGCATACCGGGCTTCCGCTCCTTACGAAACACGGACGTCGCGCCCGGCGCCCGGACCGGGAGGCGACGGCGCGCGGACCCGGTGCGAGGCTGGACGCATGCAACAGCCCCACCGGCCCGAGGACGCCGCCCCCGCCGCCCCGCCCCGCCCCGGCGGCGCCCGGGTCCTGGTCGTCGAGGACGACCCCACCGTCGCCGAGGTCGTCTGCGGCTATCTGGACCGCGCCGGGTACGCCGTGGACCGCGCCGAGGACGGCCCGGCGGCGCTGACCCGGGCCGCCGCGCACTGGCCCGATCTGGTCGTCCTCGACCTGATGCTGCCCGGCATGGACGGCCTTGAGGTCTGCCGCCGGCTGCGCGGCCGGGCGGCCGTGCCGGTCATCATGCTCACCGCACGCGGCGACGAGGACGACCGCGTCCTCGGCCTGGAGGTCGGCGCCGACGACTACGTCACCAAACCCTTCAGCCCCCGCGAACTCGTCCTGCGCGTCGAGTCGGTGCTGCGCCGCACCCGGCCACGCGCCGACCTGGGGCCGCTGGCCGCGGCGGGCCTCACCGTCGACAGGGCCGCGCGGCGCGCGGCCAAGGGTGGCGTCGAACTCGCCCTGACCCTGCGCGAGTTCGATCTGCTGGCCTTCTTCCTGCGCCATCCGGGACAGGCGTTCAGCCGGGCGGACCTGATGCGCGAGGTGTGGGGCTGGGACTTCGGCGACCTGTCCACCGTCACCGTGCACGTGCGCCGCCTGCGCGGCAAGGTCGAGGACGACCCGGCCCGGCCGCGGCTGATCCGGACCGTGTGGGGCGTGGGCTACCGGTTCGACCCCGAAGGGCAGGCCGAGCGGCCGTGACCGACATGCTGCTCATCGCCCTGTACGCGTTTCTCGGCGCCGCCGCCACGGGGCTCGCCGGGGCGGCCGTGCTGCGGCTCATCCGGCGTCGCTCGCTGACCGCGTCGCTCGCCGTGGTCGTCGCCGTCGCCGTGGCCGCGATGCTCGCGGGCACGCTCACCGTCGCCTGGGCGATGTTCCTGTCGCCGCACGACCTGAGCGTGGTGACCACGGTCGTCGCGATGGCCGCCGTGGTCTCCCTGGCCACCGCGCTGCTGCTGGGCCGCTGGGTCGTCGAGCGCAGCCGGGCCCTGGCCCGCGCCGCCCGCTCCTTCGGCGACGGCGGCGACTTCGCCGCACCGGCTGGCCCGGCCACCGCCGAACTCGACCAGCTCAGCCGCGAGTTGGCCGCGACCAGCGCCCGGCTCGCCCGGTCCCGTGAGCGGGAGCGCGCCCTGGAGTCGTCCCGGCGTGAACTGGTCGCCTGGATCTCGCACGACCTGCGCACCCCGCTGGCCGGGCTGCGCGCCATGGCGGAGGCCCTGGAGGACGGGGTGGCCGCCGACCCGGACCGCTATCTCCGGCAGATCCGCACCGAGGTCGAACGCCTCAACGACATGGTGGGCGACCTGTTCGAACTCTCCCGGATCCACGCCGGCGCGCTCGCCCTGGCCACGTCCCGGATGTCCCTGTACGACCTGGTCGGCGACGCCCTCGCGGGCGCGGACCCGCTGGCCCGCGAGCACGGGGTACGACTCGTCGGCGACCGCGTGGAGCCGGTGCCGGTCGAGGTGGACGGCAAGGAGATGAGCCGGGTGCTCGGCAACCTCCTCGTCAACGCGATCCGCCGCACCCCCGCCGACGGCACGGTCGCGGTGGCCGCCGAACGCTCGCCCGACGGCGTGGTGCTGTCCGTGACCGACGGGTGCGGCGGCATCCCCGAGGAGGACCTGGCGCGCGTCTTCGACACCGGCTGGCGCGGCACGCACGCCCGGACCCCGCCCGCGGGCGCGGGCCTCGGTCTCGCCATCGTCCGCGGCATCGTGGAGGCCCACCGGGGGCGGGCGAGCGTACGCAACATCCCCGGCGGCTGCCGCTTCGAGGTGACGCTGCCCGCGGCGGAGGGCTGACCCCGGCCGCCCCGCCGTCCGCGCCCTCACCCGGCGCGCAGCGGCTCGCTCGCGAACCCCCGCATCCCCGCCCGGAATCCGATCCGCGGCCGCCAGCCCAGTTCGGCCCGCAGCCGCGACGAGTCCGCCGTGATGTGCCGTACGTCGCCCAGCCGGTACTCCCCGGTCACCACGGGCGCCGGACCGCCGTGTGCCGCGGCCAGTTCGGCCGCCATCTCCCCGACGGTGTGCGGCTCGCCGCTGCCCGTGTTGTAGACGGTCAGCGCTCCGGGCGCCGAACCGGCCTCCAGGGCCAGCACATTGGCCGCGGCGACGTCCCGCACATGCACGAAGTCCCGCCGCTGGCGCCCGTCCTCGAAGACCCGCGGCGGCTCGCCCCGGGCGAGCGCCGACCGGAAGAAGGAGGCGACCCCCGCGTACGGGGTGTCGCGGGGCATCCGGGGCCCGTACACGTTGTGATAGCGCAGCGACACCGCCGCCCCGCCCGTCGCCCGCGCCCAGGCCCCCGCCAGATGCTCCTGGGCCAGCTTGGTCGCCGCGTAGACATTGCGCGGGTCCGTCGGCGCGTCCTCGCCGACCAGCCCCGGGGCGAGCTGCGCACCGCACACCGGGCAGCGCGGTTCGAAGCGCCCGGCGGCCAGATCGGCGACGGCCCGCGGGCCGGGCCGCACCACCCCGTGCAGCCGGCAGGCGTACCGGCCCTCGCCGTACACCACCATCGACCCGGCCAGTACGAGGCGCCGCACCCCGGCCTCGGCCATCGCGGCGAGCAGTACGGCCGTGCCGAGGTCGTTGCGGGAGACGTACCGCGGGGCGTCCGCGAAGCCGGTGCCGAGCCCCACCATGGCCGCCTGGTGGCAGACGGCGTCGATCCCGGCGAGGGCGCGGCCGACCGCGTCCCGGTCCCGTACGTCCGCGCCCGCCTCCCCGCGTACGTCGAACACCGACGGTTCGTGCCCGCGCTCCGCCAGCGCCTCGACCACATGGGACCCGATGAACCCGGCGCCGCCGGTGACCAGTACGCGCATGCGCCCACGCTAGGCCCGCAGCCCGCCCGCCCCACGGCCCCGCGCCCATCACGTCACACCTCCGTAAGCCCACCCCGGTCCTGTCACCGAACCCGTGCCGTCCACCGAGGGGCCCCACGGCGTCGACGGCCCCGGCGGGCCGGGCAGTTGCCGGGGTTCGGCAGGGCGGGGGCCGGGGGACTGCCGGGGCGCGGACTGGACCGCGGGTCCGCCGCCGACCACGCTGCACCCATGGTCTGCGTCAGCCACACCGTGGTCGTGGAGCCCGTCCCGCGAGCCTGGTTCGCCGACACCGTGGCCCTCCTCGAACGCCTGGCCGGGGACAGCCGGGCCGAGGGCGACCGGGTGGTGCTGCCGGACGGGCGGACCGTCCCGGACATCCGGCTGGCCGCGGGCCGCCACCTGCGACCCGGAGCGGTGTACGTCGCCCAGTACGCCGACGACGATGACGCCGCCGATACCGGCGCCGGGCCGAAGGGCGGCCCCGCCGCGGACACCACGGTCCGGGTCACTGTCCGGGAGTGGGACCCGCGGCGCGCGCTGCGGTTACGGCTCGCCCTGGCCGACACGGAGCTGAGCGGCGTCCTGGACGCCACCCTGACCAGCCCGCACCGCCCCCGCCTGCTGGAGGCGACGGGCAGTGTACGGACGGACGCGGCGCGGCCGGTGCTGTCCCAGGTGGCCGGGCGGGCCAGGGTCCGGTTCGACGACTGGTGGGACGCGGCGGACACCGGCCGCCTCCCGCGCCGGGCCCCGGCCCGGGCCCGGCTCGACCACCCCTTCGCCCGCGTCGAGGCACGCGCCGTCCCGAGGCCGGGCCGGCCGGACGGCCGCTGGGAGATCGACGTCATCGTGTCCGTGCGGGGCCGGCTGCTGCTGCGCCCGGTGGCCGCCGTGGCGCTGCGGGTGGCCCGGCGGCGCCTGCACCGTACGCTGGCCCGCACCCTGGACGAATGGGCCCGCCAATGGAACGCGCGCCTGCCGGAGTTGACGGCGATGGACCGGACCCGGCTCACCCGGACCCTGCTCGGCGACCCCTGAAGCACCCCGCCCGTCGCCGCACCCGGCCATTCCGCTCGCCGGGCGCGTCGGGGCCCTGCGGCCCGACGACCGCGCGAGCGTGCAGCGGGCGCGGGCCGAACCGCTCGGCGCGCTCGCCCGTCCCGGATCGCCGCGACCCGGGAACCGGGCCCTGGGCGAGCGGACCACACCGGGCAGGCGCGGCCCAAGCAGGTCCGGCGCGTATCCGGCGCCGCGACCGCGCGATCCGGCCCGGCCCCCGCTTCGGGCGGCGCGCGCCGCCGCGCGGCAGCCGACCGGCGCCTTCCCCAAGGGCCGCGCACCCGCCCGCCGCCGCGCCGTACGCCCGAGGCAGGCGGGCACGCCGCGGGTCCAAGGGCAACCTCGGGACTCCGGCTCGCCAGGGTCGGGCATCGGCCCACCCGGATCGGGCGCCGACCGTCGGCCGAGGCGTCGGCCGGGCTGCGGGCGCAGCCGTCCCTCCGAACAGCGGTCGGCGCCCGGCGCCTCGCGTGCTTGCCCGGTACCGCGTCGCGTCGGTGACGGGGTCTCGGCGGCTCATCGGCATCAAGGCACCGGAGAACGCTGCCGAGTTCCGGCAATGCGCGGGCGTGTGCCGGGCGGGCATCATGACGCCGGGGGAGCACTGAGGACGGCTCCGGTGCCGGGTACCGGCAGGTGCCCGGCACCGAGCCGGCAGCAGGCCCGGTGCCTCGCCCGAGTACGCCGTTTGGAGGTGCCGCAGACGGGGAGGGGGTCGGACGATGCGGACGCTCTGGGAGGCCGCCACCGGCCCGCTGTCCATCGTGGTCACCGCCGCCCTCGTCGTGGTCGCGTGCTTCTGGCTGCTGGTCGCCGTCGGCGCCGCCGCCGCGAACAGCTTCGACACCGACATCGACCTCGGCCGCTGGGGGATGGGTGGGGTACCGGTCGCGGTCGCGCTGACCCTGCTGACGGGGCTCGCCTGGCTCTTCGGTGTCGGCGCGCACGCGCTGCTGCTCGCCGCGGTGCTGTCCACGGGCGCGGTGCCCGGTGCGCTGCACGTGCTGGCGTCGGCCGCCTCGCTGCTCGTCGCCTGGCGGCTGACCTGCCTGTTCGTACGGCCGTTGCACCGCCTCTTCCCCGACGAACCCGGGCCCGCCCGCCCGGTGGCGGGCGACGGCGCCGGCTGAGGCAGCCGTACGGCCGGACCGCCGCACGGCCGGACCGCGCCCGGCCACACCGCGGCACCGCCCCGCGCGGCAGTCGCCCCCTCTGCTCGCCGGCCCGGAGTTTCCGCCGGCCGCCCCGGGCACCCCGCCCGCCGACACATGGGCCCGGTACGTCGCCGGGCCGAAGGAGGAGCAGCCGTGATCCCGTTCCTGGTCCCGCTCGCCGGCGCCGTGCTCATCGTGGCGTTCCGCACGGCCGTGCTGGTACGCCGCGACCGGCGGCAGGCCCGTGCCCTGCGTCCACCGCCCGACCGCGAGTGACCGGGGCACCGCGCTATGCTGGGGGCTTCGCTGCGGCCCCGGCCCAGCGCGGCGGTGGGGCCCGCCGTACCCGAACCGCGGCACCGGTGCCGCCAACGGTCCCTGCTTGCAACGGTGTGTGCCCCCATGCGCGGGCCCCGGCGAGTAGGAGACATGACGCATGACGGCCCCGGACTCCAGGACGGCGCAGCGGCTCCCGCGTACCGACCCCGCATCGTGCACCCCCGCCCGACGACGGCTCGCCACGGGGCAGGCGCCGGTCGTGGCGGTGGTGGCGCTCGGCGGTGGGATCGGCGCGGCGGCACGGTACGGCGCCGCCCTGCTGTGGCCCACCGCCCCGGACGCCTTTCCCTGGACCGTCCTGTGGGTCAACACGGCCGGCTGCGCGGTCATCGGCGCGTTCATGGTGATCATCAGCGAGGCGCGGTCGGTCCACCGGCTGGTGCGGCCCTTCTTCGGCACGGGAGTGCTCGGCGGCTTCACGACCTTCTCCACCTATGCCGTGGACATCCAGCGGCTGGTCGCGGAGGGACGCCCGCGCACCGCGCTGGCCTACCTGGCCGCGACCCTGGTGGCGGCGCTCACGGCGGTGTGGCTGGCGGCGACGGCGACCGGTCGGGCGCTGCGGGCGCGGCGAGGCGGGCGATGACGGCGACGACGAGACCATGACGGCGACGACCACAGCAACGGCAGCGACGGCGGAGACGACGGCGACGACGGCGGAACGATGACGGATCAGGGCATGAACTGGCTGCTGGTCGTGGCCGGCGCGATGGTCGGCGCGCCGCTGCGGTACCTCACCGACCGGGCCGTGCAGCGGCGGCACGACACCGGCTTCCCCTGGGGCACGTTCACCGTGAATGTGGCCGGCTCCGTGATCCTCGGCCTGCTGGCCGGTGCCGCGACGGCCGGTGCCGCCCCGGACCGGCTGCAACTGGCGCTGGGAACCGGGCTGTGCGGGGCGCTCACGACGTACTCGACGTTCTCCTACGAGACGCTGCGGCTCGCGCAGGACGGGGCGCGGTTCCTCGCCGCCGCCAACGCGGCGGCGAGCGTGGCGGCGGGCCTGGGCGCGGCGTTCACCGGTGCCGCCTGCGCCACCGCCCTGTGGGGCTGACGGCCGCCGGGACGGTCGGTCAAGGGCGGCGGCCCGGGTGCGGCGGAGACGGCGGGAGCGGGGTGCGCGGGGCCTCGCCGGGCCAGACCAGCAGGACCGGGCACGGGGCGTGGTCGACGACGAATCGGGCGGCCGGACCGAGGCTGCGCGGGCCGAGCCGTCCCGGGTCGCCGTCCCGGGCGCAGACCAGCAGAGCGGCGTCCCGTGCCGCGGCCACGACCTCCCGCTCCACGCGGCCTGCGCGCTCAAGGAACGTGCACGGGCGGCCCAGCCGTTCGGCGGCGGCCCGCAGCAGGTCCCGGCCCAAGGCCGCCGCCATCCGCTCCAGCCCGGTGCCCGGGTCGCGCTCGGGGTGCCCGCGGCCGAGCAGCCCGGCGAACGCGCCGTGCGCGGTCTCGGCGAGGGTGTCGTCGCGGACGTACAGCAGCGCGATCTCCTCGCCGGGCGCGGCCCGGTCGCGCGCCGCGTCGACGCAGGCGGGCCAGATGCCCTCGACGATCCAGACGATGACGCTCATCGGCGGCTCCGGCGGCGGTCCGTTGCGGTGGCGCGGTCAGGTCCCCACGAGGTGCAGCATCCCCCACAGGGCCAGGGTGGAGGCAAGCAGCGTGGCCGGAACGGTCACCACGCCGAGCCGGGTGAAGGAGCCGAGTTCGGCCCGGGCGTCGTGGGCGTGCAGGACGCGCCGCCACAGCAGGGTGGCGAGCGAGCCCACATAGGTCAGGTTGGGGCCGAGGTTGACGCCGATCAGCACCGCGAGGACCGGTCCCGCGCCGCCCGGCCGCACCAGGGGCAGCAGCGCCAGCACCGCGGGCAGATTGTTGATCACATTGGCGAGCAGCGCCGCCACGGCCGCGACGCCGAGCAGCGCGGGCAGCGAGGTGCCGCCGGGCAGCAGCCGGCCGAGCCCGGCGTCCAGTCCGTTGTCGACGACCGCCTTCACCACGATGCCCAGGGCGAGCACGAACAGACAGAACAACGGGGCCGCCGCGCCGGCCAGTTCGCGCGGCCCGGTCCGGCGCTGCCACAGCGCCCGCCCGCCGAGCACCAGCACCCCGGCGAGCGCCGCCCAGGCGGGCGCGAGCCCCGCGAACGACGTCACCACGAAGCCGCCCAGCGTCAGGGCCACCACGACCAGCGTGAACACCGGCACTCCCGGCCCGCTGTCCGGCGGCGGGCCGGGCGCCGGGGGCACGGCCAGGTCGGCGCGGAAGAAGCCGCGGAAGACGGCGTACTCGATCGCGACGGCGGCGAGCCAGGGAAGCGCCATCAGCGCCGCGAACCGGGTGAAGGACAGCCCGCTGGCCGCCAGCGCCAGCAGGTTCGTCAGATTCGACACCGGCAGCAGCAGGGAGGCGGAGTTGGCCAGGTGGGCGGTCGCGTACACATGCGGGCGGGCCCGCGCGCCGACCCGGGCGGCGGTCGCGAACACCACGGGCGTCAGCAGGACGACGGTCGCGTCCAGGCTGAGCACGGCCGTGACCGCGGCGGCGACCGCGAACACCCCGGTGAGCAGCCGTCGCGGGCTGCCGCCGCACCAGCGGGCGACGGCGGCCCCGGCCGCCTCGAACAGGCCCTCGTCCGCGCACAGTCGGGCGAGCATCAGGATCAGCGCGAGGAACACGACCACCGGCAGCAGGGCCCGCGTCTGCTGCCAGGCGTCCTCGGCGGACACGGCGCCCACCGCCACGGCGACCACGGCCGCCGGGACGGCCGCGGTGGCCTCCGGGAGCCCGCGCGGCCGTACGACGGCGAAGGCCAGCACGCTCAGCAGCAGGACCACCGAGACGGCCTCGGTGACGACGGTGTGGGTACTCAGGTGCGTTTCCTCCCGCGACGGGGCACCGGCGGGCCCGCCGGTGACCGGTTCCGCTCAAGGGTCGCACTCCGGGGCGGCGCCTTCGGTCAGGGCCCCGAGCGGGTTCCCGCCCGGCGGGCGGCGGCGCGCGCTACGGGCGGGGCCAGGGCCGGCCGCCGATGCGTTCGATGCCGGAGTTGAAGCGCTTGAGATAGTCGGCGAAGGCGGCGATGTCCTCGTCCGACCAGTCCGCCATGACCAGGTCCAGGCTGCGTACGATGCCCTCGCGCTCCTCGTCCAGCAGGCGCGCGCCCTGGTCGGTGATGCGGAACTTGCGGGCCATGCCGCCGGCCGGGTCGGGGATGCGGTCCACGAGGCTGGCGCGCATGGCCGCGGCGGTCTGCCGGTTGAGCGTGGAGGCGTCGAGTCCGAAGGCGTCGCTCAGCTCCCCGATCGACATCGGGCCCTGGACGCGGATGCGGCTGAGCAGGATGTACGCGCTGCGTTCCAGGACGCTGTCCTTGCGCCGGCCGCCCATCTGGTTCATGAACGTGTGGCGGCTGAGCAGCATCTGCTCGTACTCGACCTCGTGCGTCGGCCTGATCATGTGCCTGAGCCTCCTAACCCGTACGGCCGTCCCGCTGTATGTCCCCGCGCACGGCCGTTTCATCCTGGCACATGTACATGTATGGGCCACATTACATGCGCGATGCACATGACATGTAAGCTGCACGCACTTCGCGGCGCGGCTGCCGCAGGGCGCAACCGCGTCGACGGGGTGGGCCGCGGGTGGGGTCTCAGGGATGCGGTGATCGCGATCTAGGCAGGGAAGCGCGGTGGCATGTACCGCGGCGGCGCGTCGTCTCGCTGTCTTGCCGGTGGAGTATCGCCCGTGGGTCATGGCCTGACGCGCTGATCCGGCCAGGGCCGTGCCCCGAAGGGGCGCGGGGAACTGCGCGACCGGCCACGGCGGCGCGGTGGACGAAGGGTGGCGGGCCGAGTGTCCTCACCGAGTCGGCGCGCCGGGCGCCACGTGGGCGCCGGCCAGGGACGCGGCCGGTACGCGGTGACCGGGCCGGGCGGTCGTTGGCCGAGTGCCGGCGCCGGTCGCACGAGGGGTGGGCTCCGCCGACGCGCGCACGCGATCTCGCGCACCGCGCACCGCGCACCGCCACAGCCGTGGCGCGGCCCGCGCCGCGGCTGCCGAAGGACGCTTCGCTGCCCGATCGCGTCGACGCGCCCGAGTCGCTGGCCCGCACCGACGAAGGTGCGCGTCGGGGCGGACCTGGGGGATGGGGTGATCACGATCCTCGCCGCGGGGCGCACGTAGTCGCGCGAGGGGTGGGGCCGTCGTGGGCTGCGAGGCGGGTGTCGGGGACGGGGAGGGGGCCGGACCCGGGTGGGTCCGGCCCCCTGGGGTGGGGCCGTCAGGCGGCTGCGCCCACGTTGCCGTGCAGGCGCGCGACGACCTCGGTCAGCTGGGCGGCGACCTCGGCGTCGTCGGAGGGGTGGGTCTCGGCGAAGCGGGTCACCGAGCCGGGGATGGACAGCTTGATGTCCTCTATGACCTTGCCACCGGCGATGCCCACGGCCTTGCGGGCCTCGTCCTGGGCCCACACGCCGCCGTACTGACCGAACGCGGTACCGATCACGGCGACCGGCTTGCCGCCGAAGCCGCCGGCCCCGTACGGACGGGACAGCCAGTCGATGGCGTTCTTCAGCACGGCCGGGATGGTGCCGTTGTACTCGGGCGAGAAGAGCAGGAACGCGTCGGCGTCATGGGCCGTCTCGCGCAGCTTGGCGGCGGTGGCCGGGACGCTGCCCTCGACGTCGATGTCCTCGTTGTAGAAGGGGATGTCGGCCAGCCCCTCGAACACCGTGACCTCGGCGCCCTCGGGGGCGACCTGCACGGCGGCCTCGGCCAGCTGCCGGTTGGTGGAACCGGAGCGAAGGCTGCCGACGAGGGCGAGGATGCGAACAGACATGGGAACTCCAGGGGCTGAAACACTGACGTTACGAAGCGGACCGAGGTCCGTTTAATGTTGTAGCAGTCTAACCGGACCGCGGTCCAGTTTCATTCCGCGTGCTTTACGCTGTGTTCATGTCCAGCGCCCTGCCGCCTCTTACGCCGCCCTCGGAGCCGGTCGACATGCCGCTCCTCGAAGTCGGTTCGGTGGACGACGAGCCGTGCCTGCGCGCCGACGCCGCCCGCAACCGGGCCCGGCTGCTGGAGGCCGCGGCCCATCTGGTGCGGGAGCAGGGTGCCGCGAACCTCACCATGGAGGCGGTGGCCGTGGCGGCCTCGGTCGGCAAGGGCACCGTCTTCCGCCGCTTCGGCGACCGTACGGGCCTGCTGACGGCCCTGCTGGACCACTCGGAGAGGAAGTTCCAGGCCGCGTTCATGAGCGGCCCCCCGCCGCTGGGTCCCGGCGCGGGACCGGTGGAGCGGCTGGGCGCGTTCGGTGTCGCCCTGCTGCACCGCATGGGCGACGAACTGGAACTCCAACTGGCGGCCGAGCCCCAGCCGGAGCGCCGCTTCTCGTCGGCGCCGCGCCGCGTCCTGCACAGCCATGTGGTCATGCTGCTGCGCCAGGCCGTGCCCGCGGGGGACCACGAGCTGCTGGCGCAGACCCTCATGGGTTATCTCAGCCCCGTCCTGTTCCACCACCTCACCCGGCAGTGCGGCATGCCGCTGCAGCGGCTTGAGGCCGGCTGGCTGGACCTGGTCGCCCGGGTCACCCGTACATCGCCGCTGTTGAGCCACGCTCAGCCGTGCGCGGCGAACTCCTCCAGCAGCCCCTGCGGGCCGTCGCCGCGGAAGAGCGACGCGCCACCGCGCGCCGACGCCGCCACGGCCCGCCCGCTGCGCGGCAACAACCGCACCTCGTAGGCGGACAGGGCCGCCTCGTCGGCGAGCGCGATCTCGTGCCTGCCGCCCCGGAGCGGGTGCGCCGCCGTGACCTTCGTGCCCCAGTGGACGGTGCCCGGCGGCAGCGAGCCGAGCAGCAGGTCACGTACGTCACGCAGGTCACCGTGGTCGATCTCGTGCCGCCCGCCCGAGCCGTCGCCGAGGGCCCGCTGGAGGTCGTTGATGGACCGGGGGCGCCGCACTCCTGGGCGGGCGCCCGGGTCGCCGCCGAACTGGCCGCGTGTCGGCGTCGGTTGGGGCTGGGCGTGAGGATCGCGTACGACGGCGCGTACGCCATGCTGCTGCGGGCCCGCCACCGAGGGCACCGCCGTGATCGGCGCCGACGACCTCGTGCCGGACCGGCTGCCGCGCCCCCGGCTAATAGGCACCGTCCGCCGCCGGCTCAGCGGCGTCCGGCTCCGGCTCAGTGCCGTCCGCCCCCGGCTCAGTGCCGTCCGCCCCCGGCTCAGTGCCGTCCGGCCTCGGCTCAGCACCGTCCGGCCCCGGCTCAGCACCGTCCGCAGGGAGCCGCGTCGACCGGGCGGGACCTCGCCGGCCTGATCGGCAGCGCCGTATGCGACCCCCGCCGCGCGCCGACCGGTGGACTCGCCCGCCCGGAGCGACCGCGTCGTACGCGGCCCCGGCCGCGCGTCGCGGAGCCTCTGTGGTGCGGCGCGTCGGCCGGGGCGGTGCGTTTCAGGGGCGGTTCGGGGTCATTCGCCCTGGGCGTTCGACGCCTGCGCGTCGATGCTCTTGCGGACCTCGTCCATGTCCAGCCTGCGGGCCTGCCCGATGACGTCCGTCAGAGCGGCCTCCGGCAGCGCGCCCGGCTGGGCGAACACGGCGACCTGATCGCGGACGATCATCAGCGTCGGGATCGACTGGATGCCGAAGGCCGCGGCCAGCTCCGGCTGTGCCTCGGTGTCCACCTTGCCGAACACCAGGTCCGGGTTCTCCTCGGCCGCCTTCTCGTACACGGGTGCGAACTGACGGCACGGGCCGCACCAGGACGCCCAGAAGTCGATCAGGACGAACCCGTTCTCCGTGACCGTCTGGTCGAAGTTCTCCTTGGTGAGCTCCACGGTGCTGCTCATGCGTGATTCCCTCTTCCTGTGTGGGGTCGAGCCGTCTGCGCAACACGGCCACCCGCGTACGTATTCCGGCCGCGTACCCGTGTGGTCATCGGGCACACCCCGTGTGGCCGCCCGGTACACCACCCACCAGACTTGTCCCCATGACGGAAACGGAATCCATCGCTTATGACGTCGTGGTGCTCGGGGCCGGGCCCGTGGGGGAGAACGTGGCCGACCGCACCAGAGCGGCCGGCCTGTCCACCGCGATCGTGGAGAGCGAACTGGTCGGCGGCGAGTGCTCCTACTGGGCGTGCATGCCCAGCAAGGCCCTGCTGCGCCCGGTCATCGCCCGCGCCGACGCCCGCCGCCTGCCGGGCCTGAGCCAGGCCGTGCAGGGCCCCCTCGACGCGCCCGCGGTCCTCGCCCGCCGCGACGCGTACACCTCGCACTGGAAGGACGACGGCCAGGTCCGGTGGGTCGACGGCATCGGCGCCGACCTGTACCGCGGCCACGGGCGGCTGGCCGGACCGCGCACGGTCACCGTGACCGGCGCCGACGGCGTCGTACGGACCCTGACCGCCCGGCACGCCGTCGCCGTCTGCACCGGCACCCGCGCCCTGCTGCCCGACCTGCCCGGACTCGCCGACGTGACACCGTGGACCAGCCGGGAGGCGACCAGCGCGCGGTCCGTGCCCGGCCGCCTGATCGTGGTGGGCGGTGGCGTGGTCGCCACCGAGATGGCCACCGTCTGGCAGGCCCTCGGCTCCCAGGTCACCGTCCTGGTCCGCGGCAAGGGCCTGCTGCCCCGTATGGAACCCTTCGCCGGCGAACTGGTGGCCGAGGCGCTGGCGGACGCCGGCGCCGACATCCGTACCGGCACCTCCGTCGAGTCGGTGACCCGCGAGAACGGCACCGTCGTCGCGGTCACCGCGGCCGGCGACCGTGTCGAGGGCGACGAAATCCTCTTCGCCACCGGCCGTGTCCCGCACACCGACGACATCGGGCTGGACACCGTCGGACTCGAACCCGGGTCATGGCTGCCGGTGGACGACAGCCTCCGGGTCACCGGAACCGACTGGCTGTACGCGGTCGGCGACGTCAACCACCGCGCGCTGCTGACCCACCAGGGCAAGTACCAGGCTCGGATCGCGGGCACCGCCATCGCCGCCCGGGCCGCGGGCGACCCCGCCCGGGCCGAGCCCTGGGGCCCGCACAGCGCCACCGCCGACCACCACGCCGTACCCCAGGTCGTCTTCACCGACCCCGAGGCGGCCGCCGTCGGGCTCTCCCTGGCGGAGGCGGAACAGGTCGGCCACCGGGTGCGGGCCGTCGACGTCGAGTTCTCCTCGGTGGCCGGCGCCGGCCTGTACGGCGACGGCTACAAGGGCCGCGCCCGCATGGTCGTCGACCTGGAGGACGAGATCCTGCGCGGGGTCACCTTCGTCGGCCCCGGCGTCGGCGAGCTGATCCACTCGGCGACCGTCGCCGTCGCCGGACAGGTCCCGGTCAGCCGCCTGTGGCACGCCGTCCCGTCGTACCCGACGATCAGCGAGGTGTGGCTGCGCCTGCTGGAGGAGTACCGGGGCTGACCGCGCGGGCCGCGCCGCCTCAGGGCAGTTCGAAGCCCAGGGCCGCGGCGGCGGCCTCGGGCGTCGGCTGCGTCCACCGCCGCGTCATCGCCGTGTGCGAGGACAGGGAGCGCAGTTCGGCACGGTCGAGGTAGAGGGTGCCGTCGAGGTGGTCCGTCTCGTGCTGCACGATCCGGGCCGGCCACCCGGTGACCACCTCGTCCAGGGCTCGGCCCCGCTCGTCCTCGCCGCGCAGCCGCACCTCGGCGTGCCGGGCCACCACCGCCTGCCACCCCGGCACGCTCAGACAGCCCTCGAAGAAGGCGGCCCGGCTGCCGCCCACCGGCGTGTACGAGGGGTTCACCAGCACCCGGAAGGGCTGCGGCACCCGCCCGCGGGCCAGCCGCACCTCGTCCGGCACCGCCGCCGGGTCCTCGACGACCGCGATCCGCAGCCCCACGCCGACCTGCGGCGCGGCGAGCCCGACGCCCGGAGCCTCGCGCATGGTGCGGCGCAGTGCCTCGACGAACCGGGCCAGCAGCGCCGGCTCCAACTGCCCGTCGTACGGTTCGGCCGGGCGGCGCAGCACCGGTTCGCCCGCCGCCACGATGGGCAACGGACCGTCGACGGCGAGGAGTTGTTCGACCCGCTCGGCGAGGGGTGCTCGATCAGTGGGAGCTGCCATCGCGCCAGCATGCCACGGCGGTTCCCCCGGTACACGGTGGCTGCGCACCCTTGTGTGGCGTACGTCACTTCGAGACGCGGGAACTTGTCCGCCCGGCGCCCCGACCACTGGACCGTCACCCCTGACGATCGAGCCCCGGAGAAGCCGCCGATGCCCACCGCTCCCCCGACCACCACGGACGAGGCCGCACGGCCCCACGCCCCGTCGCCCTCCCCGAGCCGCTGGGCCCCGCTGCGCCCCCTGGTGCTGCGCCTGCACTTCTACGCCGGTGTGCTCGTCGCCCCGTTCCTGCTGGTCGCCGCCGTGACCGGATTCCTGTACGCCTGCTCCTACCAGGTGGAGAAGCTGGTCTACTCCCATGAACTGACGGTCCCGGTCGGCCCGACCGAACTGACCCTCTCGGAGCAGGTGGCCGCGGCCCGCAAGGCCCACCCCGAGGGCACCGTCGCCGCCGTGCGCCCCGCCCCGGGGCCGGAGGCCACCACCCGGGTGCTGCTCAGCGGCGTCCCGGGCGTCGACCCCGACCACACCTTCGCCGTCTTCGTCGACCCGTATACGGGCACCGTGCGCGGCGCGCTTGAGCAGTACGGCGCGAGCGGCGCGCTGCCGCTGCGCACCTGGATCGACGAACTCCACCGCGATCTGCACCTCGGCGACCCGGGCCGGCTCTACAGCGAACTCGCCGCGAGCTGGCTGTGGGTGATAGCGGGCGGCGGGCTCGTGCTGTGGTTCTCCCGGCGGCGCGCCCTGCGCAGGCTGCGGGGGACCAGCGGGCGACGCCGCACCCTCGGCCTGCACGGCGGCGTGGGTGCCTGGGCCGCGGCCGGTTTCCTCTTTCTGTCGGCGACCGGCCTGACCTGGTCGACGTATGCCGGCGCGAACATCGAGGACCTGCGCGCCTCGCTCGGCCAGGCCACCCCGTCGGTGTCGGCGGCGGTCTCCGGCGGCGAACACGCGGGCCACGGCGCCGCGGCCGGCACCGGCGGGGACGCCGCGCACGGCGTCGGCCTGGACACCGTGCTCGCGGCGGCCCGGGCACGGGGGCTGGGCGATCCGGTGGAGATCGTCCCGCCCGCCGACGCGACATCGGCGTACGTCGTCCGGCAGATCCAGCGCAGCTGGCCGGAGAAGCAGGACTCGGTCGCCGTCGACCCGGCCACCGGCCGGGTCACCGACGTCCTGCGGTTCGACGACTACCCGGTGCTCGCCAAGCTCAGCCGCTGGGGCATCGACCTGCACAGCGGCAGCCTGTTCGGGATCGTCAACCAGATCGGTCTTGCGCTGCTCGCGCTGGCCCTGGTGCTGCTCATCCTGTGGGGCTACCGCATGTGGTGGCAGCGTGGCCGCGGCACCGCCTTCGGCCGACCCCTGCCACGCGGCGCCTGGGCGCAGGTACCCCCGTACATCCTGGTCCCCGCGCTGGCGGCGACAGCCGTCCTCGGCTACTTCGTCCCCCTGCTCGGCATCCCGCTGGCCGCGTTCCTCATCGTGGACATGGCGCTCGGCGAAACGGCCCACCGCCGCGCACACCGCGCCCACGGCGGTGCGGCCGACACGAAGTGACGCGCTCCACCCAAGCCGGACGGCCCCGGGCCGCGCCGCCGGGTGCGGGCCGGTGACCGTCGTGTCCGTCCCGCTCTGCGAGACGGACTCTCCGGCGACCGCGATCCGGAGTCGGCCTCGGCTCGCCGGTGGTCTCGCCGCCCGGCGGCACCGCCCTCTGCTCGCCGTGCACTCGACGGCACGGGGCGGGCCCGTTCCCGCGGTCGCTGCGCACCACCGCCGTCTGCGCGGCCCGGCGGCGGGGGATTCACGGCCGAGCCGGCCTGGCGGCGACGCTCGCTAAGCAGGTCAAGTGAATCCCGCTGCGGTTCGACAGCGCCCCGAAGGGGCGCGGGGAACTGCGCGACCAGCCACGACGGTGCCGCAGACGACCGACGGCATAGCGCGGCTTTTCCAGCGGAGCGCTCAGCCCGGCCGCGACGGCACCCGTGCATCGGCGTACTCGCCGCCCTGCCGCCCCGGCGGGCACCTCGGTGGGCCTCGCCGCGGCATACCCCGCGGGGGTCCCGGCGAACTCCGCGGTCGCCCTGTTCCTGGCCGTGCGCGCGGTGATCCCCGCGCGAGCCGTCCGCGGCGTGCGTCGGTGTGGCGAGGGCCCGGCTCCTTCGGGAGCCGGGCCCTCGGCGCGGGGTGCTCAGGCGTCCGCGAAGTCGCCCGCGAGCGCCGAGGCGATCCGCAGGTGTGTCTCCGCCTCGTCGTGCCGTGCCTGCCGCTGGAGCGTGCGGCCCAGCATCAGCCGGGCGTAGTGCTCCACCGGGTCACGCTCCACGATCGCCCGCAACTCGGCCTCCGCACGGCTCAGTTGGGCCGAGTGGTAGTAGGCACGGGCCAGCAGCAGCCGGGGACCGGTCTGCTCCGGCACCTCCTCGACCAGCCCGGCCAGCACGCGCGCCGCGCCCGCGTAGTCCTGGGCGTCGAAGAACTGCCGCCCGCGCTCCCAGCGCTCGGCCGTGGTTCCGTGGTCGTAGTACGTCGTCTCCACTCGTGACCTCCTTCGACGCCCACAACCGAACCCAGTGGTTGAAAATTCCACCATCAGGTCCGGGCGCTACCTGGTCCGGCCGCGCCGCCTGAGCGGGGTCGACGGCAGCTCGGGCGCGGCGAGCGGGGCACCGTCGTACCCCTTCACCTCACCGAAGCGGGACCCCGTCAGCCACTGGGCGCGGGCCTGTTCGATCTCCTCCTGGGTGCGGGCGACGAAGTTCCACCACATGATCAGCTCCTCCTCGAACGGCTCGCCGCCGAGCAGCATCAGCCCCGCGTCCGACTCGGCGCGCAGCGGCAGTTCGCTCCGGCCGCAGCCGAGGTAGAGCATCGAACCCGGCAGCACGGGCACGCCGTCGACGTGTACCTCACCGGACATCGCCAGGACCCCGTACTCGAAGTCGGGCTCCAGCGGGAGGCGGACATCGCTGCCGCGGGCCAGCGCCAGATCGGCGCCCACGATCGGTGTGTACGCCGTACCGGGCGACGCGGTGCCGTCGAGGTCACCGAGGATCACGGTCGCCGTCAGGCCCGGCGCGCTGACCGTGGGCAGTTCGGGGTGGTACTCGAACCGCGGGTCGGTGTGGCGGTGCGCGTCCGGCAGCGCGACCCACAGCTGCGCGCCGTGCAGAAGGCGTGCGTGCGGGCGCGGGCTCTCCTCGGAGTGGCTGATCGCCCGGCCCGAGGTCATCAGGCCAAGCTGCCTCGGCCGGATGGTCTGGACACTGCCGGTCGAGTCACGGTGCAGCACCTCGCCCTCGTGCAGCCAGCTGACCGTCTGCAGTCCCATGTGCGGGTGCGGCGGGACCTGCATGCCCGGCTCGTCGGCGATGTCGTCGGGCCCGTAGTGGTCGACGAAGGCCCAGGCGCCGATCATGCGCCGGCCGAGGTTCGGCAGCAGCCGGCGCACCTCGGTCGACTCGCCGAGCCGCACCTCGCGGGGGCTCAGCAGCTCGCGGACGGGCTCGGCGACGACGAATCCGCGGCCGCCGCAGACACTGGGTACGGGCGCGCGGTCAAGGTTGCTCATGGCGCCCAACCTAGCGCCGGTCCCGCGGTCACCGAGCCCGGAACGGCCGCCCCGCCGCCGGGTGCCGCACTCCGGCGAGTACGGGATCTTCACCGGGCGGCCAGGGAATCCCACTCTCCTTGCTTAAGTCAATCAACGGACTTACAGTCGATGGGCCGCACACCCGAGTGCCCGGACGGAGGCCCGACCATGGCCCACGCACAACCCCGGCCCGTTCAGGAGGCGAGGCCGCAGGAGCCCACCGCGCCGCGGACGAACCTCGTCGTCGCCGTGCTGGCCTTCGGCGGCATCGTGGTCTCGCTGATGCAGACCCTGGTGATCCCGATCGTGCCCGAGCTGCCGAAACTGCTCGACGCGCCGGCCTCTGACGCGGCCTGGGCCGTCACGGCCACGCTCCTCGCGGCCGCCGTCGCCACCCCCGTCATGGGCCGGCTCGGCGACATGTACGGCAAGCGGCTCATGCTGCTGACCAGCCTCGGCATGCTGGTCGCCGGATCGGTCACCGCCGGGCTCAGCGACACCCTCGTCCCCATGATCGTCGGGCGGGCCATGCAAGGGCTGGCCGCCGGTGTGATCCCGCTCGGCATCAGCATCATGCGCGACGAACTGCCCGCCGAACGGCTCGGCTCCGCCACCGCCCTGATGAGCGCGTCCCTGGGCGTCGGCGGCGCCCTCGGGCTGCCCGCCGCCGCGCTCATCGCCGACCACTTCGACTGGCACACCCTGTTCTGGACGTCGGCGGTCCTCGGCGTCGTCGCCGCCGTGCTCGTGCTGCTCCTCGTCCCCGAGTCCCGGGTGCGCACCGGCGGCCGGTTCGACCTGCCCGGCGCCATCGGCATGGCGGCCGGCCTGGTCTGTCTGCTGCTGGCGATCTCCAAGGGCGCCGACTGGGGCTGGACCGGCGGCACGACCCTCGGCCTGTTCGGCGCCGCGGTCCTGGTGCTGTTCCTGTGGGGCCTGTACGAACTGCGCGCCGCGCACCCGCTGGTGGACCTGCGCACCACGGCCCGCCGCCAGGTGCTGGTGACCAACCTCGCCTCGGTCGCCTTCGGCTTCTCCATGTTCGCCATGTCCCTGGTGCTCCCGCAGCTGCTGCAACTGCCCGTGGCGACCGGCTACGGCCTGGGCAAGTCGCTGCTCTTCGCCGGACTCGTCATGGCGCCGACCGGCCTGGTGATGATGGCCATGGCGCCGGTGTCCGCGGCGGTGTCCCGCGCGTGGGGGCCGAAGGTGACCCTGATGTGCGGCGCCGTGATCGTGGCCGCCGGCTACGGCCTCAACATCGTGATGATGGACGCCGTCTGGCAGCTCGTCGTGGCCTCCTGCGTCATCGGCGCCGGCATCGGCTTCGCCTACGGCGCCATGCCCGCGCTCATCATGGGCGCCGTGGACCCGTCCGAGACGGCCGCCGCGAACAGCCTCAACACCCTGATGCGGTCCATCGGCACCTCCACCGCCAGCGCCGTCGCGGGCGTGATCCTGGCGCAGCTGACCACTCCGTTCGGCGCGGCCCTGCTGCCCTCCGAGAACGGCTTCAAGGTGGTCATGGCGGTCGGCTCGGGCGCCGCGGTCCTCGCGCTCCTCGTGGCCGCCTTCATTCCGCGCCGCCGCGAGGCCACGCCCGTGGTGGGACCGGCGACCGTGCAGGCGGCGGCGCCCGGCGCCATCCGGCAGCCCTCTGTGCCCCCCGAGTCCCCCGTGTCACCTGAGTTTCCCGTGTCCCCTGAGTTTCCCGAACCGGCGGCCACGCGGGCCACGGGCCCGAAGGCGGTGCCCGCGGTGCCCGCGGTGCCCGCCGGGCAGGGCGCGCGCGGCATCCCGGTGCGCGGGCGGGTGCGCGGCGCCGACGGCGCGCCCGTGGCCGGCGCGGCCATCACCCTGATCGCGCTCGAAGGACGGCAGCTGGGCCGGGCCGTCGCACGGCCCGACGGGGCGTACGCGCTCACCGCGCCGGGAGAGGGGACGTACGTCCTGATCGCCTCCGCCGCGGGCCACCGGCCGTGTGCCACCTCGCTCGTGGTCGGCGCGGACCCGACGGCCCACGACATCCTGCTGAGCGGCAACGGCGCGCTGACCGGCGTCGTGCGCTCGGCGGAGAGCGGGGCGCCGGTCGCGGGCGCGGTCGTCGTCGTGACCGACGTGCGCGGCGACGTCCTGGCCACCGCGCACACCGACACGCTCGGCGAGTTCGGCGTCGCCGGCCTGGTGCCCGGGACGGTGACCCTCGCCGTCGACTCGCCCGAGCACCGCCCGCTCGCGCTGCCCGTCGACCTGGCCGACACCGGTGACACGCGCGTGGAGATACAACTGCGGCCCGGGGCGTACGTACGCGGCACGGTACGCGGCGCCGGCGCCCCGCTGAGCGACGCCCGGGTGACGTTGGTGGACGCCACGGGCGACGTCGTCGCCACGACCACGACCGGCGTCGACGGGGCGTACGCCTTCACCGACCTGGACACCGGCCAGTACTCGGTCGTCGCGACCGGCTACCGCCGCGGGCCACCGGCGTGCGCCTCGACGGCGGCGACACGGTGAACCACGACATCGACCTCACGTGAGCGCTCCGCTGGGTTCGGCGGGATGCGCCGTTGGTTGTCTGCGGCTGTGTTGTGGCTGGTCGCGCAGTTCCCCGCGCCCCTTTGGGGCGGTGTTTTCGTCGGGGCTGCTTGGGCCGCGCTCGGCGCCTGAGTGTTTCGTTGGGTTTGGCGGGATGCGCTGTCGGTTGTCTGCGGCAGGGTCGTGGCTGGTCGCGCAGTTCCCCGCGCCCCTTTGGGGCGTTTCTGCTTGGGTTGTCGTCCGGGTCGGGTGGTGGGGGTGTGGGGGTGGGCGGACGATGGAGGGGTGGGGCGGTTGCCGTGTGCGCCGGCGCCACCCGACGTCGGGAGACGGTGACCGGCCCCGGCCGCGGTCGGCGGCCGGAAGGGAGGACACCGTCATGCTGGAAGTGAAGACGGTCGACAAGCCCGACGAGCGGCGCGATTTCCCCCGCGGCCATCTCGAAGCCGTCCACATGAGCGGGCTCGACTTCGCCGTGGCCACCTTCGAACCGGGCTGGCGCTGGTCGCAGTCCGTGGCGCCGATCGCGGGCACGGAGAGCTGCATGGTGCACCACAACGGCTTCGTGGTGCGGGGACGGATGCGGCTGCACATGGACGACGGCGGCGAGGCCGAGGTCGGCCCCGGCGACGTCTTCGTGTGCTCGCCCGGCCACGACGCCTGGGTCGTCGGCGACGAACAGGTCGTGGTCTACGACTTCGCCGGCGGCATGGCCCAGACCTACGCGAAGTCGCCGGGGCCATAAACGCGAGCGCCGACGGCCCTGGTCGCCGCGGGCGGTCGTCTGCGGGTGGGGCGCGGGGCGAGTCGATCTCACCGGTGCCCTCTCGCGGGCGCCGGTGCCGAAGGCGGGGTAGGAGCGGCTTGAGACCTAGTTCCGCGCGCTGGCCGAGCAGGGCGGTGCCCGCGAACCGGCCCTGCTGGCCCGCCAGTTGATGCTGGTCTTCGACGGGGCCCGCGCCGGCGCCCGCGTGGAGCGGCTGGACGGCGGACTCGCGACGGCGATGGTGACAGCGCTCCTGGACGCGGCCGGCGTACGGGCGTGACGCGGCCGGTGTCTCGTGCGGGCAGCGGCGCCCGGCGCCACCGGCCCGCAGGGCGCCCACGGCGACAGGGGCACCCGCCGCGGCCACCCCCGTGGCCCGCGAGCGGATCGCCCCTGTCACCGGCGACCGGCCTGCCCCGACAACGCGCGACGGCGGTGGCCCTGTGGCCCGCGATCGGCGTGCCCCCGTCACCGGCGACCGGCCTCACGTCGCCGCGGCCACCGCCCCGATCGCCGGGGTTCGCAGCGTCCGGCGTGCCGTGCCGAGGCTCGTGCCCAGCGTCACCGCCGCGGCCACCGCGCACACCGCGAGCCAGATGCCGAACGTCTGACCCGGCAGCACACCGTCGGTGCGGACCATCGTGAACGGGACGATCCCGGCGAGCGCGGCCACCGTGCCGAGCAGCACCCCCACCACCGTGAGCACCGCGGACTCGACGCCCACCGTGCCCAGCACCTGGCCCGGGGTGGCGCCCGCCAGCCGCTGCCGGCCGAACTCCGAGCCGCGGTACGTGGTCGCCGCGTACAGGGAGTTGACCAGCATGACGCAGACGAACACCGCGATGACGCCGACGACCGTCAGATTCAGCGTCTCCAGGTTCTTCGCGTCGACCGACTTGCGCAGCCCCGAGGCCGCGACGGCGTCGGACTCCACCGACTGCATGGTCACCGTCGCCGTACTGATGGCCGTGAACAGGACCAGCGACATCAGGATCCCGGACAGCTCGTCCACCCGGCGGCGCAGAGTACGCACCGCAAGCCACCCGCTCGCCCCGCCGAGCGGCAGCGCGGCGAGCACAGCGCCGAACAGCCGCGGCGCCAGCAGCGCGAGACCCACCGACAGCAGGATCGCCCCGTACGCGGGCGCCGCCATCAGCGCCGCGTCCGTCGCCGAGAACGCGTAGGTGCTCGCCGCGGACAGCGCACCGGCGGCCAGCGCGGCGTACGCGAGAAGCGTCCGCCCCCGGCCGCGCCGTACGCCCCGGCGCGTCGCCCGGCGCACGGCGAGGAACGCCGCGCCCGCGGACGCGAGCAGCGTGACACCGACCCCGGACAGCAACGCGACCGGACCGAAGGCGGCTTCCACGGTGCGGCCCACCTGGCCGCTGTCCCGGAACGCGCCGAGCAGCGCCCGCCCGCCGAGCACCGCGGGACCGACCGCCAGGACCGTGCCCACCAGGGCCACGGCGACGGCCTCACCGACGACCATCCGCCTGATCTGCGCGGGCGTCGCCCCCGAGCAGCGCAGCAACTCCATCTCGGCCGACCGCTGCCGCACGTTCACGGTCAGGGCGGAGGCGATGGCGAAGAAGACCAGCAGGGTGCCGTAGCCGCCGACGACGCCCGCCGTGGTGGTCAGCGTCCGCGCGCTCACATCGTCCACGCCCGGCTGCCCGGCCGTGTCGTGCAGCGAGTTGAAGGCCATGACGAGCGCCGCGCCGAGGAAGGCGGACAGCAGCGTCGCCAGGAACCGTCCGGGGCGCCCCCGGATCGACCGCAGAGCCAGTACGAGCATCGCTCACACCCCCGCCGGCACGTCGTCGCCGAGGTGCGCGAGCCATTCGGCGACCGCGTCGGCCGTCGGCGCGGGCAACCGCCCCGCGAGCCGGCCGTCGGCCAGGAACAGCACGGAGTCGGCGTACGAGGCGGCGACCGGGTCGTGCGTCACCATCACCACGGTCCTGCCGTGCACCCGCACCGCCTCCCGCAACAGCCGCAGCACCTCCCGCGCGCTGCGTGTGTCCAGCGCGCCGGTCGGCTCGTCCGCGAAGATCACCCGCGGTTCGGCGACCAGCGCCCGGGCGATCGCCACCCGCTGCCGCTGACCGCCGGACAGCTGTCCGGGCAGATGCCCGAGCCGGTCGCCGAGCCCGACGGCCGTCAGGACCTCCCGGGCCCGCTTCCGGTCCACGCGCCGGCCCGCGAGCTTCAGCGGCAGCACCGTGTTCTGCGCGACGGTCAGGGTGTCCAGCAGGTTGTACTGCTGGAAGACGAACCCGACCCGGCCGCGTCGGAACCGGGTCAGCTCCGCCTCGCCGGAACCCGTCAGCTCCGCGCCGTCCACCATCACGATCCCGCTGTCGGGCCGGTCGAGCCCGGCCGCGCACTGCAACAGCGTGGACTTGCCCGAGCCCGACGGGCCCATCACCGCCGTGAACGTGCCCCGGGCCAGGCCGAGCGTGACCCCGTCAAGCGCGGTCACGGCGGTGTCCCCGCTGCCGTACGTCTTGGTGACCTTGACCAGCCGCAGCGCCTCGGCGGCGGGTCCCGCGTCGTGCGTGCGTCGCGAAGGTGTGCGCAACATCGTCATCCCTCTCCGTCCGGCACCCGGTGCGCCCGTCTGTGCCCGTCTGTGCCTGTGACGAAGCTACGGAGCGGACGGCCGCGGCACACGGGGCGCAGAACCCGTATCGGCGGGTGTAGCCAGCGCCACCCGTACGGGTCAACACGACGAGCGGACCGCGTGGTCCGCCGGTGCAATGGAGTCGTGACCGCGGCCCCGCACGACTGCCTCGCACGCAACGAATGGATCTGCGGTGCGTATCTGAGCACCCGGCGCCACATCCTGCTCGACGCCGTGATCCAGCATGTGTGGCTGACCTCCCTCTCGGTGCTGATCGGCCTCGCGGTCGCGGTCCCGCTGGCCGTGCTCGCCCGCCGCTGGGCGTGGGCCGCCGGGCCCGTCCTCGGGGTCACGACGATCCTCTACACGATTCCCTCCCTGGCCATGTTCTCCCTGCTCCTGCCCCTGTACGGGCTCTCCGCCGGCCTCGTCGTCACCGGGCTCGTGCTCTACTCGCTGACCCTGCTCGTCCGCAACATCCTGGCCGGGCTGCGGGCCGTCCCCGAGGAGACCCGGCAGGCCGCGCGCGGCATGGGCTACGGCCCGATCCGCCTGCTGCTCACCGTCGAGCTGCCGCTCGCCCTGCCCGCCGCCATGGCCGGACTGCGCATCGCCACGGTCTCCGCGGTGTCCCTGGTGACCATCGGCGCGATCGTCGGGTTCGGAGGGCTCGGCAATCTCATCTACGCGGGAATGAACACCTACTTCAAGGCGCAGGTGCTGACGGCGTCGGTGCTGTGCGTACTGATCGCGGTCGCGGCCGATCTGCTGCTGCTCGGCGTGCAGTGGCTGATCACTCCCTGGGCGCGGGCGGCCCGCGCATGACGACCCTCACCGCCACCTGGCACTGGCTCGCCGACCCGGCACACTGGACGGGCGAGGACGGCATCCGGCACCGCCTGCTGCAACACCTCGTGCTGACCGTCGTCTGCCTGGCCGTCAGCTGCGCCGTCGCGCTGCCCGTCGCGCTGGTCCTCGGCCACCTCGGCAAGGGCGGCGTCCTCGCGGTGAACATCTCCAACGCCGGCCGGGCCGTGCCCACGTTCGCCGTGCTGGTCCTGCTGCTGCTCACCCCGGTCGGCCGCTGGGGGGAGGGGCCCACCGTGCTGGCCCTGGTGCTGTTCGCCGTGCCGCCGCTGCTCACCAACGCGTACGTCGGCATGCGCGAGGTCGACCGCGGTGTCGTGCGGGCGGCGCGGGGCATGGGCATGACCGGACGGCAGCTGCTGTTCCGGGTGGAGCTGCCGCTCGCCCTGCCGATGGTCCTGGGCGGCGTGCGGATCGCCGCCGTCCAGCTCGTCGCCACCGCGACCATCGCCGCGCTGGCGGGCGGGGGCGGTCTCGGCCGCATCATCACGGCGGGCTTCAACCTCGCCAGCACTCCGCAGGTGGTGGCAGGAGCGGTCCTGGTGGCCGCCTTCGCCCTCCTCGTCGAGGCCGTCTTCGAAACCACCGAACGCCTGTTCTCACGCCGGCTGAGACCACCCCGATGACCCCCCGCCCTGGGAGCACCCCCGGCCGACCGAGAGCCACCGCACGGCGGGAGACGCGAGGAGAGGCAAGAGACGCGGGAGGCGAAGGAGATGAGGGAGACGGGGGAGACGGGAGAGACGGGGAGACGGGGGAGACGGGGGAGATGCTGGAAACGGGGGTGATGCGCGAGACAAGGAGATGGGGGAGAGGGGGAGAGGCGGGAGAGGCGGGAAATCCCGGGGTTGCGGGAGAGGCGGGAGACGGAAAGATGCTGCGAGGGGGCAGCGGAGATGGGAGACCGGGAGGTGCGGGAGACGGCGGAGACCCGGGAGACCTGGGACGCGCGGGAGACCAGGGACAGGGCCGGCCGTGCGGGAGCGCCGCTCGCGGTGGCCGCCGGGCGGTGGTCGTACGGGTGGCTGCCGGGGCGCGGGCTCGGGCGGCTGGGGGGTCGGCGGCGGGCCGCTGACCGTCGGCGTCCGCGCGGTGCGTGGCGGGCCAGGGCGCTCTCGGCCGGTGCGGCCCTCGTGACGGCCGCGTCGCTGCTGCTCACCGGGTGTGTCACCGGGCCCTCCCTGGAGAACCGCGGCGCGGTCACCGCCTCGCCCGGCGACAGCCGGCGGCTGACCATCGGATCGGCCGGCTTCACCGAGAGCGATCTGCTCGCGCAGATGTACGCGCTGCTGCTGAACCGGGCCGGCTACCGTACGTCCATCCTCACGGTCGCCAACCGCGAACTGTACGAACCCGCCCTGGAATCCGGCCAGATCGACGTCGTGCCCGAGTACGCGGCCACCTTCGCCGACTGGCTGGCCGCCAAGGCCGACGGCCCGCACGCCGCACCGGCCGGCTCGCCCGACCTGGCCGCCACCATGACCGCCCTGCGCCGGCTCGCCACGCCCCGCGGCCTCACCGTCCTGGACCCCGGACGGGCGGTCGACCAGAACGCCTTCGCGGTGGCCCGCTCGTACGCCCGCGAGCACCGGCTGCGGACGCTCAGCGACCTCGGCGCGTCGGGGCTGGGGGTGCGGCTCGCCGCGGGCGACGAGTGCGTACGACGGCCGTACTGCGCACCGGGGTTGCGGAAGACCTACGGCATCGATGTCGTCGGCGTCGACCCCAAGGGCGTCGGCACCACCCAGGCCAAGCGGGCCGTGCAGAACGGTCAGGACCAGATGGTGCTCACCACCACCACGGACGCCACCCTCGACCAGTTCGGGCTGGTACTGCTCGCCGACGACCGGCACCTGCAGAACGCCGACTACATCGTCCCCGTGGTCAACCGCGCCCGCGCGGGCGGCACGGGCGTCACCACGGCGCTCGGCCGGCTCAACGACGTCCTCACCACGGCGGACCTGGCCGCCATGAACGAACAGGTGGACAGCTGGCGCCGACTACCCGCGGACGTGGCCCGAACCTACCTGCACAACAAGCACCTGCTGAGGTAGCCACCCCACGCTTTTCGGCCGCCCGCACCGTGCACGCACCTCGGCTGCCCCGCGCACACCGCTGGGCCGCGCGCCGCGCATGCCTGCCGGCCCTGTGCCCTGCACATGCCGCTCGACCGCGCGCACCGGCGCGCCTGTGGGCCGCGCGTGTCTCACCCATGCCGCTGGGCCGCGCGCCGTGCGTGCCCCTCGGCCGTGTGTCCGACCCACGCCCTCGGCCGTGCGTGCCCCGGCTGATCGTCGGCCGTGCCGGGTGGGCGTCGGTGCGTGTGCCTCGGGCGCGTTGCTGGTGGTCAGGCGTCCGATACCGAGTCGAAGGGGACCTGGCGGCGCGGTACGCCGCGGGCGTCCGCGTCCACCGAGCGGCGCAGCGCCTCGTGCAGCCTGGCAGGCGTCAGCACCCCGAGGAAACGCGCGCCGTCGAGCACCGCGACCCACCCGGCGTCGTACTGCAGCATCACCCCGAACGCCTGCTTCAGCGGCGCCCCCACCGGCACCCAGGCCGTCATCCGGTGCGCGAGCGGGCCGACGGACCCGCC
This sequence comes from Streptomyces diversicolor, assembly GCF_057537855.1. Lineage (NCBI taxonomy): Bacteria > Bacillati > Actinomycetota > Actinomycetes > Kitasatosporales > Streptomycetaceae > Streptomyces > Streptomyces diversicolor. The sequence continues at coordinate 440,258 of NZ_BAAJXA010000001.1, forward strand.
CGCCGCGAGCCCGTCGATGCCCACCCAGCCGTGCAGGTCGCCGTCCGCGTCCAGGACGACGGCCCAGCGCGCCCCCTCGGCCCGCAGCCGCTCCCGGGCGCGTTCGGCGGGCTCGTCGAGGCGGGCCACGGGCGGCTGCTCCAGGTCGTCCGGCTCGATCGCGGTGACCGACAGCCGCTTCAGCCCCCGGTCGGCGCCCACGAACGAGGCCACGTACTCGGTCGCGGGCCTGCCCAGCACCGCGCCGGGCGTGTCGAACTGCTCGATGCGGCCCTGCCCGTACACCGCGATCCGGTCGCCGAGCCGTACCGCCTCCTCGATGTCGTGCGTGACCAGCAGCACCGTCTTGCGCACCGCGGCCTGCATGCGCAGGAACTCCTCCTGCAACTGCTCGCGCACCACCGGGTCGACCGCGCCGAACGGCTCGTCCATGAGCAGCACCGGCGGGTCGGCCGCGAGCGCCCGCGCCACGCCGACCCGCTGCCGCTGCCCGCCCGACAACTGGTCCGGATAGCGCGGCCCGTGCACGGCCGGGTCCAGCCCCACCAGGTCGAGCAGTTCGGCGGCCCGCGCCCGCGCCTTCGCCTTCTTCCAGCCGAGCAGCGCGGGGACGGTCGCGGTGTTGTCGAGGATCGTGCGGTGCGGGAACAGGCCCACCTGCTGGATGACGTACCCGATCCGGCGGCGCAGCCGCACCGGGTCGACCGCGGCGACGTCCTCACCGCTCACGAGGACGCGTCCGGAGGTCGGGTCGATGAGCCGGTTGACCATCATCATGGTCGTGGTCTTGCCGCAGCCGGACGGGCCCACCAGCGTGACGAGTTCGCCCTCGGACACCTCGAAGGAGAGGCCGTCCACGGCCGTCGTACCGTCCGGGTACCGCTTGGTGACCTGCTCGAACCGGATCATCACCCCACGCTAGCCGCGCCGCGTCCGGCGCGCCCGGCTCCGTTTTTGAAAAGTTTCAAACCGATCTCCGAAGCACCGGCCCCCTGCGGCCCGCGCGTGACGGAATCCCGGGAATTTTCGTCCTGCACGAGCCCTGGACACCCCTCACGCCCGCCACTAGCTTCAACCGTCGACCGTATTGAATCGATACAACTCCGAGGCAACTCCGACACGACTCCGATGTGACTCAGACTGGCCGAAGGGATGACGGCGTGACTGACGGAGTGCGACGAAGGACGGTTCTGACCACGGCTCTGGGGGCCGTACCGATCGCCATGGCGGGCGGCGCCGGCGGCGCCGGCACCGCGGAGGCCGCGCCCGGCGCCGCAAGCGCCGAGGTGACCGGCCTGACGGTGGAGCACCGCACCGATCCGCTCGGCGTCGACGCGGACCGGCCCCGGTTCGGCTGGCGCACGGACTCGGCGGTACGGGGCCGCCGCCAGCTCGCCTACCGCATCCGGGTGGCCTCCGCCCCCGCCCGGCTGACCGACGGCCGCCCCGACGTCTGGGACAGCGGCAGGATCGCCTCGGCGGACTCGGTCGCGGTGCCCTACGGCGGCCCCCCGCTCACCGCCGCCACCCGCTACCACTGGACGGTGACGGTCTGGCACGAGGACGGCCGCTCGGCCACCGCCCCGCCCGCCCGCTTCGAGACCGGCCTGCTCGGCACCGACGGCGTCACCGGCTGGACCGGCGCCAAGTGGATCACCATGGCGGGCAAGCGCCCCAACAGCGCCGGAGCGCCGCTGCTGCGCAGACAGACGGCGCTCACCGGCCGCCGGGTGCGCGAGGCCCGCCTGTACGTCTCGGCCCTCGGCGTGTACGACGCCTATGTCAACGGCCGGCGGGTCGCGGTGCCCCAGGGCACCGGCAGCACATACGAACTGCTCGCCCCGGGCTGGACGAACTACGACAGCCGGATCAGCTATCTGACCTACGACGTCACCGGCCTGGTGGCCGGCGAACGGCAGGTCACGCTCGCCGCGGTGCTCGGCAACGGCTGGTACAACTCCCGTGTCTCCGAGGGCAGCACCTACTACGCGCCGGCCGGCAATCCGCTCGCCCTCAAGGCCAAACTGCTCGTCCGCTACGCCGACGGCACCACCCAGACGGTCGTCACCGAACCCGGCGACGCCTGGCGCGCCACGGACCAGGGCCCGTACCGTGCCGACGACATCTACGACGGCCAGACCTACGACGCCCGCAGGGAACTGCCCGGCTGGAACGCGAACGGCTTCGACGCCACCGGCTGGACCGGCGTCGAGGAGCACGGCTTCGCCGCGGCGTTCCCCGCCGCGAAGCTGGTCGCCTACCCGGGCGAGAGCGCCCGGCTGATGCCCGAGTGGGACCGCAGACCGCGCTCGGTCACCGTCGTCACGGGCGTCACCGGCGAGGCCGGCAGCCGGGGCGGCAGGGGCCGCGTCGTCGCCGACCCGGCCCGCACGGTCACCGACCCCGAACGGGCGGCCACCGCCGAGGTGACCATCGACCCCGGCGAGACGGCGGTCTTCGACCTCGGCCAGAACCTGGTCGGCGTCCTGCGCTACACGCTGCGCGGCGCCGCGGGCACCGAAGTCGCCTTCCGCTTCGGCGAGATGCTCAACGACGACAGCCCGGGCGCCGACGGCCCGGCCGGCTCCGTGTACCGGGCCAACCTGCGCGGCGCGAAGGCCACCAGCACCTATGTCCTGCGGGGCGGCGGCCGGGCCGAGACCCACCAGGACTCCCTGACCTTCTACGGCTTCCGCTATGTCTCCGTGACCGCGACGGACCGGGTCACCGTCACCGGCCTGACCGGCAGGGTCGCCACCTCGGCGATCCATGACATCGGCGCCGTCACCACCGACGACGACAAGGTCAACCAGCTGATCTCCAATGTGCGTTGGGGCCAGCGCGGCAACTATCTGTGGGTGCCCACCGACTGCCCGCAGCGCGACGAGCGGCTGGGCTGGACCGGCGACACCCAGCTGTTCTGCAACACCGGGCTGTACAACGCCGACGCCGTCGCGTTCCTCAGCCACTTCGAGGAGAACCTGATCGACTCGCAGCGCGGCTACGGCCTCGACGGGGCCCAGTTCACCGCGGTCGCCCCCGGCAACCGGTACAACGCCGCCGCCCCGGTGAGCGGCTGGGCGGACTGCGGGGTGATCGTGCCCTGGACGGTGTGGCAGATGAGCGGCGACCGGACCATCGTCGACCGCAGTTGGGAGGCGATGACCCGCTACCTGGACTGGATCCGGCGCAAGGGCGGCGACAGCCACGCGGGTCAGGGCGCCCTCTTCGCCGACTGGCTGGCCCCGCAGAGCACCGGCACCCAGCTGATCAGCGACGTCTACTACGGGTATGTGACCCGGCTGATGGCCCAGATGGCCCGGGCGACCGGACGGGCCCGCGAAGCGGACGCGTACGACGGCCTGTTCGCCGACATCAAACGGGCCTTCATCGCGAAGTACCTCGTCGCCGACGGCGCACGGCTCACCGTACGCTCCAGCCTGGGCGGCAAACCGATCAACGGCCCCGACCCCGAGGACGACAGCCAGACCGCCCTGCTGTGGGTACTCAAGCTCGGTTTCTACGACACCGAGGCCCAGCGCCGCGGGCTCCTCGCGCTGCTCGCCGACAATATCGGCAACGATGCCGCCTACAAGGCCGCCCACCCCGGCAGCACCCGTGTCCAGTACGCGGAGAACACCCTGGCCGTGGGCTTTCTCGGGGTGAACGTGCTTGCCCCGGTGCTGACCGACGAGGGGCGCGCGGACCTCGCGTACCGGCTGGTCCACCAGAACGCGATGCCCTCCTGGCTGTACTCCGTGGACAACGGCGCCACGACGGTCTGGGAGCGCTGGAACTCCTACTCCGAGCAGGACGGTTTCGGCCCGGTCGAGATGAACTCGTTCAACCACTACTCCTACGGGGCGATCATGGAGTGGATGTACGAGAGCATGGCCGGCATCGCCAAGGACCCGGACCACCCGGGCTTCAAGCACTTCTTCCTGCGCCCGCACCCGGACCCCACCGGCAGGATCACCCAGGTGTCCGGCTCGCACCTGTCGCCGTACGGGCAGATCGTCAGCGCCTGGTCGGTGCGGGACCGCACGCTGCACTACCGGGCCGCCGTCCCCGCCAACAGCACGGCGACCCTGCGCATCCCGGCCGCCGGACCGCACGCCGTGCGGGAGGGCCGCACCCCGCTGTCCCGGGTGCCCGGCGTCGAGTTCGTGGGCTTCGCCGACGGGATCGCCGACTACCGCCTGCCGTCCGGCCGTTACGAACTGACCGCCACGCAGGGCTGACCGCCGTGCAGGGTCGAGCGTTGCGCAGGGCTGACCGCCGTGCAGGGCTGACCGTCGTGTAGGGCCGAGCGCCGTGCAGGGGCGACCGTCACGGCGGAGCCGGACGCGGCGGGGCTGGACGCGGCGGGGCGGGACGCGGACCGGGCCCGCGCGGCGCATCGTGCGGGCCCGGTCGAGGGCGGTCCTCAGCCGACCAAGACGACCTCCAGCGTCCGGGGCCCGTGCACCCCCTCCACCCGGTCCAGCTCGATGTCGCTGGTCGCCGACGGGCCGGAGATCCAGGTCAACGGCCGTAGCGGATCGAGGCGTTCGAGCGCCTGCGGCACGGCGGAGACGACCTGGTCGGGGACCCGGACCACACAGATGTGGTGGTCCGGGACCAGGGTGATCCGACGCCGGCCCTGGTCCGGGGCGCCGTCCAGCACGATGGTGCCGGTCTCGGCGATCGCCACCGCGCACGCCGTGACCACGCTGTCCACCCCGTCGAGTTCGCGCGCGGTGCTCTCGGCCCGGTCGGCGACCCGGGCGACGTCCGTCGCCGCGAGCCAGCCCGCGTCGAGACCGGGCGGCACCAGCACCGACCTCGTCCCGCGGTTCGCCAGCAAGCCGGCGATCAGCGAGGGCAGTTCACCGGCCGTGCAGCGGTGCACGAGCGCCCGGTAGTCGGCGAGGTTCTCCGCGAGCAGATCCACCGTCCGCGCGGCGTCGCGCTCCCCGTGCGCCCGCAGATAGTCCCGGGCGACGGCCCGTTCGTAGGGCGGGTCGTCGGCCGGTACGTCGGCGAGCGCGCGCCGCACCCGGCCCAGGATCCGTTCCCTGCCGCTCACCGCGCGGCCCCCTTCCCGCCGTCGGTTCCGTGTCTGCCGGGTGCGCTGTGTGTGCCGGTTGCGCCGGTTGCGCCCCGGGTGCGCTGCCACCAGTCGCGGAACGGCTCCGCCGGCACCGCCGGCAGATCCCGGGTGGCGCTCCACGCCCGGCCGGGTCCCGGCAGGGTGCGCGGGTGCAGCCGGCGGGTGCGGGAGGCCAGCCGCTGACCGGTGCGCAGCGCTTTGGGGCGGGTCAACGCCCAGCGGGCCGCCCGCATCGCGGCCCGTTCCGCCGCGTGCCCCTTGGCCGGCCGCAGCACCACCTTGTTGCCCTCACGGGTCGCCGGGCCGCCCTCGACGACCCGCTCCCGCAGATGCACCAGCACCTCGGGGATGTCGATGGCCACCGGGCACACCTCGTAGCAGGCCCCGCACAGCGAGGACGCGTACGGCAGCGAGGCGTCGATCTCACTGGCCGTGCCCCGCAGTTGGGGACTGAGGATGGCGCCGATCGGACCCGGGTACACCGAGCCGTAGGCGTGCCCGCCCGCCCGCTCGTACACCGGGCAGACGTTCAGACAGGCCGAGCAGCGGATGCAGCGCAGCGCCTGCCGGCCCACCTCGTCGGCCAGGGTGTCGGTGCGGCCGTTGTCGAGCAGCACCAGATGGAAGACGCGCGGACCGTCCTCGTCGGCGGTGCCCGTCCACGTCGACGTGTACGGGTTCATCCGCTCGGCCGTCGAGGAGCGGGGCAGCGTCTGCAGGAACACCTCCAGGTCCCGCCACGTCGGCACGATCTTCTCGATGCCGACGACCGAGATCAGCGTCTCGGGCAGGGTCAGGCACATCCGGCCGTTGCCCTCGGACTCCACGACGACCAGCGTGCCGGTCTCCGCGACCATGAAGTTGGCACCCGAGATGCCCACCTTGGCGCGCAGGAACTTCTCCCGCAGATGCAGCCGGGCGGCCTCGGCCAGCTCGGCGGGCGAGTCGGTCAGGCCGTCGGGGGCCGGACGGCCCCACTCGCCCATCTCCGCGCGGAAGATGTCGCGGATCTCGCCGCGGTTGCGGTGGATGGCCGGAACCAGGATGTGCGAGGGCCGGTCCTTGCCCAACTGCACGATCAGCTCCGCGAGATCGGTCTCGTAGGCGTGGATGCCCTCGGCCAGGAGGGCTTCGTTGAGCCCGATCTCCTGCGTGGCCATCGACTTGACCTTCACGACCTCCGACTCGCCGGTCTCCTTGACCAGTCGGGCGACGATCCGGTTGGCCTCCTCGGCGTCCGCCGCCCAGTGCACGACGCCGCCCGCGGCGGTCACCGACTCCTCCAACTGGAGGAGATATTGGTCCAGATGACGGAGCGTGTGGTCCTTGATCCGCTTGCCCGCCTCGCGCAGCTGCGCCCAGTCGGACACCTCCGCGACGGCCTTGGCCCGCTTGGCGCGGATGGTGTGCGTGGCGTGCCGCAGATTGCCCCGCAGCGTCGCGTTGCCGACCGCCTCGTGCGCGGCCTTCGGAAACGCCGGCATGCCGACGAACGTCCCGCTCATGGCGCCGGTTCCTCCTCGGTGCTCGCCAGGATCTCAGCGATGTGGACCGGCCGCAGGCCGGACTTCAGACGGGTCATCGTCCCGCCGATGTGCATCAGACAGGAGTTGTCGGCCGCGCACAGCACCTGCGCGCCCGTCGCCTCGGCGTTGCGGACCTTGTCCTCGCCCATCGCCGCCGACACGTCGGCGTTCTTCAGCGCGAACGTGCCGCCGAAGCCGCAGCACTCCTCGGCGCCCGGCAGCTCGACCAGCTCAAGGCCCCGCACCGCGTCGAGCAGCCGGCGGGGCCGGTCGCCGAGCCCGAGGCCGCGCAGCCCGTGACAGGTCGGGTGGTAGGTCACCCGGTGCGGGTAGTACGCCCCGACGTCGGTCACCCCCAGCACGTCCACCAGGAACTCCGTCAGCTCGTACGTCTTGGGCACGACGGGCGCGAGCGTGGCGGCGAGCGTGTCGCCGCGGCCCTCCGCCCGGGCCCGCTCGCCCATGCGCGGATACAGCTCCCGCACCATCGCCCCGCAGGAACCGGACGGCGTCACGATCGCCTCGTACTCCCCGAAGACATCGGAGAAATGCCGGGCCATCGGTTCCGCCTCATGCCGATAGCCGGTGTTGTAGTGGGCCTGTCCGCAGCAGGTCTGGGCCAGCGGGAAGTCCACGTCGACACCCAGCCTGGTCAGCAGTTTCACCACCGCGCGACCCGTGTCCGGATAGAGCGTGTCGTTGACACAGGTCAGGAACAGTGCGACACGCATCGCGGCTCCCTTGTGATCGATCATCCGATGAGTGCAGGGTAATGGGCGGCGCCCCGCCGGGCGAGACCCGGCTCACCTCGCGGTGAGCCGCGCCTCCGCCTCCCGCCACCGCGCGGCGTCGCCCCGCGGCTCGTAGCGGGTCAGCGGCTGGGTACGGGCCAGCAGCGCGCGCATGGCGGCGCGGTCCCCGACGAGCCCGTGGGCGCGGGCCTGGACCAGCACATTGCCGAGGGCCGCCGCCTCGGTCGGCCCCGCCACCACCGGCAGCCCGCAGGCGTCCGCGGTGAGCTGGCACAGCAGCGCGTTGCGGGTGCCGCCGCCGACGATGTGCACCACGTCGACCGGGTGGTCGGCCAGCCGCTCGGCGTCCGCGACGGCCCGGCGGTGGGCGAGCGCCAGGGAGTCCAGGATGCACCGGGTGACCTCGGCCGGGGTCCGCGGCACCGGCTGCCCGGACGCCCGGCAGGCTTCGGCGATCCGGTCCGGCATCCGCCCGGGCGCGAGGAAGGCCGCGTCGCCCGCGTCCACCACCGAGCGCAGCGCCGGCACCTCGGCCGCGTCCCGCAGCAGCCCGCCGAGGTCCGGGTCACCCCAGGCCCGTACGGACTCCTGGAGCAGCCACAGGCCCATGATGTTGCGCAGATAGCGGACCGTGCCGTCAAGACCCAGCTCATTGGTGAAGTTGGCGGCCCGGCTCTGCTCCGTCAGCACCGGCGCGGTCAGTTCCAGGCCCGCCAGGGACCAGGTGCCGGTGCAGATGTAGGCGAAGCGTTCGCCCCCGGCCGGTACGGCCGCCACCGCGGACGCGGTGTCGTGCGAGGCGACCGTGGTCAGCGGCACCGGACCGGTCAGGCCGGTCTCCTCCAGCACCTCGGCGCGCAGCAGGCCCGCCGGATCGCCGGGCCCGCGCAGCGGGGCGAACAGGGCGAGGTCGATGCCCAGCCGGTCCGCGACCGCGTGCGCCCAGGTGCCGGTGCGCGGGTCGACGAGCTGGGTGGTGGAGGCGTTGGTCAGCTCGGTGCCCTGCTGCCCGGTCAGCCAGTACGCCAGCAGATCGGGGATCAGCAACAGGCGCGCCGCGTGCGCGAACTGGTCGGTCGAGCGGGCCGCGGCCAGCTGGTACAGCGTGTTGAAGGGCGCGTACTGCACACCGGTGGCCGCGTACAGCTCGGCCGCCGGGACCGTCGCCCACACCTTCTCCGCGACGCCCTCGGTGCGCGGGTCGCGGTAGTGCACCGGGTTGCCGAGGAGGGCGCCGTCGGCGTCCAGCAGGCCGTAGTCGACGGCCCAGCTGTCGATGCCGACCGAATCCACCGGGCCGGCCGCCCGCAGCCCCTCAAGCACCCCCGCGTACAGGGCCAGGACGTCCCAGCGCAGCCCCTCCGGAAGCCGGACGGGCCGGTTGCCGAAGCGGTGCGCCTCGCGCAGCTGAAGCGTGTCGTGGCCGACGCGGCCGACCATCACGCGCCCGCTGGAGGCGCCGAGGTCGACCGCGGCGTACGCCCGGACGGCAGCGCTCATCGCAGGAACGCGGCCGCCACGCCCGCGTCGACCGGGATGTGCAGCCCGGTGGTGTGGGTGAGCTGTCCGCCGGTGAGGGCGAACACGGCGTTCGCCACGTGCTCGGGCAGCACCTCCCGCTTGAGGATGGTGCGCTGCGCGTAGAACTCGCCCAGCTTCTCCTCCTCGACGCCGTACACGGCGGCCCGCTGGGCGCCCCAGCCGCCCGCGAAGATCCCGGAGCCGCGCACCACCCCGTCCGGGTTGACCCCGTTGACCCGGATGCCGTGCTCGCCCAGCTCGGCCGCCAGCAGCCGGACCTGGTGGGCCTGGTCGGCCTTGGTCGCGGAGTAGGCGATGTTGTTGGGCCCGGCGAACACGGCGTTCTTCGAGGCGATGTAGACGATGTCGCCGCCGAGCCGCTGCGGGATCATCACCCGCGCCGCCTCCCGCGAGACGAGGAAGGACCCACGGGCCATGATGTCGTGCTGGAGGTCCCAGTCCCTCGTGGAGGTCTCCAGGAGCGGCTTGGAGACGGAGATCCCCGCGTTGTTGACGACGAGGTCGACGCCGCCGAAGGCCAGCAGCGCCGCCTTGAAGGCGTCCGCGATCTGCTGTTCGTCGGTGACGTCCACGGTCACGGCGACGGCCTTGTCGGGCCCGCCCAGCTCCTCGGCGACCTCGGCGGCGCCGTCCGCGTTGACGTCGGCGACGACGACGCACGCGCCCTCGGCCGCCAGCCGGTGCGCGATCGCCCTGCCGATCCCGCTGCCCGCGCCCGTCACCAGCGCCACCCGGGTGGCCAGGGGCCTGGGCCTGGGCATCCGCTGGAGCTTGGCCTCTTCGAGCGCCCAGTACTCGATGCGGAACTTCTCCGCCTCGTCGATCGGCGCGTACGCCGATACCGCCTCCGCGCCGCGCATCACGTTGATCGCGTTGACGTAGAACTCGCCCGCCACCCGGGCCGTCTGCTTGTCCTTGCCGAAGCTGAACATGCCGACGCCGGGCACGAGCACGATCGCCGGGTCGGCGCCGCGCATCGCGGGGGAGTCCGGCAGGGCGTGCCGCTCGTAGTAGGCGGCGTACTGCTCGCGGTACTCGGAGTGCAGCTCGGCCAGCCGGGCCACCGCCTCCTCAAGCGGCGCGGACGGCGCCACGTCCAGGACCAGCGGACGCACCTTGGTGCGCAGGAAGTGGTCGGGGCACGAGGTGCCGAGCGCCGCGAGCCGCGGGTGCTCGGCCCGGGCGAGGAAGTCGAGCACGACGTCGGAGTCGGTGAAGTGCCCGACCTGCGGCCGGTCCTGGGAGGCGACGGCCCGCACGTACGGCGCGAGCGCGGCGGCCCGCTCCCGCCGCTCGGCCTCGGGCAGGGCCGCGTAGCCCTCGATCACCGGCCCGAACGGCTCCGCCCTGCCCCACTGCGCGAGGAAGGTCTCCGCGGTGCGGATGATGTGCAGCGAGTTGCGCTCGCACTCCTCCGCGGTGTCGCCCCAGGCGGTGATCCCGTGCCCGCCGAGGACACAGCCGATCGCCTGCGGGTTGGCCTCCTTGACGGCCGCGATGTCCAGCCCGAGCTGGAACCCGGGCCGCCGCCACGGCACCCACACCACGGTGTCGCCGAAGCACTCGGCGGTCAGCTTCTCGCCGTCCGCGGCGCAGGCCAGCGCGATGCCCGAGTCGGGGTGCAGATGGTCCACGTGCGGGGCGTCCACAAGGCCGTGCATCGCGGTGTCGATGGACGGCGCCGCCCCGCCCTTGCCGTGCAGACAGTAGTCGAACGCGGCGACCATCTCGTCCTCGCGCTCCACGCCCGGGTAGACACCGGTGAGCGCGCGCAGCCGGTCGAGGCGCAGCACGGCGAGCCCGGCCTCGGTGAGCGTGCCGAGGTCACCGCCTGACCCCTTGACCCACATCAACTCGACGTCGCCGCCGGTGACGGGGTCGGTCGCGGTGCCCTTCGCGGACGCGTTGCCGCCGGCGTAGTTGGTGTTGCGCGGATCAGCGCCCAGCCGATGCGACCGAGCCAACAGACCGGCAACTTCAGGGTGCGTCATGAACGTTCAGTCCTTACTGAAAGTAGAGAAGAGAGGGAAAGCCCCAAAGAGCCGCGGGATCTTTGCCGTACCGTCCCACGAGGCCGCGCCCGACAGGGGCACGGGGAACGGCGCGCCCAGCCACAACGCACCCGCAGCCGCCCACCGACCGATCCGCGCCCCAAAGAGGCGCGGGATCTCTGTCGTACCGGCCCACGAAGGCGCGCCCCATAGGGGCGCGGGGAACGGCGCGCCCAGCCACAACGCACCCGCAGCCGACCACGACCGATCCGCGCCCACCCGGCGGAGCCCCCCGCGGGGAACGGCGCGCCCAACCACAACGCACCCGCACACAACTGACGCCGCATCGGCCGACGGCACGTCTCCGCCGACGCAGTATCCCGGCCAACCCAGCGGAGCGCCTACGCGCCCCATCCCGCCTGCCGCCCCCCAACCCGCTCCGCCACGATCTTCTCGGCCCACCCGGACCGGGCATACGCGCCCATCGGATCGGGGTCGAGCCCCATCTCCTCGCGCACCTCGGCCAGCAACGGCCGCACATCCGTGTTGTACGCGTCCATCAGCACGGCGTTCGCGCCGAGCACATCCTCGGCCCGCTGCGCGGCGGCCAGCGCCTCCGCGTCCACCAGCAGCGCCTTCGCGGTGGCCTCCTGGACGTTCATCACCGACCGGATGATGGCCGGCACCTTCGGCTCGATGTTGTGGCACTGGTCCAGCATGAACGCCACGTCGGCGGTGAACCCGCCCCCGCGCACCACCTCGTACATGATCCGGAACAGCTGGAACGGGTCGGCCGCACCGACCATCAGGTCGTCGTCCGCGTAGAAGCGCGAGTTGAAGTCGAATCCGCCGAGCTTGCCCTCGCGCAGCAGCGTGGCCACGATGAACTCGATGTTGGTCCCCGGCGCGTGGTGCCCCGTGTCCACCACGACCTGCGCCTTCGGCCCGAGCTTGAGGCAGTGGGCGTACGCGGTGCCCCAGTCGGGCACGTCGGTGGCGTAGAAGGCGGGCTCGAAGAACTTGTACTCCAGCAGCATCCGCTGCCCGTCGCCGAGCCGTGCGTACACCTCGGCGAGCCCTTCGGCGAGCCGGTCCTGGCGGCCGCGCAGATCGTCCTGGCCGGGGTAGTTGGTGCCGTCGGCGAACCACAGCTTCAGGTCCTTTGAGCCGGTGGCGTCCATGATGTCGACGCATTCCAGCAGATGGCCGATCGCCTTGCGGCGCACCGCGGCGTCCGGATGGCAGATGCTGCCCAGCCGGTAGTCGTCGTCCTGGAAGGTGTTGGAGTTGATCGCGCCGAGCCGCAGCCCGCGCTCCTCGGCGTACCCGGCGAGGGCGGCGTAGTCGTCCACGGTGTCCCAGGGGATGTGCAGGGCGACGGTCGGCGCGACCCCGGTGAGGGCGTGCACCTGTGCCGCGTCGTCCAGCTTCTCCCGCGGCGAGCGCGGAACGCCCTGCTGGGCGAACACCTTGAAACGGGTCCCCGAGTTGCCGTACGCCCACGACGGCGTCTCGACGGCCTGGGTCTTGAGCGCGGCTTTCACCGCGGCGAGGTCGGTCACTTCAGGGCTCCCGTGAAATCGGTTGGAACGGCTGAGCGGGTGAAACGATTCAGACCCGCAAGCTATGAGCCCTCCGAAGGGGTGTCAAGCTCTTCCGCGCACCCGGTTTTCCGTGATCCCGCCGTGACCTTCAACTATCGAAAGTTTTTCGACACGGACCCATTGACGTGACATGGCTGCCATGCCTAACGTCCCGGCAATCCAGTTGAAACCTTTCACGACGCCGTGGGGGCCATCCCGCAGGCGTCGTCGAGGAGCCCCCATGACCCACCCGTCCGACACGGGACCGGCGCCGGTGCTGGCGCTGAAGGACGTCTCCAAGTCCTTCGGCGCCGTACGGGCCCTGCGGGACGTCTCCCTTGAGCTGTTCCCCGGCGAGGTGCACGCCCTCGCCGGGGAGAACGGCGCGGGCAAGTCGACGCTCATCAAGACGCTCGCCGGGGTGCACCGACCGGACGCCGGTCAGGTGCTGCTCGACGGCGAGCCCGTCGTCTTCCACGGACCCGGTGACGCCCGCGACGCCGGCATCGCCGTGATCTACCAGGAACCCACCCTCTTCCCCGACCTCTCCATCGCCGAGAACATCTTCATGGGCCGCCAGCCGCGGCGCGCCCTCGGCCGCATCGACCACCGGGCCACCCACGCGGCCACCGCCGCCCTGATGAAGCGGCTCGGTGTCGAACTCGACCCGGACCGCCCGGCCCGCGGCCTGTCCATCGCCGACCAGCAGATCGTCGAGATCGCCAAGGCGCTGTCCTTCGACGCCCGGGTCCTGATCATGGACGAGCCGACGGCGGCGCTGACCGGCAGCGAGGTGGCCCGCCTCTTCGGCGTGGTCGAGACGCTGCGCGAGCAGGGCGCCGCCGTGCTGTTCATCTCGCACCGGCTGGAGGAGATCTTCCAGATCTGCCGGCGCGTGACCACCCTGCGCGACGGCGCCTGGATCGCCAGCGAACCGCTCGCCGGCATGACCGAGGACGACCTGGTACGCCGCATGGTCGGCCGCGACCTCGACGAGCTGTACCCGAAGCAGACCGTGCGGCCCGGCGAGGTCGCGCTCAGCGTCCGGCGGCTGACCCGCGAGGGCGTCTTCACCGACGTCTCCTTCGAGGTGCGCCGCGGTGAGATCGTCGGCCTCGCCGGGCTCGTGGGCGCCGGCCGCACCGAGGTCGCCCGTGCGGTCTTCGGCGTGGACCGCTGGGACGCCGGCGAGGTCGAGGTCGCCGGCCGGCGGCTGACCAACGGCGCGCCCTCCGCGGCCATGGCCGCCGGGCTCGCCCTGGTCCCCGAGGACCGGCGCGCCCAGGGCCTGGTGATGGACATGTCCATCGAGCGGAACATCGGGCTGACCGGGCTGCGCAGCACCGTGCGCGCGGGGCTCGTGGACCGCGGTGCCGAGCGCAGCCGCGCCCTGGACTGGGCGGTCAGGCTCCAGGTGAAGTACGCCCGGATCGCCGACGCCGTCGCCACGCTCTCCGGCGGCAACCAGCAGAAGGTCGTGCTCGCCAAGTGGCTGGCCACCGGCCCGAAGGTGCTGATCGTCGACGAGCCGACCCGCGGCATCGACGTCGGCACCAAGTCCGAGGTGCACCGGCTGCTCGGCGAACTGGCCGCCGACGGCGTCGCGGTCCTGATGATCTCCTCCGACCTGCCCGAGATCCTCGGCATGGCCGACCGCGTGCTCGTGATGCACGAGGGCCGGATCACCGCCGAGATCCCCCGCTCCGACGCCACCGAGGAAACCGTGATGGCCGCAGCCACGGGGAGGGCCGCCGCATGACGGTGACCACCCCGAACCAGACTCCCGTCGCCGAGGTGCCGAAGTCCAGCGGCACCCGGCTGGCCGACCGCGTCTTCAAGATGCGCGAACTCGCCATCCTGGTCGTCTTCCTGGTGATGATCGCCATCACCCAGGCGGGCAACAGCGAGTTCCTGTCCGAACAGGGCATCAAGGACCTGCTGCTCAACGCGACCATCCTGGTGCTGGTCGCCACCGGCCAGTCGCTGGTCGTCATCACCCGCAACGTCGACCTGTCGGTCGGCTCCACCCTGGGCATCAGCGCGTTCGCGGCCGGCACCTATCTGCACGGCGGCGGCAACCCGGTCGTCGCCGTCGTCCTCGCGGTCCTGCTGGGCGTCGGCTTCGGGCTCCTCAACGGCCTGCTGGTCAGCCTCGGCCAGGTGCCCGCCCTCGTCGTCACCCTCGGCACGCTGTACATCATCCGCGGCATCGACTCCATCTGGGTCGGCTCCCGGCAGATCACCGCGGCCGATCTGCCGGGCGGCTTCGTCGACTTCGGCTCCGGCGGGCTGTCCGCCGTGCCGTGGCTCGCCCTCATCGCGCTGGCCGTGCTGGTCGCCACCGCCTACTACCTCAAGCACTTCGGCAGCGGGCGCGAACTGTACGCGCTCGGCTCCAACCCGGAGGCCGCCCGGCTCGCCGGCATCCCGGTGCGCAAGCGGATCCTGGCCGCGTACACCTTCTGCGGCGCCCTGGCCGGCCTCGCCGGCGCGATGTACCTGGCCCGGTTCGGCAACGTCGACTCCGGCACCGGCAACGGCTACGAACTCACCGTGGTCAGCGCGGTCGTGGTCGGCGGCGTCGTCTTCACCGGCGGCTCCGGCAGCGTCTACGGCGCGGCCCTCGGCGCCCTGCTGCTGACCTCCGTCAACAGCGTGCTGCCCGCCCTCGGCGTCAGCTCGGTCTGGGTGCTCGCCATCAACGGCATCCTGCTGCTCCTCGCCATCGCGGTCGACCGGGTCGTCGCGCTGCGGGTGGCCTCCGCCCTGAAGAAGTCGGCTGCGAAGAAGACGGCCCCGAACGCCCCGAACGCCCCGAACGCTCCGAACGCCCCGAACGCTCCGAACAAGGAGAACGGCCGCCATGCCTGAGTCGTTGACGCGCGCGATCCGCTGGGACACGGTCGTCGGCGCGCTGCTCGTCGTCCTGCTGCTGCTCTCGTTCGGCTTCGTGGACGGCTTCGGCAACGCCCTGAACCTGTCCTTCCTGATCGGCAACACCCTCCCGATCGCGCTGATCGCCCTGCCGATGACCCTGCTGGTCGTCTCCGGGGAGATCGACCTGTCGGTTGCCTCCACCGCCGGCCTGTCGGGCGCCGTCATGGGCAAGCTGTGGAACCAGGGCATGACGATCGAGACGATCATCCCGCTGTGCCTGCTGCTCGGCCTGGTGTGCGGACTGATCAACGGGCTGCTGGTGACCCGGCTCGGACTGCCGTCGCTCGCCGTGACCATCGGCACCCTCGCCGCCTACCGGGGCATCGCCCAGATCGTGCTCGGCTCCGACGCGGTCACCGACTTCCCCACGCAGTACCTGGACTTCGCGGCCGGCCGGATCGGGGACACCTTCGTACCGCAGGCCCTGCTGCCCTTCCTGGTGCTGCTCGCCATCGCCGTGGTCGTCCTGCACGCCACCCCGTTCGGCCGGTCGCTGTTCGCGGTCGGCGCCAGCGAGGAGGCCGCCCGGTTCGCCGGCATCCGGGTCAAGCGGGCCAAGCTCTGGCTGTTCGCCGCCACCGGCCTGATGGCCTCCCTCACCGGCGTCTTCTGGGCCCTGCACTACGCCAGCGCCCGCTACGACAACGCCACCGGACTCGAACTCTCCGTCGTCGCCGCGGTGCTGCTCGGCGGCATCGACTTCGACGGCGGCAAGGGCACGCTCGGCGGCGCCATCGCGGGCGTGTTCCTGCTCGGCGCGCTGCAGAACGTGATGAGCCTGCTGAACGTCTCCGCGCAGTCGCAGATCGTCGTCACCGGTGTGCTGCTCGTCGTCTCCGTGCTCGGACCGCGGGTCGCGCGCCAGATCTCCGTCGCCAGAGCCGCACGCTCCACCGGATAGGCGGTCCGAACGCCGCGGGCCGTCCGTGGCCGGTCGCACAGTCCCCCGCGCCCCTGGGCCAACTCCGTACTCACCTCCGTCAGAAAGAACCCGCCATGCGAACGTCTTCGATCCGCCGTACCTGCGCGGCCCTCGCCGCCGCCACCTCCCTCGCCCTGGCCGTGACCGCCTGCGGCGGCACCACCAAGAACGACGTCAAGGACTCCGGCGGCTCGAACACCGCGGCCGGCACGGCGAACCCCGACGCCGCCCTGAAGAAGGGCCTCACCGTCGGCTTCCTGCCCAAGCAGGTCAACAACCCCTACTTCACCACCGCGGACAAGGGCGGCGAGAAGGCCGTCACCGAACTCGGCTCCACCTACAAGGAGGTCGGCCCCTCCAGCGCCACCGACACCGCGGGCCAGGTGAGTTACGTCAACACCCTCACCCAGCAGCAGGTGGACGCGATGGCCGTCTCCGCGCAGGACCCGGGTGCCCTGTGCACCGCGCTCAAGCAGGCGATGAAGAACGGCATCAAGGTCGTCACCTACGACTCCGACACCACCCCGGACTGCCGCAACGCCTTCATCTCCCAGGCCAGCGGCGAGGACCTGGGCCGCACCGAGGTGCAGCTGCTCGCCGAACAGATCGGCTACAAGGGCGAGATCGCGATCCTGTCCGCCGCGCAGACCGCGACCAACCAGAACGCCTGGATCGAGTACATGAAGGAGGAGCTGAAGGACCCCAAGTACAAGGACATCAAGCTCGTCAAGACCGCCTACGGCAACGACGACGCCCAGCAGTCCTTCCAGCAGACCCAGGGCCTGCTCCAGGAGTACCCGAACCTGAAGGGGATCATCTCCCCGACCACGGTCGGCATCAAGGCCGCGGCGCAGTACCTGTCCGGCTCCAAGTACAAGGGCAAGGTCAAGCTGACCGGCCTCGGCACCCCCAACGACATGCGCAAGTACGTCAAGAACGGCACCGTCGACGCCTTCGAGCTGTGGGACCCGGCCAGGCTCGGCGACCTCGCCGCCCGCACCGCCGTCGCGCTGGCCTCCGGACAGATCACCGGCAAGGAGGGCGAGACCTTCAAGGCCGGCGACACCGAGTACACCATCGGCAAGGACGGCGTGATCAACCTGGGCAAGCCGACCGTGTTCGACGCGAAGAACATCGACCAGTTCGACTTCTGAGCCGCGTCGGCCGCTGATCCGGGTCGGCCACCGATCCGGATCAGTCACCGAACCCTGTCACCTTCCCGTCCCCAAGGGGTGTTGATGCAGCGCGTGTGCTTCCTGCTGAAGGTCCGCGCGGACCGGCTCGACGCGTACCGCGAGCGGCACGCCGCCGTCTGGCCCGAGATGCGCGCGGCGCTCTCGGCCGCCGGCTGGCACAACTACTCGCTGTTCTTGCGCGAGGACGGCCTGCTCGTCGGCTACCTGGAGACCGAGGACTTCGCGGCGGCACAGGCGGCCATGGAAGCCACCGACGTCAACGCCCGCTGGCAGGCGGAGATGGCGCCGTTCTTCGAGTCGCTGGACGGCGCCAGACCCGACGAGGCCATGAGACCGCTCACCGAAGTGTTCCATCTGGCCTGAACCCCCGAGCCCGCTCATGAGAAGACGCACCGTGCCGGCCGGCTTCGACCTGCCCGCGTGACCAGACCGTAGCGGGGCGGCGCCGACGGTAGTGTGAAGGTTTCCCGCCGCCCCTCGTCCCTCAGGAGGTCCCCGCCCGATGGCCCAGTCGGTGGGTATCAAGGACGTCGCCCGCGCCGCCGGAGTGTCGGTGGGCACGGTCTCGAACGTCATCAACCGCCCGGACACCGTCGCGAGCGAGACCCGTGCCCGGGTGCAGTCCGCGATCGACCGGCTCGGCTATGTACGCAGCGAGTCCGCGCGCCAGTTGCGCGCGGGCCGCAGCCGGATCATGGGCCTGCTCGTCCTCGACATGGGCAACCCGTTCTTCGTCGACCTGGCGCGCGGCGCGGAACGGGCCGCGCGGGACGCCGGGCTCGGCGTGATGGTCTGCAACAGCGCGCAGAACGCCGGGGAGGAGGCCGAGTACCTGGCCCTGTTCGCCGAGCAGCGGGTGCGCGGGGTGCTGCTCACCCCGGCCGACGCCACCGGCCGCAACATCGCGGGCTTCCGCCGGCACGGCATCCCGTTCGTCCTGGTCGACCGGGTCGCCGAAGGCACCACCGAGTGCTCGGTCTCCGTCGACGACGTGGCGGGCGGCGCGCTGGCCGTGCGTCATCTGGTGGACGCCGGGCACCGCAGCATCGCCTACGTCAGCGGTCCGCCCGGCCTGAACCAGGTACGCGACCGGCGCACCGGCGCCCTGAACGCGCTCGCCGAGGCCGGGCTCGGCCCGCAGTCCCTTCGGGAGCTGCCCACCGAACGCCTCGACGTCGCCGCCGGACGGGACGCGGGTGCCCGGCTGCTCGGCCTCGCCGACCGGCCCACCGCCGTCTTCTGCGCCAACGACCTGCTCGCCCTCGGCGTGCTTCAGGCCATGTACGCGGCCGGGGTCGTCGTCCCGGACGACCTGGCGATCGTCGGCTACGACGACATCGAGTTCGCGGCTGCCGCCGCCGTCCCGCTCACCTCGGTCCGTCAGCCGGCGGTGACCATGGGCGCCCTCGCCGCCGAACTGCTCCTGGAGGAGATGGAGGCGCCGAACGGCACCCATGAGCACCGGCGGGTGGTGCTCCAGCCGGAGTTGGTGGTGCGCCGTTCGAGTCTCGCCGCCCGCTGACCGCCCGGCCCGCGGCCGAACCATGATCCCGGGTGTCCGACGGCCGGCGGACATGTGCTGAACTGGGACGCGTCCATTCGTCCGCCCTGGGAGACCTGTTGAGCCACCGTTACCGCCAGCCCGGCGTCGTCCTCACCGACCACCGCTTCACCGTGCCCCTGGACCACGCCGACCCCGCGGGCGAGACCATCGAGCTGTACGCCCGTGAGGTCGTCGCGAGCGACAAGGCCGACCGGGACCTGCCCTGGCTTGTCTTCCTCCAGGGCGGCCCGGGGCACGGGGCGAACCGTTTCATCGGCAGACAGGCGTGGCTCGGCCGGGCCCTGGAGGAGTACCGGGTGCTGCTCCTCGACCAGCGCGGCACCGGCCACTCCACGCCCGCCACCCGGCAGACGCTGCCGCTGCGCGGCGGCCCCGCCGAACAGGCCGGCTACCTCACCCACTTCCGTGCCGACTCGATCGTCCGCGACTGCGAGCACATCCGCCCGCGGCTGACCGGCGGCGCCCCCTGGACCGTGCTCGGCCAGAGCTACGGCGGCTTCTGCACGGTCACCTATCTGTCGCTCGCCCCCGAGGGCATGAACACCGCGGTGATCACCGGCGGGCTGCCCTCCCTGGACGCCCACGCCGAGGACGTCTACCGGGCCGCCTACCCGCGCATCGAACGCAAGGTCGCGGCCCACTACGCCCGCTACCCGCAGGACGTCGAGCGGGCCCGGCACATCGCCGAGCACCTGCTGAACCACGAGGTGGTCCTGCCGGGCGGCTACCGGCTGACCGTCGAGGCGTTCCAGTCCCTCGGCCTGATGCTCGGCACGGGCGACGGCAGCCACCGCCTGCACCACCTGCTGGAGGACGCCTTCGTGCGCACCCCGTCGGGCCCCGAGCTGTCCGACGCCTTCCAGGAGGCGGTCCGGGGCCTGCTCTCGTACGCGGCGTTCCCGCTGTACGCGCTCGTGCACGAGTCCATCTACGGCCAGGACGCCCGCCCCACCGCGTGGGCGGCCGAACGCGTCCGCGCCGAGTTCCCGCAGTTCGACGCGGCCAAGGCGCTCGCCGGTGACGCGCCGGTGCTGTTCACAGGGGAGACCGTGCACCCCTGGATGTTCGAGACCGACCCGGCCCTGCGTCCGCTGCGCGAGATCGCCGATCTGCTGGCCGCCCGCACCGACTGGCAGCCGCTGTACGACCCGGCCCGCCTCGCCGCCAACGAGGTCCCGGTCGCCGCGGCCGTCTACCACGACGACATGTACGTCGACACCGAACTCTCCCTGCGGACCGCCCGCGCGATCCGGGGCCTGCGCACCTGGGTCACCGACGAGTTCGAGCACGACGGCCTGCGCGTCGGCGCGCCCCGTGTCCTGGACCGTCTGCTGGCCCTGACCCGCGACGAGGCATGAGCGCCGCAGGTGACCGGCGGGCCGGGCGCGACCGGGCGGGGCGCCGTCGTTCGCCCGGCCGGGCGGCGGACGAGCAGGCCGGTAGGGTGGCCGGCATGCCGGACGAGAGGGACCGCCGAGCGGCGCTGCGCGGTGACTGCGCGCGCTGCTTCGGACTGTGCTGCGTCGCCCTGCCCTTCGCCGCCTCGGCGGACTTCGCCCTCGACAAGCCCGCCGGCCGGCCCTGCCCGAACCTGCGGGGCGACAACCGCTGCGGCATCCACACCGAGCTGCGCTCCAAGGGCTTCGCGGGCTGCACGGTCTACGACTGCTTCGGCGCCGGGCAGAAGGTCTCGCAGCTCACCTTCGGCGGGCGGGACTGGCGCACCGGCTCCGCCGAGCACGCCCGGAGCATGGTCGAGGTCTTCCCCGTCGTGCGGCAGCTCCACGAACTGCTCTGGTACCTCGCCGAGGCGCTGGAGCTGCCCGCGGCCCGCCCGCTGCGTACCGAGCTGCGCGAGGCATGGAGCAGCACCGACCGGCTCACCGGGCAGACCCCCGGGGAACTGGCCGTCCTGGACGTGGCCGCCCACCGGCGGCGCGTCGACGTACTGCTGCGGCGCGTCAGCGAGTCGGCGCGGTCGGCGATCCCGGGCGCCCGGGGCAGGAAGAAGGACCGGCGCGGCGCGGACCTGGTCGGCGCCCGCCTCAAGGGGGCCGATCTGCGCGGCGCCGATCTGCGCGGGGCCTGGCTCATCGCCGCCGACCTGACGGGCGCGGATCTGCGCGGCGCCGACATGATCGGCGCCGATCTGCGTGATGCCGATCTGACGGGCGCGGATCTGACGGGCGTGCTCTTCCTGACCCAGCCGCAGGCCGACGCGGCCCGCGGCAGCGCCGGCACCCGGCTTCCGGCGTCGGTCACCCGCCCCGCGCACTGGACAGCACACGGCTGACCCGCGACCCGTACGCCGGCTCCCGGCCCGCCCGCGCCGGCGTCGGCGGCCGGGCCTGGTTGGCGTACACCTCGATATCCGATAGGTTAGGCAAGCCTTACCTAAGGAGGTTTCGGATGGGTGACAGCCAGACCTGGACGGCCGGGCCCGGCACGGCCGAGCGGGCCCGTTCGGTGCTCGCCACGGCGTGGTCCTGCACGGTGACCGCGCACGGCGGGCGCGACGAACTCGTCGGGGCGCACACCGTGACCGACGACGGGCGGGTGATCCTTCAGGTGCCCGAGGACAGCGCCCTGCGCACCGCGGCGGTCTGCGCACCGCGCGGCGAGCCCTGCGCGGTGCTGGAGTTCGCCGACGTGGCGCCCGTGCCGGTGCGCGGCCGGATCCGCGCCCGGCTCTGGCTGGCCGGCTGGTTCGCCCCCGAGGACGGCCGGCTCGTCCTCCGCGCCACACGGGTGGTGCTGCGCCGCCCGTCCGGTGCCGAGGCCATCGGCCTCGACGAGTACGCCGCCGCCGCACCCGACCCGCTCGCCACCGCGGAGGCCCGGCTGCTCACCCACCTCGCCGACGCCCACCCCGACGCCGTCGAACGCCTCACCCGGCTCGTCCGGCCCGAGAGCCTGCACGCCGCGACCCGTGTCGTGCCGCTCGCACTGGACCGGCACGGACTCACGCTGCGTATCGAGCGCACCCGCGGCCACGGCGAGGTACGGCTGACGTTCCACCGGCCCGCCGACGACCTCGCCCAGCTCACCGAGCGCATCCACGTCCTGCTGGCGCAGGCGGCGGCCACGACCACCCGCCCCCGCGCCCTACAACGGCAGCGCGCAGACGGCGACCGGTGAGGCGAACGGCTCGCCCGCGAGCCGCAGCCCGCCGTTCTCGGCGTCCACGTGGAAGACGCTCACCGTGCCCGAGCGCTGGTTCGCCGCGAACAGCAGCCGACCGTCCGGCGAGAAGGCGATCTGCCGCGGGAAGTCACCGGCCACCGGCACGGTGTCCAGCAGCCGCAGCTTGGCGCCGTCCGCCTCCACGGCGTAGCGCGCCAGGCTGTTGTGGCCGCGGTTGGCGAGATAGGCGAACGCGCCGTTCGCCGTGACCAGGAACTGCGCCGGATAGTTGGTGCCCGCACCGGACCCGGTGGACTGCGGCTCGCCGATCCGCAGCCGGCCGGTGTCCGCGTCGTACGCGCACACCACGACCGTGTCGTCCACCTCGTTGGCCAGGTACGCGAACCGGCCGCCCGGGTGGAAGGCGAGATGCCGCGGGCCGGCGCCCGGCCGGGTGTGCGCACGGGCGACCTCGGTCAGCGTGCCCCGCGCCAGGTCCAGCCGGTAGCTGTACACGCTGTCGGTGCCCAGGTCGACCGCCAGGACATGACCGCCGTCGGGACCGGTGACGAACTGGTGCGCGTGCGGCCCCTGCTGCCCGGGGCCGGGCGGGCCGGAGTGGGTCGCCAGTGCCGTGCGCTCCCCGAGGGCACCCGAGGCGCCGATGGGATGCACGGCCACGCTGCCCGAACCGTAGTTGGCGCTGAGCAGCCAGCGCCCGCCCGGGTGCACCGACACATGGCAGGGCGCCGCGCCGCCGGTGCCGCGGGAGCCGAGGATCCGCCGGTCGGCGAGGCGCACGGCGGTCACGGCGCCGTGCGTGCGCTCGTCGACCGCGTACAGGGTGCGGCCGTCCGGGTGCGCGGCGAGGTAGGACGGGTCGGCGACACCGGTCAGGGTGCCGGATCCGGTGACGGCGCCGGTCACCGGGTCGTACCGGGCCAGACCGATGCCGGTGCCGCCGCCTTTGGCCGAGGTGTAGGTGCCCAGGTAGAGGGGGCGGGGGCCGGACGGCTCGGCCGGGCGCCGGGGCGCGGCGGACGTCGCGGGCAGGGCGGACGACGCGGGCGCCGGCTGTCCGGGCTCGGCCCGCGGCGCCGCCGGTGCCGGCAGGGCCACCGCGGCGGCACCGCCCGCCATCGCCCCGACGAACCGGCGCCGGCTCCAGCCGCCGCCCGTCGCTCCCGCACCACTGCCCATACCCGCACCTCACGGATGTCCGCTGCCCCGGTCGTGACAGCCACCATGACCCGGACCACCCCACCGAGGCAAACAAGGCCGAGGCCACCCGCGCCCCGCGGCGAGCACGCAGCCACAAACCAGCGGACCGACCGCTGCCGCCGTGGACGCCGTCGAGCCGCCTCGCGGCATCGCCCACCCGGCGCCCGGTCCGCCCGTGTCGGCCCCGACCGACGCAGGGGCGCGGCCATGGCCGCCCGAGCGGGTCGGCGTCCGGGGGCAGCGCGCCGCCGCGGGCGCGGGCCGCCGTGCCCATGAGGGCGGGACCGTTCGTCCACACCCGTGCCCGCTGACTGGCGCGACGACTCGCTCCGGAGCGGGGCGGCCGGTCGCCGGGGCGGGGCCGGGCGGTGGTTCACGGGGCGCGGGGGAGCAGCCGGGCCGGCGACGTGAGGTGGCCCAGGGCCGGGGCGCGGATGATGGCGGCTGCCGGGGCAGTACTCCATGGTTCCGCGGCTCGCGGGACAGCCGGCCGCGTCACGGCCGGCCCGATACGGCGCGCACCTTGCCCGTCCCCGCCCGGAGCGCGGCCGGCTCCGGCGGACCCGCGAAGTTCAGCCGCATCGCCTCGCGTAGGTGCAGGGGTGGATCACGCCACCGTGCGCCCGTCACCGGCGTGCCCCTGTGCCTCGCCGGTCCGTGCCTCATCGGTGCGCATGTGTTCCGGGGTCCGTGTGGTTTCGGCGCAGCCGCTCGGGCACGCCCACCCGCTCCCGCACCCAGGCCATCCAGGGCAGCCGGTCCCGCTGCTTGTGCGCGACCCGGTCCAGCTCCTCCAGCAGGCGGCGCGAACGGTGCTCGGTGTCCAGCTCGTCGATGATCCGGTTCACCTCGGTCAGGACCGCGCCGAGCAGCTGCCAGCGTCGCGGGTCCCGCTCGGCCTCCTCCCGCAGCAGCAGGGCCACCTTGTCGCGGGTGCCCGCCGCCGTCTGCAGTTCGGCGGTCAGCCGCGCCTCGGCGGACTCGGCGCTGACGCTCAGATCGGTGGTCACCAGCACCGCGAAGCTGACCACCGCGTCGCCGACCTCGGACAGCAGCCGCTCCACGGCGGCGCCCGTCTCCGGCGGGAACAGGGGGTGGGGCGCGCGTGACTTCGCCAGGTCCGTGAAGGTCCTGGCCAGCACCCGCAGCACGACCGTGCAGATCTCCAGCGTGTCCAGTCCGGTCCGCAGCACCACCCGGTGCAGCAGGCCCTCCCGGACGCGCGGATTGAGCCGCAGACTGTCCTCGGCCTGCCGCAGGTCGGCGTCCACCTCGATGATGTCGTGATCGAGCTTGCGCGCCTCGTGCAGCCGCTCGGCGGCCAGCTCCCACGGGACGCGCCCCGCTGCCTGCTCGCCCAGCCGCAGCGTCAGCTGCCGCACCCGCCGGGCCAGCCCCTCGATCGACTCCCCGGCCTCGTCCACCCACACCGGGGGAGCGAGCACCAGGTTGCAGGCGAGCCCGACGGCCGCGCCGATCAGCGTCTCCACCACCCGGGCCCAGGCCGTGTTGCCGACCGTGGTCACACCGAGCACCAGCATGGCGCTGATCGCCACCTCGGGTACGTACTCGTCGACCCGCACCAGGCGGCCCACGGCCAGCGCGGCCACGATCAGCAGGGCAAGGCTCCACCAGGTCAGCCCGACCAGCAGGCTGAAGGCGATGGCGACCAGGACGCCCGCCACCACGGAGTTCACCCGGCGGATGCCGTTGGTGAGCGTGGCGTACAGCGTGACCTGGACGACGAGCAGGGCGGTCAGGGGCGCGGTGAGCGGCGCGGGCTCCGGGCTCAGCCGCAGCGCGACGACGTACGCGATCGTCGCCGCGCCGGCCGACCGCACCGTCTGGACGACGACCGGGTCACGGCGCCGCTTCACGAACCGCTTGGGGCCCGCGGTCCACTTCCGTACGTCTGGCATGCCTCGCTCTGTTCCCCGAGCCCGCCCCCACCGAACGTACCCGCCCTGGTCCGGCGCCGTACGACCGTGGTCCGGGGCGCGGACG